>JAJRTX010000009.1 GCA_021545665.1 Zetaproteobacteria bacterium
CCCCTTTTTTGAAGGCGGTCAGAATATACAGCGGTGATACACTGCCCGAACACATCACCATAATCGGCGTGGCATTGGATGGATACTGTGTTCTGGAGATGCCCGCAAGGTCAGAGCCTGCCGATGAGCACCATTTACACAGCAGCGCTACAATTTTGGGTTCGTAATCTTCATTTGCCATCTCTATTAATCTCCTAACGCTGCAGCAATCATGTCATGAACCTGCCCCTGAGAGTAATTGGCCACACTGATAGCATCCCTGAGACATGTGGCCGTGCAGGTTCCACAGCCGGTACATAAGGCTGGATTAACCTCAACCTGACCATTTTGCATGTAACTGATGGCGTTATATGGACAGACATCAACGCACATACCACAACCGGTGCAGTGACTTAACCTCGTTTTGGCCACGGTTGGAGACTGATAGAGTGTGTCCTTTGACAGCAGAATAATGGCCTTGGCCGCAGCGGCACTGGCCTGAGCAACCGTTTCCGGAATATCTTTCGGTCCCTGAGCACATCCGGCAAGGTACATGCCGGCAGTGACGCACTCGACAGGCCTCAGCTTGGGGTGGGCCTCAGACAGCCAGCCATCTTTGTCCTGTGCTATTTTCAATGTTTTAGCTAATTTATTGGTGCTGAATGAAGGTTGCATGGCGGTGGCAAGAACAACCATATCGGCCTCAATCTCAACAGCCATGCCGGACAGGGTGTCAACGCCCTGAACGATCATATTACCGTCTTCCTGATAAACCTTGGAAACCTTGCCGCGCAGATAAACCACGCCTTCTTTGTCAACCGTTCTTTGTACAAATTCCTCATAACCCTTGCCGCCGGCACGAATATCAATATAGAAGATATAAGCCTGGCCATCAGGTACTTTATGCTTATAAAGCTGGGCATGTTTTGCAGTGTACATACAGCAGATTTTGGAACAGTAGGAACAGTGTTTTTCGGGATCGCGGGAACCCGCACACTGAATAAATACAACAGATTTGGGCTCTTTGTGATCAGACAGGCG
Organism: Zetaproteobacteria bacterium; assembly: GCA_021545665.1. Next base: position 1,021 of record JAJRTX010000009.1, read on the forward strand.
CATGATCTTGCCTTCTGTCGGGCCGGAGGCTGAGCACAGCCTTTCAAACTGCAGGCCGTCCAGCACATCTTCATAGTTGCCATGACCATATTCACCAAGGTTTTCTTTACCATACAGATCATAACCTGTGGCTATGACAATGGCACCAACCTGCTCTTCCCATGTTTGAGGCTGCATATCGTAATCAATTGCCTCAGCTTCACACACATCGGCACACTTGCCGCAGGCAATGGGGTCGAGGCCAAGGCAGGCATCAACATCAAGGGTAAATGAAGCTGGAATAGCCTGGGCAAAGGGAATATAGATTGCACGCCGGTCAACCAGTCCCATTTCCTCTTCATGAGGCACCACAGTAGGACATACAGCAGTACAATCATCGCAGAGTTTGCACAAATCAGGATAGACATAAGTTGGTTTTTTATGAATTTTAACACTAAAATTACCTACACTGCCGGAAATATTTTCAACTTCGGACATCACATGCAGGGTGATCAGTTTATTCTTGGATAACTCCACCATTTTTGGACTTAAAATACATTGCGAACAGTCCATGGTGGGGAATGTTTCTGCAATCTGGATCATGTGGCCACCGATGGAAGGCTGTTTCTCCACCATAATCACTTCAGTACCGCTGGCGGCAATATCGAGAGCAGCCTGAACGCCGGCTATGCCACCACCAATCACCAGTGCTTTACGTGTTATCGGTACGCTGATCGGTTCAAGAGAGAGGTTGCGACGGACTTTTTCTACTGCGCCCTTGGTAATTTTAAGTGCTTTACTGGTCGCTTTGTCTATATCACCGGCATGCACCCAGGCACACTGTTCACGGATATTGGCCATGGTGCACTCTTCAGGATCAAGGCCGCCTTCTATCGAAACATTACGAAACGTGGTTTCATGCAGGGTAGGGGAACAGGCGGCAACAACAACGCTGTCCAGGTTATGTTCCTTAATAGCGTCCGCCATGGCCGACTGTCCCGGATCGGAACACATGTAGATTTCACTTTTAGAGAAGACCACGCCCGGATATTTAGAGAGATCCTCTGCGACTTTATCACAATCGACTGCAGCAGCTATGTTTGAGCCACAGCTACATACAAAAACGCCTGTCCTTTTTTTCACTGCCATGACAACACCTTACTCGCCCAGAAGTTCTGAGCCGTAGTCGTAGCCTTTATCAAAAGCTACTATATTTTTTTCCAGGAAACGGTCTGGAACGAGGCCAGGCAGAGCCTGCTTCATGGCTTCCGGACTCACAATGCCTGAAATACGGGTGAAACAGCCCAGCATAACCAGGTTGGTGAAAATCCGGTTGCCCACTTCTTCAGCAAATCGGGTTGCTGGTATGGTATACTTCTTGATTTGATCACGTGCATCACGAGATGTAACCAGATCTTCATCGGTGATCAAAACGCCGCTGGCAGACATTTCAGGCTCGTATTTTTCATAAGCTTCCTGCGACATTGAAACCAGCACATCCACCGAAACCAGATAGGGATACAGGATGCGCGTGTCAGAGACAACCAGACCTGAACTACAGGCGCCGCCTCTGGCCTCGGGGCCGAATGACTGGGTCATTGCAGCAAATTTGCCGTCATAAATGGATAGAGCTTTACCGGCAATCAGACTGCATCTGATTACGCCCTGTCCGCCAAATCCTGAAAATCGAATATCACTCATCGTCTTTCGTCCCGTATAATACGTAATCCTCGCCAAGCACATTGGAGAGTTGCTGGTTCATTGCATCAATAAATTCAATCTTGTCTTTATTGTCAACAAACTTGCCCATCACAATTTTGCCCTGGAAATCAATTTCCAGTTTGCTGGTATCAGCGTCATGTTCAATCACTGAGCTTTCTTTGAAGTAAGTGAGCCAGTCCACTCCGTCACCGAGACGGTTGCGGCGCAGATACAGGGTGGTGCATGGAGACATCACTTCAATGAATGAGAATCCCTTATGTTCCATGGCTTCTTCAATGGCTGTGGTTACGCGGCGGGTTTCCATGGAGTTCCAGCGCGCCACATAAGTGGCGCCGGCAGCCTCCGCCAACCATGGAAAGTTGAAGGGCTGATCAAAGTTGCCATAGGGGGCGGTGCTGGAGTTGGCTGACAGCGGCGTGCTTGGCGATGATTGTCCGCCGGTCATGCCATAGGTCAAGTTGTTAACGCAAATAACTGTAATATCAAGGTTTCTTCTGGCTGCATGAATAAAGTGATTGCCACCAATGCCAAGCAGATCACCTTCACCACTGATCACCACAACATGCAGGTCCGGGTTGCCCAGTTTCATACCGGTGGCCACAGTAATGGCGCGGCCATGAGTGGTGTGCAGACCATCAAGCGCCACATATCCGGCCACCCTGCCGGTGCAGCCAATGCCGGAAATGACAACCACCTTGTCCTGATCGATACCTTTACGTTTCAGTGCTTCAGCAAATGAAGTCACCACCGATCCAATGCCACAACCAGGGCACCAAATATGCGGCATGCGATCCATTCTGAGAAAATCTTCCAGCGGCAGTCTGGCCTCCAGGCTGGCACCTTCACTTACATCAATATCAACTGTAGCCCCACATCCGTCTCCACATCCACTCACTTGGCTGCCTCCTTGATTGCTGCAAGAATATCTTCGGGATCATGTACGCCACCACCGCAGTGGGTGACGCGAACCACTTTGCAAGCTCCTGCTACAACACGCTCCGCTTCTGTGACCACCTGACCCATATTAATTTCAGGGAACACGAAGCCTTTAATGTTTTTGGCCAGTTCGGCAATCCTCTTGGTCGGGAATGGCC
>JAJRTX010000146.1 GCA_021545665.1 Zetaproteobacteria bacterium
ACTCACCCGTGCGCCACTCGTCAGCGGACCGAAGTCCCTGTTACCGTTCGACTTGCATGTGTTAGGCACGCCGCCAGCGTTCGTTCTGAGCCAGGATCAAACTCTCCGTAGAAAGTTGATACTTAGTATTACTTTGATCCCAACATTGATCACTAGATCAAACTCAAATAATAAACGTTAACGTTCATTGCTGAACTGTTTAGTATCAGAGTCGATCCAACCAATGAAGGAAAGATCCAACACGTCCACAGTTCAAATAAAAATCACTAATTGTAAAGAACAAATCCGCTCAAGCCCTGCTCAAGCGGGCGGCGAACTATAAGCCCGCCGATTGAGGTGTCAACCTCTTTATCTACAGCCTGATTTCAGGCCTTTCGGCCCACTTTCCTGCTGCGGAAGGCGGCGAACATTATCGCCAGTTTCCAGTGCGTCAACACCTTTTTGATAAAGCAATTTTAACTGCACCAGAAAACTGGAAATCTTGTGAGGTCAGGAAAAAATCCGTCCGGATTTAACCCTCTTGATAAATGAATCCGCCATCGTACGATGGCAGCGCTTGCCCAGATACATATCGGCAATGGCTTGAGTCATATTTTCACCATAATGTTTCATCATCCATTCACGCGCCTGCCCGGAGCTATACAATATCCTGGCCAGCTTCCTGCCTGCCGACAGTTCAATCAATACTTCATCCGCCAGATGCGATTCATACAAGGAGGCAGCTTCGCCTTCATCAAGCTGCGCATCAATCAGGGCGGCGGCGGCAATCTGACCACTGCGAATGGCAAACGAGATACCTTCCGCACTGACCGGATCGGCCAGACCTGCCGCATCGCCAACAAGAAACACCCTGTTACGCACAAAACCATCCTTGCGCGGCGACAGAGGAACTACATAACCATGCATTTCCATATCCGTCGGCAAATCAATATCCAGTTTTTTTGTATATTCATAAAATATAGTTTTCAGATTGTGCTGACGACCAAAGCCGAAACCGCCCAGACCCACTGACAAATGATTACTTTTTGCAAACACCCAGCCGTAACCATTGGGAGGCATATCAAAATCAAAACGTGCAACGCCTGCAAAGCGCGATACCACATCAGCACTGACCGCAAGCTCACACTCCACAGCCGGGGCCAGACGACGCGTTTCTTTCCAGCCGGTCAGCCGCGCCATCATGCTATTAACACCATCAGCGGCGATCACAAATTTGGCCTTAATCTGGCCGCTATCGCCTTTCAGACAGATATAATCGTAATTGAAATCTGCCGCCTGAATAAAAAATCCAGTCATCAACTCGGCTCCGGCATGTTGCGCATGTTTGGTTAACAGCAGGTCAAATTCCGAACGATTGACCATGGAAACTATCGGTTCATCGCGGTTGGCATAAAATGAAATTCCACTATTGAGCAGTGTCACCCTGGCCGCATGACACGCACGCTCGACAACCGGAGAAATATCAACATCCAGCATTTCACGCGCCCTGAACACGATGCCACCACCGCAGACTTTATAGCGTGGCAGCTTCTCTTTATCAATCAAGACCACTTTCAATCCCTGTTTGGCCAGATCATATGCCGCAGTTGATCCGGCAGGGCCGCAACCAATCACAGCAACATCAAACATCATCAGATCACGATCAGCTTGAGAAATTTCCTCCTGCCCAGCTTGATCAGGTAAGGACCTCCCGGTTGAAGCTGGTGATCCTTGTCGGTGACTTTATCGCCATTAATAGACAGCGCATTCTGTTTAATCAGGCGAATAGCTTCACCATTGGATGTGGTCAGCCCCGACTGTGACAGCGCCCGAACTACCCACAGAGAGCCTTCTTCAGCAGCCAGTTCAAGCTCCTGCACATCATCTGGCACTTCCTTTTTTGCAAACTGAGCTTCAAACCCTTCACGTGCTTTCTGCCCTTCATCTTCACCATGAAAACGATCAACGATTATCGCTGCCAGCTGTTTCTTGGCCTCCATCGGATGTTTGGCCCTGATCTCATCCAGATCCACATCCGTGAGCAATTCATAATATTTCATCATCAATTCGTCTGACACGCTCATCAGCTTGCCGAACTGCTCTTTGGCGGGCTCAGCCACACCAACATAGTTATTAAGAGACTTGGACATCTTGTTGACGCCGTCCAGCCCTTCCAGCAATGGCATAGTGAGAATCACCTGCTGAGCTTTTCCGTAAGCATCCTGAAGCTGGCGACCCATCAGCAGATTGAACTTCTGGTCATTACCGCCGAGTTCTATATCGGCATCAAGCGCCACCGAATCGTAACCCTGCACCAGCGGATAAAGGAACTCATGAATAGCGATGGACTGCCCACCTTTATAGCGCTTCTCAAAATCATCGCGCTCAAGCATGCGGGCCACAGTCGCCTTACCGGCAATGCGAATCAGGTCGGCGGCCGTCAGGTTGCCCAGCCATTCGGAATTAAAGCGCACTTCAGTCTGGGCCGGATCGAGAATTTTGAATACCTGCTCCTTATAGGATTCAGCATTAAGCAGCACTTCGTCATGGGTCAATGGCGGTCGGGTCTCATTCTTGCCGGTCGGATCACCAATAGTGCCGGTAAAATCTCCAATCAGAAAAACAACGGTATGGCCGCAATGCTGAAACTGGCGCAGTTTTTCTAATAAAACAGTATGCCCCAAATGTAAATCCGGCGCAGTCGGATCAAAGCCTGCCTTGACGCGTAAGGGTCTGCCCTCCTTGTCCGCCAGCTTCAGCTTGGCCTCCAGTCCACCAGCCGGCAAAATCTCCAGCGCTCCACGGCTCAACAGTTCCATTTGTTCTGTAATGTGCATGATCACTCCAATTCCTGCTGCGAAGTGTATAAGCAGTTGCTAAAACATGACAGCCCATCCCTTACTCGGCTAGCCTGCTCCCATGCGAAACCCGTCTTTATTTATTGGCGTGATGACCGGCACATCCTGTGATGGCATTGATATTGCCCTCGTCCGCTTTGCTGAGAAACCGGAACTGCTGCATTTTATGGAATATCCCATGCCTGAAAAATTGCGTGAGTCAATTCTACGCCTTGCTTCACCCGGCATGAATAACAATGTTTCAGGACAGAGAAATTGTACGGCCACAGGACGGGGCGATACCCCGAAAGCCATGGATGGCCTGAATGAAATAGATAGCATGGGTGAACTCGACAGGATTTTGGGAGAAACCATTGGCAAAGCAGTATTAGAAAGTATCGAACAGTCAGAATTAAGGATACAAAATATAGCCGCTATTGGCTGCCATGGTCAAACGATACGCCACCGCCCTCAGATACAGTATCCGTTCACACTACAAATCGGCAGTGCCGCCGCCATTGCAGAAAAAACAGGGATTACCACGATCTCCGATTTTCGTAGCCGTGACATGGCCGCAAGTGGTCAGGGTGCTCCGCTGGTGCCCTTTGCCCATCGCCAACTTTTTTCCTCAGAGAATCATAACACTGCCATCATCAATATCGGCGGCATTGCCAATATCAGCTGGCTGGGGGCCAATGGTGATGTAATCGGATTTGATACCGGGCCCGGCAATATGGTAATGGATGGACTAATGCTGAGACTCAGCAACGGCAGGCACAGCTATGATCCGCAAGGTGAACTCGCCGCCACTGGTGATATCTGCACATCTCTGCTTGATGCATTGATGGCTTATCCATTTCTGCATTGTCCCCCACCCAAATCTACAGGACGTGAGGAATTCGGAGTACAGGTAGTTGATCAGATAATTGAATGGCCTGATCTCTGCAACGCTGATCGCATGGCCACCGCCAGTGCATTTACAGTGCAGAGTATCATCAACGCCAGGGAATATTTTCCGGATGAAGTCACTCAATGGTTTGTCTGTGGTGGTGGAGTACGCAATACACACCTGATGCACCAGCTGAAGGAGCAACTCTCCCCAGTTCAGATGGACAGCACAGAAGCCATCGGCATTCCGCCGCAGGCCGTTGAAGCTGTTTGTTTTGCTATTCTGGCGCGTCAGACATTAATGGGGGAAAACAACACCCTGCCTGAAGTTACCGGGGCCAAACATGCAGTATGCGGAGGACAGATCACGCCCGGTGCAAACTGGAAGGATCTACTAAAAAGTATTCCGACATGGATCCGCTAACACACGCCATTTCAGGGATTGCATTAGACATCATGGCTCCCTCTTGAAAGGGATGACTCACCACCCTTGAGGTACGTGGATTATCCTTACCGGACTTTGCTGATAAGGCAGAGCCATAATCAAGGAGGTGAGTCACCATGAAAAGAATGATTAGATTTATTGG
>JAJRTX010000147.1 GCA_021545665.1 Zetaproteobacteria bacterium
CATAGATTGTTTATTGGTCATAATAAATACTTATAATACATTCTATTTGTATGGTAAACGGAATCATAATTCCGGTAATTAACACCAGACTGCAAGTATTTGCCGGCAATATCATGCCACACACCGATTAAACAGGATGATATCATGGACTTACACGCATGACCTTAGCGTAGCAATAAATAATTTTTATGCCATGAAATTTTTATGCCTGACTCACATATCAATAAAAAAAGTCAGCATAAAGAATACCCACAATATTATTACGAACCGCTTCACGGATTTTGTTGAAAAGCTGTGCAATCTTTATTTATATTGATCTAGGTACACGCATCAGTCATATAAGTATTTATACTGCGTGTAGGCATGATCCTTGCCTAAATAGAGATCGAGTCCATAATTTAATAGATGTTAAGGAGAATACTATGACTTCAAGCAGTGCTTATATTAACCAGACCAACCAGGAATTTGATTCACAATACAGCCAACTTGTTGTGTACTTCGATAAGGATCGTCACACAATTCGTAGTTCAATGAATTCAAATCCACGCCCCTGCTTTACCCCTACCCTGTTACATGAAATAAGATCATTCCAGCAATCAATTACCGATTACTTTTCGGAATTGCCAGAAAATGAAGATCCGGATATTCGTTATGTCGTACTGTCATCTGAAAACCCTGATGTATTTAACCTGGGGGGTGACCTGGATCACTTCAGGACAGCGATACTCAGTCGTGATAGAGATACGCTGATGAAATATGCCCAGGGTTGTATTGATGTGCTCTATCCAAATATTATCAATCTGGATAGCCAGGTAACCACCATATCCCTGGTACAGGGAACAGCACTGGGTGGTGGTTTTGAGGCCGCCATGTCAAGTAACGTTCTGATTGCGGAACGCAGCGCTCAAATGGGTTTGCCTGAAGTTCTGTTTAATCTGTTCCCGGGTATGGGTGCCTACAGCCTGCTGGCCAGACGCATTGGTATCCAGAAAGCGGAACAACTGATACTCAGTGGAAAAGTCTATCTTGCTGAAGAATTGTTTGAAATGGGTATAGTCGACGTACTGGCTGAAGACGGTGAAGGTGAAAAGGCACTCCAGACTTACATCAAGCAGCATAATCGCACACGTAATACTCGCCAGGCCCTACAGAAGGTCAGACAGCGTTTCCACCCCATTGAATATGCAGAATTAATCGATATTATTAAAATCTGGGTTGATACCGCCTTGAAACTGGGTAACAGGGATTTACGTATGATGGACCGACTGGTGCGAGCACAGAATAAGCTGTAGCAATATACAGTTCGTTTAGTTGCGTTTATTTTTCTTGACCTGTTTCAAATACTCAATCAGTTTTGAACAGGCGACAGAGAACTCTTGACGGATGGTTTCCATGTTGGTGTGGGCATGTGTCTGGAAATCATCAGGATCCAGCTTCTCGCAGTTATAACAGGCCTTGAATAGACGTATGGCCCCTACTGTGCCGGCATTCCCCTTGAGCGCATGAGCATTGTGTTTAAAATCGATTACATCGCCTTTTTCCAGGGATTGCTGAAGGTCGTCAAGCAGTGCGTTGCCGTCTCGAATAAAACCCTGTAACAGCTCATAGACAAAAGTGTTGTCATGGTCAAGTAACTCAAGATCTCTGAGTGCAGCGATATTTAACACAGGCTGATCTTCAAGGTTTGTCTGTTTGTACTCCACAGATGTAGCAGACTGTTTTTCAGTGATCATGAGAGGTGTTTTATTCATGGTTAGTCTGTCGATAACATCCAGTAATGTACGCGTTTCGATCGGCTTGGTCAGGTAGGAATCGACACCCGCTTCTTCACACTCTTTTTTTGCTTCGGTAGTGGCATTGGCAGTCAATATGACTATCGGTGTTTTGATATTATCCGGGTGCATAAAACGATACAGCTTGGTTGCCTGAATTCCGCCCATCACAGGCATTTGCATGTCCAGAATAATCAGGTCATATCGTTGGTTCTCCAGAATGTCCAGTGCCTCTTCACCATTATTAACCAGATCTACATTATGCCCGGCCCGTTCCAGTACACGCTCAATGACCTTCTGGTTGGTCATATTGTCTTCGGCAACAAGAATTTTCAGATTATGTGCACTTTTCTCACTGGCAATACGTGCACCAAAATCCACAATTCGATTATCGCGGCAGGATACCATCTGTGCAGCTGCATGCATGGTGTTAAACAACAGGGTTTTATCGATGGGTGATTTCAGTACGCAGGCATAGCCGGCATCAAGTAATGACTGAGTGGTTTCACTGTCAATTCCGTGAGAGACAAGAATCAGTGACAGGTGTTTCAATATAGACTTGTGACGCAAGGCAGAGGCAAACTGGAAGGCATCAATATCCAGCAATGGCTTGTTAATTATTATGGTAGCGAATGGATTCTGTTCCCTGAGCCCATCGTTGATTTTCGAAAATGCCTCTGTGGGACTGGAGGTGGTAACCGTCTGCATTTCCCATCCAGCCAGTACATCTGTAATCCATTCCTGTTGCGGACCCGGGTCTGATATCAGTAATACATTCGACAGGTTAATATCATTCGCATGAATTTCACTTTCAAAATCCTGAACAGGAAATGGCAAATTAAACCAGAAGCAACTTCCTTCACCTGACTGACTTTCTACCCCGATTGTGCCATCCATTAGTTCTACAAGTTTTTTTGAAATAGTTGTACCCAGGCCCGTACCACCATATGTACGTGTAGTGGATGAATCAGCCTGGGTAAAGCTTTTGAAAATCTTTTTCTGTGCCGAATCCGGAATACCAATACCGGTATCGACAACTTCAAACCGGATAAGCACCTTGTTATCATCCCGTTCAAGCATGTGAGCATTGATGTCAACCCTGCCCTGCTCTGTAAATTTGATCGCATTACCAATAAGATTGATAAAGACCTGGCGCAGGTGATGTGGATCACCGCTTAGCCTGAAAGGCAATTCGGGCTGGATATGCAGGTTAAGATCAATTTTTTTCTGGCTTGCCTGAACCCGCATCATTTTAAAGGTACTGCCCAGTAGCTCATGCAAATCAAAATCTGTCTTTTCAATTTCCAGCTTACCGGCTTCTACCTTGGAGATATCCAGTATATTCTCAATCAGTGACAACAGGGTATAGACTGAGTTACTGATCGTTTCGGCGAAGTCTTTTTGTTCGCTGTTCAATGGCGTATCAAGCAGTATGTCACTCATACCGATGATGCCATTCAATGGTGTTCTTAGCTCATGTGTCATATTGGCTAAAAACTGGCTTTTTGCCTTGTTAGCCTCGTTGGCCTTTTTAACTGCCTCGTTTAATCTTCGAATCAATTTAGAGGCATACATAGGCAAGACAATTAGTCCAACCAGCAAGCCCGCAGACAGAATAGGTATCGCAAGCCAGAATTCTACGGTGGTGGCGACAATAGAAAAGCCAATGACGCTAAGGATCATACTGGAATACAGGTAATTGAGCCCAAAACGAAAACCATTACCCATGGTGATCCATAAATAGAGCGGGAATAATGCTGCGCCATATGCCCCGGTCAGATAGAGCGTAACGGATAGTGCGGTATTATCAGCCAGCATGGAGACGGCACGCCTGATAATAGCTTTATTTGGATTACGGATGATGGCAGCAAGTTGTACTACTGAAAACAGTGAAAAAATGCCTGATACAATCAGACCCGCTGTTATGGTAAGTTCGAGTCCGGCATGCAGGTGTGAAGCGATAAGATAAGAAAATACCAGCGCGCCAATGATAACCCTTAACAGAGCCTGTTCATGCTCCTTGCCGGGGCAATCCTGGCAACGTTTTTTAATTTTACTGATTATTCCCGAAAATGAGTTCATAGGTTGTGTATCCGATGCAGACTACTTGTCTTTTTCGTCTCGCAGATTCGTATAGACTTCCATGATCTTTTTTTGATTGCCAAAGAAGGCATCAACGCAGTCCGGACAAAAATGTTTCCCCTGTTCTGCCCGAATGTATTCAAATGCTTCCTGAACGGCCCATGCTTTTTTATATGGACGAACCGTAGTCAGCGCATCAAAAACATCTGCAACAGCAACAATTCTAGCTTGCTGTGGTATATCCGTACCCGATAGTCCCTGAGGGTATCCGCTGCCATCAAATTTTTCATGGTGACCAAGGGCGATGACAGCACCCATTTGCAGGAAATCAGATGGGCTGTCTTTCAGTATTTCATAACCGATAACGGTATGTTTTTTCATCTGTTCAAATTCTTCTGAGGTATGCTTGCCAGGCTTAAGCAATATCGCATCCGGCACACCAATTTTTCCGATATCATGCATGGGTGCAGCCATGTCGATCATCTGGCATTCATGCTCGGACAAGCCAAGTGCTTCAGCAATCAGGCGCGAATAACGTGCCATTCTGATAACATGGTTGCCGGTCTCTTCATCACGATATTCACCGGCCTTGGCCAGACGCATCAGGGTTTCCTGTTCTCTTATACGAACATCCTGGGTTGCCTGTTCGACCAGGTGCTCCAGCTCTTTTGCTCTTTTGGCAATAAATTTGTGCTGGTGGTGCATCAGTAACAGGTTACGTATGCGAACACGACATTCCTGATGGTCAATCGGCTTGATGAGGTAATCAGTTGCCCCCGCTTCAAATGCCTGATAGCGAATATCGCGATCCTCGATCCCGGTAACAATCACCAGTGGAATATCATGGCAGTTGGGAAGCTGCCGAAAACGATGCGTCACCTCGACACCATTCATTTCAGGCATTCTGTAATCGGTAAGAACGAGATCGGGGGGATGATTTGATATCCAGTCCAGTGCCTCCACCGGGTTATCGAAATCGATAATCTGAAAAGTGGGATCCATACTGCTTAACAATCTTTGCAACAGGACACGGCCCAGCCTTTGGTCGTCAATGATGACGATGCGGCTGGCATTTCGTAATCCAGTCATTCTGGCAATGCCAGAATCGGTTATTGAATTTTGTGTTTCCATTAATATCAAATAAGTATTATTTAGTACGCATCTGAAATCGTTCCAGTTTCTATAGCCCTGGAGCGAATTATAATACATCGATTTCAAATCCCGAAGGTTACATAAGGTAACGACTACGACACATAAAACTTGATAAATATTCGGGAATTTATTGGCCAACTTACTGACCGCTTACACATAGTTAGTAATATAGAACAAGCACTATGATTTTTCTGTGTATTGTTACCACCAGCAGTTAGTCAACCAGGGGACATAATAATATACATATTATAATAGCTTAGGCAAATCTTTTTAGGTCGTTTCTACAATACGCCTACAACCAGTATACAGTAGAGAAAAATCGGTTGAGATTTGCCTGCTGCGCAGAAAAATAATGCTATCATATTGATTATTATATAAATATAATCATGGTTCTGGTCTTACCTTGCGTAACGTGATGTCACAATGTCTGGCAAAACCCGCAGAGGCCGTTAACTCGTGATGTGATAACAGGGTATATATTCTTTACCCGGCAGTTTCATTCGATTTTGTGCTACAAAAGTGGCCAGTAAGGTATCCACCGGGTCCATTATGCTCGCATCTCCCCTGATTTCGAACAGGCCATGCTGCTCGATTGCCCGGATGCCTTCTGCTTTTACATTGCCAGCCACAACTCCGGAAAAAACACGGCGCAGATTAGCGGCCAGTGTATGGGCCTCCTGGTCTTTATGTAATGCCAGATTGCTCATATTCTCGTGCGTGGGGACAAAGGGTATCTGAAACTCCTTGTCTATTTCCAGCATCCAGTTGAAATAGTATGCATCGCCATGTTTCTTTCGGTACTCGCGCACCTGTTCTATCCCGGAATGTAATTCACGCGCAGCCTGTACCGGGTCATTAATAATGATTTTGTATAGCTGCTGTGCCTCTACGCCCAGTGTATCTGCAATAAACCGGTCTATGCCGACAAAATACTCTCTGGCACTCTCGGGACCCGTAAAAACCAGCGGGAACGGCAAGTCCTTGTTATCTGGGTGGAGCAATACACCGAGGATATACAGAATCTCCTCTGCTGTGCCAACACCGCCGGGAAAGACCACTACTCCATGTCCGGTTCGGATAAATGCCTCAAGTCGCTTTTCGATATCAGGCATAATAACCAGATCATTCACAATCGGATTGGGCGACTCGGCCGCTATGATACCCGGCTCGGTAATGCCCAGATATTGGCCACCGGATATTCGCTGTTTGGCGTGTCCAATAGTGGCACCCTTCATAGGCCCCTTCATTGCGCCTGGGCCACACCCTGTACAGATATCAAGACCACGCAGCCCCATTTCGTATCCTACTTCCTTGGTATAGTCATATTCATTGCGTTTGATAGAATGTCCGCCCCAGCACACTACCAGACAGGGGTTAGAGCCAACTCGAAGCACATTCGCATTACGCATAATATGGAAGACCGCATTGGTAATGCCTTCAGATGCGCTCAGGTCAAAGGTCTGGTTATCGTTTATATCATCATTTACAAATACAACATCGCGCAAGACGGAAAACAGGTGTTCATTTATCCCCTTGATCATTTTACCGTCTACAAATGCATGTGCAGGTGCATTCATGACATCCAGTTTTATGCCTCGCTCTTCCTGGATGATTCGAATATCAAATGTCGGGTAGCGCTCCAGCAACTCTTTACCATCATCCAGTGAGCTGCCTGAATTGAGTACTGCCAGTGAGCAGTTTCGGAACAGCTCATACAATCCGCCCTGGCTGGTATCCAGCAGCTTGGTCACCTCGGTCCTGGACAATAAGGCCATACGACCGCCAGGGGTTGCGAGCGCATCTACAACTTCATATTCCATGCTATTCCTTTATTAATTCAGTTTTGGTGCAGATAATTATCTGTTTATTTGCCAGAATCTCTGGCTGCTACAGTTC
>JAJRTX010000148.1 GCA_021545665.1 Zetaproteobacteria bacterium
AGAATATTTTCGATGGGCTGGTCCAGCATGGCATCCAGCAGGGAAAACATCCCGACCAGAAAAATATCCGAAGGGTGTGCATGTCCATCACGTTCGGCCAGCAATTCCATCATTCTCCCTCGCACCAACGCCGTATGCATGAGCTCGGAAGGCTTGCTGTCGTTCAGTGATGAAAAAGAAAGAGTCGTTAACCATAGCTGGATACGTTTTTTTCCTAATAGTGCAACGGCCTGGCTTACAGAATCAATTTCCCGCTGAAAACCGAATGCAGCTGAATTAATCAGCTTAAACATGCGATATGAAAGGTCCATATCCTGCAACAATACCGCTTCTATCTCTTCCAGAGAATCAGCCCGGACAATTTGTTGCATGGCATTCAGAACGGATGCTCTTGACGCACCCTCCGGCTGTTCGGCTGTCAAATCCGGTTTACTGAAAAATGTACCCTGAAAGAAACCTGCCCCCAACCCACTAAGACTATGATAGCCTTCATAATCATCGACACCGGCAATGATCATGCTGCCGATGTGCGCACGCAATTGTTTGATCAAGTCCATTTGCCCAATATGAATGCGGATATGTTTTGCCAACTCCAGCCACCGTTCATCAGCCTGCTCTCCATCCTGCAGATCAATCACCAATGGATAGCCCAGAGCATTCAGTTTCTCTGCATCATCAACGGAACATAGCTGGGTGACACATGCAGGCACGATCAAACCAACACGCTCCGGCGGCAATAGTTCCGCGAATGCCTGTTCGATAAACGCAGCATCCACTTCAAGAAACGCCCGTTTCTTCCCTGCAATCTTCTCAACCCCCACATCAAGCAGAAAAGCCGTCATGCGCTTGTCATTCTCCGTTGCTTCCATGCGGCCATCCAGGTGACAGCTCAACTCATATCCCATCACATCGTATCCACGATTCAAAATCGCCTGGCGCGAAAATAAAACTTGGTGAAACATTGTACCTCCCTGTATCCTACCCCTGAAGTTTTCCTATCTAGTGCTAGATCTAATGCTTGCGACAGCGACGTTTGCTGGTCGGCAATATCCCCATAGCCTCACGATACTTGGCCACGGTTCTTCTGGCAACAACGATCCCCTGCATAGCAAGCCTGTCGGCTATTGCCTGATCTGAAATCGGCTTATGTGACGGCTCAGTTGAAATAAACATACGTACATATTCCTGCACTTTACGCACCGATATCATGCCACCGCTTTTGGTTGCAAGGCCGGCAGAAAAAAAGGATTTTAAATCCACTATACCCATTGGCGTTTTGGCATATTTCCCACTGATGGCCCGGCACACAGTGGACTCGTGCATACCGATATCATTTGCCACATCCATCAAAGTCAATGGCTTCAGTCCAAGAGGACCGTACAACAAATAATTCTTTTGGCGCTCAAGCAAACACAAAGCCACTTTTTCCATCGTACTCATTCGCTGATGAATAGCACTGAGCAACCACTTGGCCTCCTGCATGGCATTCTTCATAAAAGCCCTGTCCCTGTCGTTCCAGCGCACGCCTTTCCAATGATTAACATACTCGAGACGATTACTGAAATGATCAAGAACTTCGACATCCACTTCACCCTTTTCACCCTTGCGGAAAACGATATCCGGCCTGACGTATAACTGATCCGTCCGCATCTCATGTCCGGGAAAAGGATCCAGGCGTTTCAGCCTCGACCTCGCACTGGTAATCTCCCCTACAGATCGCCCCAACGCCCGGGCCATGTCCTCATCATCCATATCGATATTGTCGATATGGTGGATAAGAATCTCTCTGGCCAGAGCATCTTCATCGCTTGAGCTATCCAACTGCAATAAAAAGCATTCCAGCATGGATCTTGCACCAATGCCGGCAGGCTCAAGCTGATGAATATACTTCTCCAGAACAAACTTCACATGCCGGGCATCAACCTTGAGCATCCGCCCTGTTTCCTCGATATCGGCACGAAAAAAACCGTCCTCATCCAGCGCATTGACAATTGCAATGGCAATATCCCTGTCTTGAGTGCGCATCGGTTGCAATTCAAGCTGGTTTAACAGTTTTTGATTCAAAGATATTTCATCGGCCACATTCAGCGACCAATCCACACCTGAATCAGCTTCTGTCGGCTGCCTGGAAAAATAATAATCTTCCCAGCGGGAATCAGCATCTGCATCACCGGCCTGATCGGAGACATCCCTGTAATCACCCTCGAAACTCATCACATCCGATACCGATCCATTACTCTCCAGCAGGGGATTCGTTAACAGCATTTCTTCCAGAAAACCTTCCAGCTCCATCTGCCCCATTGCCAACACCTTCAAGCTTTGTGTCAGTTTCGGGGTAATTCCCATTTTTTGCGAAAGATCAATCGCCAACCCAGCCCTCATTATCACCCTCCCCTTAACGCGCATGGGCTTTTCCCACCCCATGATATGAATTTTATCATGACGTGGAAAGCCATGCAGGCGCGTTGTTTATTTCATATTAACAGCACCTTATGCAACCTGCATCTCATCCATCTTCGACATCACCTTGACAATGTATTGCCTTGTTTCTTCCGGCATACGCTGCGGATGACGCTCTACATTGCCCATACCCCAGTTATAGGCCGCCAGTGCCAGTGGCAGATCGCCATGATAGCGCTCCAGCAATCGAGACAGGTAACGACTGCCAGCCTCAATATTCTGTTTTGCATCAAATGGATCCGTCACCCCCAGTTCAGCGGCTGTTGCAGGCATGAGCTGCATCAGTCCCTGCGCGCCGACAGGCGAGACCGCATCAGCCTGAAAATCACTCTCTACCGCAATAACAGAATGGATCAGGGCAGGGTCAAGCCCGTATTTTTCGGCAACTTCATGAATCACCGGGCTATAGCCAGCCTCCCCCGCATCAAACCGGCGCGGAGCGGACTCCCGGACAGCAACAGAGGCAACCTGATCATGCTCAGTACGCATCACCGCACTCGGCTTCTGGATTATCATTGTCGTTTTTTGCTGATCATGCTCAGTACGCATCACCGCACTGGAAAATTGACTGCGGGCTTTCAGCATGGACAGGGTGCTTTCCCGCAGGACACCTGCCTCTCCCTGGCTGCTACCAGAGAAGTAGCTCGTACGGGACATCTGCGCACTCAGCATCGCCGCCAGTTTTATGACATACTCCCGTGAGGGAGCCTGATAAAATGACAATCCCTGCTGCAAGGCCACGCGCTCAAACAGCCGGTTAAAGCGTGCTGTATCAGCAGCCTCCGAAATGGCGGGATTCACAACCTGACCCGCTGTATTCACACCTGAAGTAAACATACAATCAACAGTCAGCAAGAAACATGCCGGAAAAGCTGCCGGGTATTCACCGGCTTTCAGATCAGTAAAATCTCATCATGGATTCACAACGGACTGCAAGGAATAAATCCGTAGCAGTGCTTACGGCGACTGACTGGTGGATGCGCTTGCGCAGGGAAAGCGCCCTGGAGCACGAAGGATTCGTTGCGGGCAAACGAACAAGTCAGGGCGCGGCAGTATTATGGATAGTATGGATAGGCCGGGTTAATGAGCCTCCGCTTCTTTTTCCCGCTTGAATGCCTCCCTGTTTCGGCCGATCAGTATCAACAGAATCAATGCATATATGAATGTCGACAGGATAATCACCCCAATTACAACCGCCTTGAACATATCGAGATGCGGAAAACTCTCCGAAATCATCGACAACATCACAATCGACAAGCCGCCTTTAATGCCGGCAAATGTCAACACACCCCACCAGCGAAAATTGATATTGGTCATCTTATCCGTCTGATTGGTAATAACCGCGAACTTGGCCATCATTGCAGCGCGAATCACGGTGGTGGCCACAAACATAATCAGAATCTCCTTGCTGTATTGTAACAGCAGTGAAAAATTCACGATCTCAGCCATGGCCACGAACAGGATGGTATTGGCAACCAGTGCCAGCAGCTGAATATCTTCCTGGGTACGCAAATGCCTTTGTTTTTCATCCCATGTCACCTTGATTTTAGCCATAACCCCCGCAATCAGGTTTTTGCCGGGCGCGCTAGCGGCGGCGGCCTGCTCCAGTTGCTTTTGTTCTTCCTTCATTTCGACATCTTCGTCGTCCATCGCCTGCGTCATCCAGTGGTGAACAGTCACTGTAGCAGCAATGCATGAAAGAATACCTGAAAAATGTAAATGGGAATGCCCTCCCATCAGGTTCAGCAGCAAATAAAAGTGTTCGGCCAGATAAAATGCGCCATATCCTGTCATGATCACAACCATCATCTCCGCAATACGATTGGCAGTTGTTTTCAGTGCAAACAGCCCCAGATAACCAATCAACACCCCCAGCAAGGCAGAGCCCAATACGACAACCAAACTGGTCTGGGCAATATATCCCCCCGTAATTTCCCCGCCATCCAGCGCATAAAGCCCAACAAACACGAACACAATCAGGGCGGTAGCATCATTGAACAGGCTCTCACCCTCAGCCAGGATTTTCAGTCTGTGCGGCAGCTCAAACTTGGAAAAAATACTCACAACAGAAACAGGGTCGGTTGCCAGCACCATGGCAAACAACACAATAATGGCCGGCACCGACAGGTCATATGGGCCGAACAACCAGTCTCCGAGAAGAATCGCAGTAAGCACAGACAGTACCACTGCAACAACAGCAAGATAAAACAGACTGAGCGCATGTTCTTTCAGATCACCAAGGCGCAGCTCAAGAGAATCCGCCACCAGCAGAATGGGCAACAATAATAACACAATAGCGGCAAACTTTTCCGCATCGGCGGCAAATTCCACCTCGGGCATCATCAAATGGGCCACAAACGAAAAGGCAATCAGTGACAGGGGCGATGGTATTTTCAGCCGGTCTTCAACCTGCAACGCCAGATACAGAATTACCGTCACCGCCAGTACCATTTCAATCATATGCCCTCCCCCGGCTCCACATCTGAATGCGGCAAACTAGAAAAGCACAGACATGCAATCAAGCACATTCGACCCCGATGTTCGATGGCCTGCATCTTGCTTGATCTGCTATTGCTGATGGACAGCAACAGCCCGGATAAAAAAAATACTAAAGTCCACTTTACTGTCGGCGATACAACTCTCTGCAGGGGCAAATCCCCTGAACGTGACAGGGCAGGATGTCGTTCACGGAACACAACACTAAGGAGAGAACATTATGGCAATGACCGTACAAACCAATACCGCTGCAATCACAGCACTGAAACACCTCAATACCAATAGCGCAAATATGAACCGTTCGCTGGAACGGCTGTCTTCGGGTTTCCGCGTTAACTCCGCAGCCGACGATGCGGCGGGCTATGCCATTGCATCCAAGCTTGACGCCCAGTCATCCCGCCTGGCTGCAGCATCACAGAATGCTTCGCAGGCAACAGCAATGGTAAAAATGGCCGATGCCGGTGTGAACGAAATCCAGAACATGATCGTACGCATCCAGACACTGGCCACCCAGGCATCTTCCGCCAACAATACCAATGACATCGCCAAAATCGAGGGCGAACGCGTCAAGCTGGAACAGGCCATCGACAAGATCGCCAACAGCTCCAACTACAATGGCATCAACCTGCTCAATGGCATTGATGCCAATTCTGCTGCAGTGACCGGAACAAAAGCTACTGTAGGCGCTGAACTCAATGTGGCAGCCAGCCAAACCGCAGGCGGCTTAACCAGTGCCAGTACTGGCGCCCTCTTTTCAGAAGCTGCAACATTCACCATTCAACAAGATGCTGCCGGTAAAATTACAAGCATCACCTCAAGTGTCGATCTGCATAGCATTAATGATGGCACTCTGATCGCCTCAGCAAACACCAACCTGATTACGGCCCAGGCCGCCGTAGGTGCTCTTAATGTTACTGCTATCGGCTTGACCTTTACCAGTACCGCCCCGACAGCTGGCGGCACGCCAGCGGCCAGCACTAATACTCTAGCCTTTACTGCTGGAACCGCGTATACAGCAGGCGGACAATCAGCATATGCAGGAGCCCTGGCATTCCAGGTTGGCGCTGACAACAATGCGAACAATCAGGTCACTGTTGATCTGACCAAATCGTACACAACCTCGGCACTGGGTCTGAATGGTTCAGCTACGGCAGCCATTACCGATCAGGCTACAGCCCAGGCTTATATCACGACAGCCCAGAATGCGCTGGATACGCTGATTACCCAGCGCGCCGATCTGGGTGCAACCCAGAACCAGCTGGGCTTCGTACAGGCCAACCTGTCCACCAGCATTGAACAGGCCAAGGCTTCCGTATCATCAATCCGTGATGCTGATATGGCTGCTGAAATGGCTGATTTCACGAAGAACCAGATTCTGGTTCAGGCTTCAACATCCATGCTGGCTCAAGCCAACCAGGCAGCACAAAACGTGCTCTCACTGTTCAGGTAAAGCTGGATGGCCCAGCGCTTCTCCCGCCCTTCCGTCCCCTCCCCCTCACATCATCGTGATGACATGAGGGTCGGGAGAAGCCAAAGGCCAATTAGAGAATATAAGGAGGTAAATCATGGCACCATTGATTCATGACGCTATGCTGTCTGCCTCCATTCGACCAGCAGGCAGTAGCACCAACCTATCCACGACACCGAACACCAGGCCAAAGCTCCAGTCGGAACAGACCCAGCCGGTTCAGGAGAATAAACAAACAGCAAGCAACAAGCAGCCGACAGAAGCCGATCTTGAAAAAGCATTACAACAGGCCAATATGGAGTTTGCAGGAAGCAATCAGAAGGTAAGTTTCATCTATGAAAAACGAATCAACCAGATGTTCGTTCAGATTGTGGACAAAACAACCGGGGAAGTCGTTAAGGAAGTTCCCCCGAAAGAGTTTATCGAGCATAAGATTGCCATGCATGAACTGATCGGGGTTCTGCTCGATAAAAAAGGCTAGGCCGTGCCCGGTTCGGTAAATATCGGCGGCCTGTCTTCAGGTATCGACTGGCAAACAACGGTGGACCAGCTCATGGCGGTAGAGCAGAAGCAGGTCACCATACTGCAAAACAGCCAGGCGCGTGAAACCGTCAAACAGAACGCTATCCAGCAACTCAACGATTCTCTGCTCACACTGCGAAATACATCACAGTCTCTGGCAAACGCAGACAGCTTCTTCCCCTACCAGGCCGGAGTGACATCTTCCACAGGCAGCCCGGCTTCCAGTCTGCTCAACATCACACTATCAGGCAACCAGCCCACACCGGGTAGCCACAGCATCATTGTCCAGCAGATAGCGACCACGCAACGGAATGCCTCATCGGCCGCCATCCTGAACGGTTCGGCGAATGCTATCGCTTCAACAACAGAAGCATTGAATCTGAACGGCAGCTTTCAGTTGAACGGAAGCACCATCAATGTAGCCCCAACTGACAGCCTTCAGGGCATCATTGCAAGCATCAATTCAGCCAATGCCGGCGTGACCGCTTCGAGCATGAAAGTAGGCGCATCGGATTATCGCCTTATCCTTGAATCCAAAGCTACGGGTGCAACAGGTTTTTCCATCAGTGGCGCAGACCTGAGCGGCTCCCTGAGCGGACTCAACCTGGCAGCCGGAGGAAATCAGTTGCAGGCCGGACGGGATGCATCTGTGCTCATTGACGGATTGACAGTCACACGAAGCAGCAATTCAATCAGCGATGCTCTCGATGGCATCACCATCGACCTGATCCAGGCAGATGCGGCAACCACACTTACACTGGACATCGGCATTGATAACTCCGGTATTCGCTCGAAAGTCCAGAACTTTGTTGACCA
>JAJRTX010000149.1 GCA_021545665.1 Zetaproteobacteria bacterium
CAGTCATGGTAACCTGCACCGGCATATTTTTACCATCCGCTGCCCGGATCAGGCCTTTTACCTGGATGCCATCAAAGGCTATCTGCTCAAGTGTGGTATTCAACCCATCGGCCAACAAACCATGGTAGCCCGAATGGAATGTGGCCCGAATGGCTGTGATCTCGAACTGCGCAGCCCTGATTGCCATGACGAAAATAATTTTATGTTCATTGCTCTACATATTTCGGCCACCCTGACACCTGAATCTGACCCTGTACGACTAGATATTCAGGCGATTTTAGAGGCGGTAAATTTATCTGTTCATGATTTTGAACCGATGCGCAAGGCTATTGCACAATGCGTGGCCCGGGTCATACCAGATAACCCGGATGCCGCCGCATTGCTCGACTGGATCAATGACAATCACTATTTGTACTTTGGTATTTTGCATGGCAATAAAAGACTGGGACTATTCAGGAATAAACGCGTAATGAACCGGGTTGGCCCCGGCCTGGCGGAGCAAATTGTTGCCAGCGAGGTTACAGAGGATGCTGGCATCACCTGGCTGAATCTAAGTTCGGGGCAACATTAT
Organism: Zetaproteobacteria bacterium; assembly: GCA_021545665.1. Next base: position 572 of record JAJRTX010000149.1, read on the forward strand.
CTGTACAGTGCTTCCAATGTCGAAATTGTCCGCATTTGCTGGAAAAATACGGATGGCACATCAGATCACGCAATAGTCCTCGGCCATTTTTCACGCAGCGCCCGTTTTGCCAATGCCAGCTATATGCCGATTCTGGCAGCCAACTGGCGCAGTATCACCGAAGACCCGTTATTACAGCACTCCGCCTTTTACCGCCGCGAGTTACGCACCCTGTTTGACCGCATGCCCAAGCGCATCCTGATGGCTACCCAGCCTTCCGACTGGCTGGAGCCGCTGAAAGCTATTGTTGATTTAGCTGATCCAGTTCAACTGGTTACTCATTTACTGCCATCCAATGAAGGTAATCTGGACACACTGCTGATTGCTATTACGACAAAGCGTTATGGCCCGGTTGTCATCCAACGCATGCTGCAATCACTTGAGCAATTTGGCCTGGTCACACATGGGTATGAATCTCTGGGAACCGGCCCACACAGGATTATCCTCGTTGGCATTGAGCGGCCCGACACCCCGATTAAATATCAAGTTCTCAGTGGTTTGATTCGTCGCTGCATAGTATTCTGGAAAGATATGGCTAAGGCCGAAGTGCTCCGTCATGCAAACAGTTTTGATATTCCCAGCACCTTGAAAGAACTTGAAAGTATTCCTTCATTATATCAGGAACTTTTCCCACCAGCCCAGTTCTCCCGCGATATTCAGATGCGTCGGCACGTACTGACCAGCAAACGCACTCATATCCATGTAACTCCCAAACCAAATGATAATATCGAACTGCTTATTTATTCACTGAAACAGCCATCGCTCGGCAATCTTGTCGATACCATTCGCGCCTTCGGCCTTGACCCCGTACAGGAGGCTGTCGTTGCCTTTGGTCAGCCCCCAGGTTGCGCCAAATCACCAGAGTCGAGTTGTGACTGTATTCACATCAGCTCATTGACCTGCAAGGCTCCCGGGCATCTGGATAGTGATGATGCAAAACGATTGCAACGAGGTCTGGATCTGGTACTCAATGGTGAGGCTGACCATGATCCGATCAATAGCCTGCTCATTCATGCCACTCTGGATATTGATGAAGTCGCAATTATTATTACATTAAGGAATCACCTGATTCAGCTATTGGCTGATGCCGCAAAACTTCCTCTTTCAGACATGATGTTACGCCATCCCAAAGTAACATCATGTCTGCAGCAATTATTTGCTGCCCACCATCTTCTTGCCATGCCAGCAGATTTCCTTGATGAAGCGCGAGAGGCATTTCATCTGGCCATGCTGAATGTTGAAAGTTTGTCCGATGACCGCTGGTTTCGTGCCCTGGCAGAACTGGTTACAGCCTCCCTGCGCACCAATGCATATATCCGTGAACCCGGCAACCCGATAGCCATAAAGATAAATCCAAAGCAATTAAGTTTTGCAGCAGAGCCAAAACCATTCAGGGAAATTTTTGTGCATGGCGTACATCTTGAGGGCGTACATCTGCGTGCCGGGCCGATTGCCCGTGGCGGTTTGCGATTTTCTGACCGGCCAGCTGATTTCCGCACTGAAGTGATGGAACTGATGAGCACGCAAACAGTCAAGAACGGACAAATCGTTCCAACCGGCTCAAAAGGCGGCTTTGTAGTCCGGGGTGGCTCCAGCCCTGAATTTGTGCTCACGCAATATCGCAACTTCATTCGCAGTTTGCTTGCCCTAACTGATAATCTTCAAGACGGGAAATCCGTGCCTTGCGAAGGGATCAGGATCCCGGAGTATGATAACAATGACCCTTATTTTGTCGTTGCTGCCGATAAGGGAACGGCCCGCTTTTCGAATGATGCTAATGCAGAATCTCAGACTGCGGGCTTCTGGCTTGATGATGCATTTGCCAGTGGCGGTCGCCATGGTTATGACCATAAAATCATTGGCATCACAGCACGTGGAGCCTGGGTATGTGCAGCTCATCACTTTGCCAGACATGAGATTGATGCCTGGAATGACCCGATAAGCTGTATTGGCATCGGTGATATGGGTGGCGATGTCTTCGGTAATGGTATGCTGCTCAATCCGCAGTTGAAACTTATTGCCGCGTTTAACCACAAACATATTTTTCTTGATCCCAATCCGCATACGGATAAGGCGCTGACTGAGAGAAAACGCCTGTTTGCCGCAGTTGGCGGTTGGGATCAGTACAATACCAAAGCAATCAGCGCAGGTGGTGGCATCTTTGAGAGAAATGCCAAGCGCATCACGCTTTCATCCAACGTACGTAAGTCGCTGGATCTTGAAGAAGATGCGCTGTCGGGTGAAGCACTGATTCAAGCTATACTCACTGCACCGGTTGATCTGCTTTATAATGGTGGCATCGGCACCTATGTTAAAGCCAGTGATGAAACCCATATAGAAGTCAGCGATCCGGCTAATAATGCGGTTCGCGTCAATGCCAGCATGCTGCGCTGCAAGGTTGTCTGCGAAGGTGGTAACCTTGGATTCTCTCAAAAGGCCCGTATCGAATATGCTCTCGGTGGCGGCATGATCAATACTGATGCCATGGACAACGCTGCTGGTGTTGATATGTCAGATCATGAAGTCAATCTCAAGATTTTGCTCTCATCTCAATCAGAGAAAAAATTGCGTAAAAATCAGCGCAATCAGCTGCTTGAGAGTTTAACTGAAGCCGTAACTGAGCAATGCCTGCACGATAACCTTCTGCAATCAAGGACGCTTACGCTGGCTGAACAGGATGCCATTGTGCACCCCCCACGCCTGCAACGACTGCGTGACATTCTCGGCAAACAAGGCTGGCTCGACCCGGCTATTGCGCCCGATATTGAAAACAATGACTTACTTGGACTTCGCCCTCAGTTATCTATCCTTTTAGGACAGGAAAAAAATCGTATCCATGCCTGTTTGTCTGCCGAATCATTTGATCAGAACAGCGCCTTTAATCACATACTGCTACAACGATATTTTCCGCAAAATTTGCATAAGAAATATCACTCAGCCTATGCCAATCATCCGCTGGCAGGGGAAATCATCTACACCATGACTGCCAATCATGTCGTCAATCATCTGGGCCTGATAGCTATCCACCATATTGAGACTCTGCTTGACTCAAGCGTTAGTGATATTGCCGAAGGTCTGTTGATTGCCGAATCTCTGCTTGATACCGAGGCATTACGCCAGGCTATTTGGGATGAGATTTCCGATCCGGAAATAATCATTCGTTTCCAGCGTGCGCTACAGGAACATATCATACTTTTTGCTGCAAACCTGTTGCGTCTGTGTCAGGTAAAAAAACTGGATGCCGCATGGATTCAAACTCAACAAAAAGGTCTGCGCCAGTTTCGTAACAGCATTACCAGCCACGGCATGGAAAGTCTGGCAGATCATAATCATGTTACTATTCTTGAAACCATTGGCCGGTCCGGGCTAAGTGAGAGATATGCCTTGCATCTGGCCAGTATGCCATTTCTGGCTCAGTCGGCCTGCGCCGTCCATTTGGCTTCAACTATGGAGCAGCCATTGAGCCGCTGTCTACAGGCAAGCAAGGACTGTCTGAAATTACTGCCCTTTGGAGAAATTGAAGCACCACTTCGCTCTGCTGACTGGGGTGAAGAAGATGCGCACAGTCTGCGCCGCGAATGGCTGCACCGTTTAACGCTGTTACAGAACCGGGCCATCTCCCAACTGCTGGCTCAGCCCGGCAATAAATTTGAGCATATAGGTAGACAACTCTGGCAACAACATCGCCTCTGGCCGGAAATGGAAGCCTTCCGCAAAGAAAAAACTGACAGGAGAAAAGCTGCTGATCCGAAAACCTCCGAATCAAGGCATATGCGATTATTGCTGGCTATGATACGGCTGGAGTCCATCATCGACAACAACTAGGGCCTGTTAATACATAAGGCTCTAGACTAGCAATAATGGATATTTCATTGAACCAGCTGTAAAAACGATTGCAGGCAACGGTTGCCACCATCAAGAAAAATAACGTAACTGGAAAAGACAGAGAGAAAGATCGATGGCTTTCAGTTATACGGTCTCCCTATGAACGGGTGTTTTCCAAACATAACAGGAAAGCCCGTTATCGCGGTCATGCCAAGGTTCAGTTTCAGATTGGTATCAATGCTTTAACATTCAACTTCAAACGTCTCATGGCAATGGATATTGAGAAATTAATTCTTGTGCCTGTGTAGAAATAGCTCTGCCTTGATTGCAGAAATGAGATAGAAAAAATATAAAAAACTCACAAATCATAACCAGAATCAAGTTCCTTTAGCCAATATCTCAACTTAACGTATCAAAAATGATTTTCCGACAGACCCACAGTGTATTCTTTATCAGCCATCCTGTTTTACAACGATCAAGACCCTGAATGGCCACAGGGGAATACCGATCATGATATTCAGCACGATTTTCCCTCCTGCCTGTTCCAGCGCAGGGGTAATATCGACCGCTCTGCAGCCCATTGAGAGAGAAGGGATTTTCCAGGCGACATTTTCTACTTTGTCAGCCAGCCATTTGATGGTGGGGTTCGTTGGTTCAGCGGAGTGGGCGATGCCTATCCTGCCGCCCGGTTTGACCACGCGGTACATCTCCAGCACTCCCTTTGCAGGATCATAGAGCGGACAGAGGCTGTAGGTGGAGAGTGCCACATCAAAACTGTTATTTGCAAACGGCAGGTGTATCATATCACCTGTTTCAAAGGTGACTCGAGCCTCTGGCTGTTCACGGGCAACTTTATCCTTCGCTATCGCCAGCATGTCGTTACTCAAATCGAAAAATGTAATGCTGCCGGAAACGCCTGCCTTTCTGGCGGCCAGAATGCCTGTTGAGCCGGTGCCCGCTCCGGCATCCAATATGCTATCGCCCACCCGGACTGTTTGATCAACGACCCTTCTTCTGCCGCGATGATCGGAATTTGCAGTGATCAATCCGTGCTGCCAATCATAACGTCCGGCTATGCGTGAATAGATTGATTGAAGCTGTGCTATGCTCAGGGCATGACGCACGTTATTCGCCCTGTCTCACCAAGTGTAAGCGTGTCTGGTTAAACATTCGTCATCAACATTTGAGCAAATATTGTTAGCGCGAAACCCAACACTGCGCCGAGCGGTGGCCCCCAGTGCCGTTTCATACGCGATTGCGGTGCGATATCCTGAAAAATAAGATACAGAATGCCACCGGATGCAAACAGCATGGTGCCTCCGAGCACTGCGGGATGATCTGCAAGCATGAAATAGCCGGTCAGGGCAAACAGCGGCCCGACAGGAACCAGTGCGATCATGAACAGCAATACCCGGCGTGAAGAATGGTGGGCCAGATGTTTCAGTTCGAGATAAGCATTAAAACCCTCCGGCAAGTTTTGTAAGCCAATGAACAGGGCCAGCAAAGGAGCCATCGCAGAACCTGCTGCCATAATGCCACCGAGCGCCAGCGATTCAGGCAAATAATCCAGCAGCATGCCGGTCAACTGCGGCGCTTCCCGGCGGCGCAGGGTCAGAAAGCGTTCCAGAATGAAAAAGATCAAACCACCAGCCAGAAATATCGGCATAGCAAGCAGTGAATGGTGCATGTAAGTGATACCCTCGGGTACAAGAACAAGCGCTACGGCTCCAAGCAGAATGCCGCCGCCAAAAGCAATGACAAAGTGGCGAAACTCCTCTTCCAGCCAGTCCGGATGGATGTGCTCAATCTTCGCAATCAGGCCGCCCAGCGGGATGCATGCCCCTGCCGCAGCAGTCATCCAGATGATTGATAACCATTCAGGATTCATCACATGTGAACTATTACCGCAATATTCATAGGGCGGACTCCCGAATAAAACTGACAATCAGTGTAGCATAAATGATCTTCACGATTTACACAAAAACCGGGCTTTGGCAGTCTTGCCTCAGCAATGCATAATAAGGAAGAGAAATGGTCAAACATATCGTGATGTGGAAATTGAAAAATAAAGCTGATGCTGTAGAGATCAAGCAGCGGCTGGAGTCCTTGATTGGGAAGATTCCGGGCTTGCTGAAAATTGAGGTGGGGATCGATTTTCTGGAATCGGAGCAGTCTGCGGATGTGGTGCTTTACTCCGAACTGACAAGCCGGGAGGCACTGGAAGTGTACCAGAACCACACCGAGCATATGGCAGTGGTTCCGCTGGTGAAAACGGCGGCTGTTTCGCGGACGGTGGTTGATTACGACTTTTAAGCTGCATTACTTCTGAATTATTCCCTGTAGGGCATATTAACGGCCTGCCATAATACTCATTAATATTTCGGAGGATTGCCCGTTCAGCTTCATTTCAGTTTCATTTTCTATTGTTCGCCCTATGGATAAAAGAAAACGACAACGAATCCGGGTCTGGGATCCACTGGTACGCATTTTTCACTGGTCTCTGGCCATCTGTTTTCTGGTCGCTTATGTGGTGGAAGATGACAGGCTCAATCTGCATGTACTGGCAGGCAGCATTATATTTGGACTGATCATATTCAGGCTGGTCTGGGGCATCATGGGCACAGAGCACTCCCGCTTCGCCGATTTCATCTGTTCATTTAAACAAATCAAACAGCACCTGCTCGATCTGGTGTCTTTACGCCCTGCCTGTCACATCGGTCACACACCCATTGGCGGTGTGATGATTATCCTGCTGCTGCTCGGCCTGCTTTTGCTAACTCTGAGCGGAGTCATCCTCTATGCTCAGGAAGGCGCTCATTTGCCTTTTGCAGGCCTTATGGCCGTCGATCTGGATACGGCTCTCTTCATTGAGAACCTGCACGGCTGGATTGCAAACATGCTGGCACTGCTTGTTCTGTTCCATATAGCAGGCGTACTGCTGGAGAGTCTGTTGCAGAAGCAAAATCTTGTCCGGGCAATGATTACCGGATACAAAAAGGAGAAAATATGAAAATTTGTGTCATTATATTACTGTGTTTGGCCGCATTACCGGCTCAGGCTTCAGAAGCGACCAGCCAGATGCTGGAAATTTATCGGGGTCAGGGAGCAGGCGAATTCAGTGCTGATCGCGGCAAGAAGATGTGGACGCAAAATTTCACACAACAACAAACCGGAAAACAGGTGAATTGCGCTATCTGTCACACAAGTAATCTCCAGCAGGCCGGTGCTCATATCAAGACTCGTAAGATAATCGAAGCCATGAGTTCCCGTACCAATGCGGAGCGTTTTAATGAGACAAAAAAGATCAAGAAATGGTTTCTTCGGAACTGCAAATGGACCATTGGACGCGAGTGCACAGCCCAGGAGAAAGGCGACTTTCTCACCTATTTTTTAAGTGAATAAAACAAACAGTACACATCTCAATAATAAGGAGTGATTTATGAATCAAATATCTGGGAATCTACAAAAGTATGCAGTTTGGGATAGCAGTGTGCGCTGGTTCCACTGGATTAACGTACTCGCCATTATCGGCCTGATTGCGGTAGGCACAGCACTACTGAACGATGATGCCCTCGGCATAAGTGGTGAAGGCAAGGTGCTGCTAAAAACTGTACATGTATATATCGGTTATGTGTTCTGCCTGAACCTGTTATGGCGTCTAATTGTAGCATCTGTTGCCAGCAACCCATTCTCACGCTGGGGCAGTATTCTACCGATAAAATCAGGTTTCTCTAAACGTTTTCATGAATATATTGCGGGTATAAAAACAAGACATCCTCCTATTTATCTGGGACATAATCCGCTGGCAATACTGATGATGAGCTTGCTGTTTACTGTGTTACTTATCATGGCGGTCACCGGTATCGTACTGGCTGGTACGGATGTATACATGCCTCCACTCGGAGCGTTCTTTGCTGACTGGGTAACTGGCGGCGATGCTGAAAAACTGGCTCAACTGATTCCCGGTTCAAAAGAATTTGTTGATACAGCACTGTATGCAGACATGCGGGGCTTTCGCAAACCATTTATTACGATGCATTATTATACATTTTTTGTGCTTCTGGCAGCAGTAATTGTACATATCACAGCCGCTACGATGACTGAACAACGCAGGAAGAATGGCTTGATTTCAGCCATGTTTAGTGGTCACAAAATACTTGCCGAAAAACCGGTGGATCTGGATCAACAATGACCATTTCTGCAATATAAAGAAAAGGAGAATGAAATGAATAAAAGAATATTAATAGGCACTGTTATCATGGTGATATCCGTGATTTTATCAGTATCAGGCATTGCCTTTGCCGACAGGGACGGCAGCAGCAGCAGGGATAGTAGAAGTAACGATGACAGCAGCAGCAATGGGAAGGGTCTTTTCAAGCGTACTGCCACGGTTCCTGCTACGACCAATAAGTTGTACGCGACCGAATGTGGCTCCTGCCATTTTGCCTATCAGCCGGGCTGGTTGCCTGCTCGCTCATGGCAAAAAATGATGGGGGCGCTGGATCAACATTTTGATGAAAATGCCGAACTGGACCAGGAAAGCAGAGATGCCATTACTCAATACCTAGTCGCTGAAGCAGCCGATGTGAAACCTAACCGCAAGAGTCGCAAGATTCTGCGCTCAATCAAGGATACTGATGCGCCACAGAGAATTTCAACACTACGCTATATAGTTAACAAGCACGATGAAATACCTGCACGTTTGATTACAGGCAATGCCAAGGTTGGTTCCGCTGCCAATTGTGCCGCTTGTCATACAGAAGCATCCGCAGGGTATTTTAATGAACATGGTGTTAAAATCCCGGGTCATGGCCCCTGGGACGATTAATGAAAGGTAAAACTGTATGGATCATGATATTGCCGGCTATGCTGTTGGCCGGCAGCATGGCTTGGGCTGGTGATCACGAACGCGCCCGGGCTTTGCTTGAACAGGGAAAAATTCTTTCCCTGTCCGAGATCATGAAACAGACCAGCTCAAAGGTTCCCGGCAAGGTTCTGGAAGTTGAACTTGAGGAAAAGCATAGTTTAATTGTATATGAAATCGAATTTCTCAGTAAGCAGGGTGTGGTCATGGAAATGATCATTGATGCCCGTACCGGGCGGATAATTTCAGTTAAGGAGGATTGATTGCGTTTGTTGCTGGTCGAGGATGACAAAGCATTATCTGCCGAACTGGCAGTTCAGCTTGAGCAACATGGATTTGCAGTGGATACGGTATTTGATGGGGCAGAAGCAGCCTTTATGGGAGAAAGTGAACCCTATGATGTCATCATACTTGATCTTGGCCTGCCCGGAATGCCTGGCATTGCTGTGCTCAAACAATGGCGCAGCAAGCAAATATCGACGCCAGTACTCATTCTGACAGCACGCGGAGCATGGCATGAAAAGGTTGATGGTTTCCGTGCAGGTGCCGACGATTATCTGGGAAAACCCTTTCATGAGGAGGAACTATATGCCCGGCTGGAAGCACTGATACGGCGTTCAAAAGGTGCAGCTAGCGCGCAAATACGGTGTGCCGCTTTAAAGCTGGATGCAGCAACCCAATGCGTTGAACAGGAGGTTGAAGGCAAAAAGGTCAGCCTGGAACTGACTGGAGTAGAGTTCAGACTGCTGCGCTATTTGATGCTACAGCCCGGTCATGTCTTCAGTGAGAGCCATCTGCTCGAACATATCTATGACTATGATTCCGAAAAGGAAAGCAACGTTATAGAGGTCTATATAAGCAGGCTGAGAAAGAAACTCGGCAAAGAGCGCATTCTGACCCGGCGCGGCCAGGGCTATTTGTTCAATCCGGAAAAACCGTGAAGTCTCTGAGTAGACATTTAACTATCAGCCTTGCAGCCAGTTTGATCTGCTTTTTTCTGATACAGGCTGTTCTTGTTGGCATGGAAATGCGCAAGCTGACAGAGAATAGTGTGCTTTCGCGTCTGGAAGATGACATGGAGGATATTTTAACAGCACTTACCGTACAATCTGGTGAAGCAGCAACGATAGACTGGGAGCATATCCCAACCATATTTACACGCCCGTTTTCCGGTCATTATTTTCAGATAAACTATGATAAACAGTCCATCCGTTCCAGATCACTGTGGGACAGCGTCCTGCCTGTGCAGGAGCCCGGCATATACCGCAATATAGAGGGTCCGGCGGATCAGCAACTGCTTATCCTGTCCCGCTCTTTTATCGTATATGGACAGACGGTTCTGCTCAGTGTCGCCGAAGATACATCCGCACAGGAATCGACATCGCTATATTTTCAGAAGCGACTGCTTGTCCTGTCTCTGACCGCATTGCTGTTGCTGCTGGTGATTCAGGTATGGGTTATTCGCCGTAGTTTGAAGCCGCTGGCAGGTTTGAGAAAAGAGTTGCAGCAGCTTGAGCGAGGTGAAACTGAAAAACTTGAACAGCCTGTACCTGCCGAGATCAGCCCGCTGGTTGAAGAAGTAAACCGTCTGCTTATGGTGTTACAACAGCGGCTGCAGCGCTCTCGTAATGCCATGGGAAATTTGTCGCATGCGCTGAAAACTCCGTTGACTTTAATGTTTCAGATTCTGGAAAGAAGGCAGGATGATGAGGATTGCGTAAAGTTGCTTGAACAGGCGCAGCGTATTGAAGGGAATATAAACAAAGAGCTGTCACGGGCCAGAATGGCTGGTCAGTCGCTGGGAGGCATCTGGCTGAAACCTGAACAGGATATACGTAACCTGGGTTCCACGCTGGAAGCAGTCTATCGGCAGCATATCACAATTAAGTTGCAGATTGCAGAAGTTACAAGCATTCCAGTAGATAGGGAAGATATGATGGAAATGATTGGCAATCTTCTTGATAACGCCTGCAAGTGGGCAAAAGGACAGGTTGTTCTGAAAATGTATCAGCAACAGGGTTTGCATATAGTTATTGAAGATGATGGCCCCGGCATGAAACCGGATGAGCAGTTGCTGGTACTCGGGCGTGGCGTACGCATGGATGAAGCGAAACAGGGACATGGTCTGGGTTTGGCCATTGTCCGGGATATTATCGATGCTTATGAAGGCCAGCTTGGGCTGGATCAATCGAATACATTGGGAGGTTTAAAGATCTCAATCTGTTTTCCGAATATATCAGTTAAAAAGCCTTAAGCATGATAGAAAATAAAGAAGTCCCGGTATGGGATATTGCAGTACGCATATTTCACTGGACCCTGGTAGTCACCTTTGCCATTGCCTATTTAACCGAAGATGATTTTGAGATATTACATGTTTATGCCGGATATCTGATTCTCGTACTGATTTGCTTTCGGATCATCTGGGGCCTGATCGGCACAAGGCATGCGCGATTCAGTGATTTTGTCTGTGGCATGAAGACAGTCAGGACATATTTGAGAAACATGCTGACAGGAAAGTCCAAACATTATCTCGGCCATAATCCTGCCGGGGGCATGATGATTCTAATCATGCTGTTCAGTCTGTTTGTTCTGAGTTACAGCGGCTTGAGAACCTATGCGGAAGAAGGCAAGGGGCCTTTGGCTCATGTAGAAGTTTCAATTGTCGCCACAGCCTTTGCCGATGACAATCACCATCATTCGGCCAAAAGCAAATTCTGGGAGGAGATCCACGAGTTTATAGCCCACTTCATGCTGTTACTGATATCCATTCATCTGGCCGGTGTTTTTATCTCCAGTATCACTCAACGGGAAGATCTGGTCAGGGCTATGCTGACCGGAAAAAAGTGTGTGCGTGAAGGAGACTATCCCGGAAGCAAGGCGTAAGCTTTCAAATTTACTGATAAGGGTTCATGGGTAAATAAAACACATCACATGGTGCAAAAAAATGGCTTGGACACGTAGTCAAATTCAGGTATAATCCAAATGCAACAAGCAAAGGAGGTAAAAATGAAGAACATAATCAAAACACTGGTCTTAATGGTGGCTATTGGTGTTATGGCAGCGCCTGTTGTCGCTGCTGGTTCAATTGATGGAGCCGCCCTGTTCAACAAGAAGTGCAAGATGTGCCATGCCCTGGATAAAAAGAAGAGCGGCCCGTCACTTCAATCCATGAGTCAGGACGAGGCTCAGTTACGTGATGTGATCACCAATGGTGGCAAGAAAAGAATGATGAAGGCATTCGGCAAGAAATACTCATCCGAACAGATTGATGCGCTGGTCGCATATATTCGTTCCAGACAGTAGTTCGTTTCTTGTATTAGAGCCCTTCCTGTGTGACCTGATGGTGCGCAAGAGGTCACACAGGAGCTTGTCGATCAAGGTTTTTCCATGACCCGGTTTTATCGTTATTTTCTGGACGGCATGCCAAGCTATCTGGTGCGCCATTACTGGTGGGCCTATCTGTGGAGCAAAGCCGTCTGGTTTTTTGATCATCAGCCAATTATCAATGCAATTCTGTTCGGCCAGTATAAGAAACTGATGCATACGACTCTGGTGAAGCTGGAGCAAACGTCCAGAGATCGCGTCTTACAGCTGACCTGTGTATATGGCTCCCTGACACCATGTTTAATGCAGCGACTTTCTCCTGTACCGCTACATATCACCGATGTGGCACCGGTTCAGCTTGAGTTGGCACGCAGCAAAGCAGGGAATGCTTCCGAACTTCTTGTCACACGTATGAATGCTGAGCAACTTGGCTATAAATCCAACAGCTTCTCTACAATTGTGCTTTTTTTTCTGTTGCATGAAATGCCTGCTGAAGCCAGAAGGAATACTCTGTCTGAATGCATGCGTATTTTATCTCTTGGTGGCTCATTATTAATGACCGAATACGCCCCCTTGCCTGAGAGCCATTTACTTTATCGCTTCCCCCCAAGCCGCTGGCTAATTACCAGACTGGAGCCGTTTCTAAATGGCTTCTGGCATGAAGATATTCCCTCTCTGCTAGGGGAATTGGCAGCCTCGCATGGTAAATCCATAGAAATCATTTCACATGAGAGCATCTTCGCCGCATTTTATCAGGTGACTGAGTTCAGAATAATGCCCACAGATTAACAGTGGGTAGAAAAGCAGGTCATATGCAGGTTGAGATAGCCCGATTGATCGGAGTCAATAAATCGACCATCAGCCGGGAATTACATCGCAACCGTGGCTTGCGGGGCTATCGACTGAAGCAAACTCATTATTTAACAGTTGAACGAAGACAGGAAAAGGTTCGTCCTAGAATTACCAAGCAGGAGTGGCAACACATTTATGCTCTTCTACGCCAAGAGTGGTCACCGGATGAGATTGGTGAATACCTAAGGCTGGGAGGGCCAGCAACCTGTAAGCCATGAATGGGTCTACCAGCGTGTATGATGCGGACACAGAACGATACGCAGTCGCCACTTTTAAACGCAGGACTGTGGATATCAGTATCAAAATAGATTGTAGAGCGTTTATTCGTCTGAGTCATAAATCACTTCTGAAAGCAGAAACGCACCATCCGGCTACTTCTAACAGTGCATTGATTAATCCATGTGCTTGCCCAAATAATCAAACGCAATGGATTTTTCCTGTAATATGTTACAATGCGGGCATGAGTGCTGTGATGAATACATATGCCCGTTTCCCGCTTACGCTAATGTCTGGTGAGGGTTCCCGTGTCCAGGATGATAGCGGCAAGGAATATCTGGACTTTATTTCCGGCATTGCTGTGAATACGCTGGGGCATGCGCATCCGAAACTGACCAAAGCACTGGCCAAACAGGCAGGCATTATGCTGCACTGCTCAAATCTGTTTCATATTCCAAAGCAGCAACAGCTGGCGGAAAAGCTGTGCGAACTTTCCGGGCTGGGAGCTGCATTTTTCTGTAATTCAGGGGCTGAAGCCAATGAAGCGGCTATCAAGCTGGCGAGGAAATATTTTTACGATATGGACTCTCCCCGGCGCACGGTGATTACAGCGAAAAACTCCTTCCACGGGCGTACTTTGCAGACGCTGACAGCAACAGGTCAGGATAAGGTGAAAGTAGGCTTCGATCCTTTGCCACCCGGATTTTCGCATGTGCCATTGAATGATCTGGAAGCGTTAAAGCAGGCGGTCAATGTGCAGACAGCGGCGATTCTGCTGGAGCCATTGCAGGGCGAAGGTGGCGTCAACCTGGCTGATGCTGATTATTTGCGGGCTGTACGTGCTTTGTGTGATGAGCATGGCCTGCTGCTGATACTGGATGAAGTGCAGACAGGTATTGGCCGTTGCGGCACCATGTTTGCCTTTGAACAGGCAGGTATTGTCCCTGACATACTGACCCTGGCCAAAGGTTTGGGTGGCGGTATACCGATTGGTGCTATGTTGGCAACGGATGCGGTGGCTGCTTCATTTGGCCCTGGTACGCATGGCTCCACCTTTGGTGGCAATCCACTCTCCTGTACGGCAGCATTAACAGTGTTGGATGTGATTGAATCAGAGGATATGCTTGCCCATGTGCAGGCACGTGGCGAGCAGCTTTGTCAGGGCCTGCTGGAACTGCAAATGAGGTTTCCTGTTATTCAGGATATACGGGGTCAGGGTTTGTTGCTTGGTGCCGGTTTATCTGTTGAGGGGAGCCCGATTGTAACTGCTGCTCGTGAACATGGTTTGATGATTTTATTGGCCGGGCCTTGCGTATTGCGATTCCTGCCACCTTTGAATGTAACTGAATCGGAAGTGAACGAAGCTTTGGCATTGCTTGCATCAGCACTGGAGGATAAGGCATGAGACATTTTTTAACCCTGCTGGATATTACAGCTGATGAAGCGCGACATATTCTGGGACGTGCTACCGAAATCAAACGCATGCTGAAGGCCGGTGAACCACACAGGCCGCTTGAAGGTAAAACACTGGGTATGATTTTTGATAAGGCCAGCACACGAACCCGCGTATCCTTTGAAACAGGCATGTTTCAGATGGGCGGCCATGCCCTGTTTTTACATTCAGGCACAACTCAACTGGGTCGAGGTGAACTGATTGAAGATTCGGCGCGTGTGCTTTCGAGTATGGTGGATGCCATAACCATTCGCACTTATGGGCATGATATCGTCCAGAAATTTGCCGAATATTCATCTGTTCCGGTGATCAATGCGCTGACTGACCTTACCCATCCATGTCAGATTCTGGCTGATGTGTTTACTTATGAGGAATCCCGTGGACCTATCGCTGACAAGACAGTGGCCTGGATTGGCGATGGTAACAATATGGCACATTCATGGATTAATGGAGCAGTTTCATTTGGCTACAAGTTGAATATTGCCTGTCCCGGGAATTATTGCCCTGATGAAAAGCTGCTCAGTGCAGCGCGGGCTGTGGGGGCAGAAGTTTCATTGAGTAATAATCCGGCCGAAGCAGTTGAAAAAGCTGATTTGGTCACAACGGATGTCTGGGCCTCAATGGGCCAGGAAAAGGAACAAGTTGAGCGTACCAAAGCATTTACCGGATTTTGTGTAGATGACCGAATCATGTCCTTTGCCAGACCTGATGCATTGTTTATGCATTGCCTGCCTGCCCACCGGGGCGAAGAAGTTTCGGCAAGCGTGATTGACGGCCCGCAGTCTGTGGTTTGGGCTGAAGCGGAAAACCGCCTGCATGCTCAGAAAGCATTGCTGGAGTTCTTATTAAGAAAGCGCTAATGAGCCAAAGAAGGGAAGTTGATCGCCGCCATGAGTTTTGCAATTGACTCTAATTGCCCTGACATTAAAAAAGTCATCTGACATGGCAAGCCACCTGTTTACAATATATATTGCAGCCTGCTATCGTCAAACTGATATTTTCATTGCCCATGAGGATTTTTATGTCACACCCTGAAGTTAAAAAAGCTGTACTTGCCTATTCCGGGGGTCTGGATACCTCCATTATTCTGAAGTGGTTGCAGGATACTTATGACTGCGAGGTGATAACCTTTACTGCTGATCTTGGTCAGGGTGATGAGGTTGAAGAAGCGCGTGCAAAAGCTGTGGCTGGCGGGGTTTCATCCATCTATATTGAAGATCTGCGTGAAGAGTTTGTTGCAGATTATGTTTTTCCAATATTTCGTGCCAATGCCATTTATGAGGGTGAATACTTACTCGGCACCTCCATTGCCCGGCCTCTGATTGCCAAACACATGATTGATATTGCCAATGCCGAAGGCGCTGATGCGGTTTCACATGGTGCCACCGGCAAGGGCAATGATCAGGTACGTTTCGAGTTTGGTTTTTATGCCTTAAAACCTGATGTGAAAGTGATTGCGCCGTGGCGAGAGTGGGATCTTGTATCGCGTGAGGACATGCTGAATTATGCCGGGAAACACGGTATTCCGGTTGAACGCAAGCGCAAGGGCTCCAAATCGCCCTATTCCATGGATGCCAACCTGCTGCATATCTCTTATGAAGGTTATGATCTGGAAGATCCCTGGTGTGAACCTTCCGAATCCATGTGGCGCTGGAGTGTATCACCGGAAAATGCGCCGGACACAGCGGAATATATTGAGTTGTCCTATCGGGCAGGCGACATCAGTGCGATCAACGGTGAATCCATGACACCTGCTCAGGTGCTGACAGAGTTGAACCGACTGGGCGGAAAGCACGGTATTGGCCGTATCGACATTGTTGAAAATCGCTATGTAGGCATGAAATCACGCGGTTGTTATGAAACGCCGGGCGGTACGATTATGCTCAAGGCTCACCGTGCCATTGAGTCAATTACGCTGGATCGTGAGGCGGCGCACCTGAAAGACGAGTTAATGCCGAGATATGCTAAACTGGTCTACAATGGTTACTGGTTCTCTCCGGAGCGCGAAATGCTGCAACAGGCCATTGATGTCTCGCAAGTCAATGTCAACGGTGATGTTCGCCTGAAATTATATAAAGGGAATGTGGATGTTGTTGGCCGCCGCTCCGATATGTCGCTGTTTGATGAACGCCTGTGCACCTTTGAAGATGATGAAGGTGCCTATGACCAGAAAGATGCGGGTGGCTTCATCAAGCTGAATTCGCTTCGCCTGCGCATGAATAAACTGGAGGAAAAATAACATGTCTAAACAGGGCTATGCAAAGCAGATTCGTGTGTTACATACGCTGTTGGCACTGTGCATACTCACGCAACTTGCCATAGGGGAGTTAATGGATGTGCCCGAGGTTGAGGATGTTCCAGCGACTGCGGGTATTCACTGGATTACGCCGACTTTCGCTCACGAGAATGCACATCAGGCTATCCCGGGGGCTGCCGTGGAGGAAACACTCGGTTTTGAGGTTCATGAAATCCTAGGTTTGACCATTGCCGGGCTGCTATTTATTCGACTGCTGCTGGCGATGACCTCATTGCCCGGTGCCAACTGGCGTGATTTGGTACCGTGGTTGTTTGCCAATGGGCGCAAGCAACTGAGTCACGAAATTCAGACTCAAATGGTTGGCTGGAAGCAGGGTAAACTTGCTCCACCTGAAGCAGGGGAAATGGCTTCCCGTTGTGTACATGGGTTCATTCTGCTGGTGGCCATGGGCCTGGGTATTACGGGCACAATCCTGTATTTTGGCTGGAGTCAAACGGCGCCACAAACCGATTTGATTGAACTGATTGCAGAAACGCATGAACTGCTTGTTGGTGTATTGGAAGTTCTGTTGGCAGCCCATATCCTGGCCGTCATAATGCATCAGCGGCAGGGTCACAATATTATCGATCGAATCAGGCCAGAGGCATAATCTATCCGGATCAGCAGGTGCGGAGATTGCCATGAAGTGGCTTTTAGCGTTGAGAAATAAATATATCTGGCCTGAAGGTGGAATGCAGCAGTGATGATTTTCTGTTTCCAGCGTCTGAAATACACATGTATTCTAATCCATACTTGAGAGCAGGAGCATAAGCAGGTGCTTTACAGTGCTGAAGAGAAATTACTCCATTTTATGATAAGTGGCGGCATGCTTCTCGAACTCATTATAGAAAACTGGATGCAGCGCCCGAAGCCGGATGAAACAGCTACAGCGCTACAGGCTTTATTTTTTGCTGCGCATGAGTTTATAGGTGTTTCATTGCTGGCAATTATTATCACCCGATTCCTGTTGATGGCTGGAAACGGGCAGGATTTCCTGCGACTGTTTCCCTGGGTGAATGCAGCCGGGCGTATGGGGATTTTAAATGAGTTGAAGCAGGCTCCATCCGACTGGTTATCCGGAAACCTGAAAGATACGGGGAAACAGGATTTTCTGGCCGGGAGTGTGCATGGACTGGGACTGCTGCTGGCACTGGGCCTGGGTTTGACCGGTTTGACAATATTCATCGAAATCTCTGCGGAAGGAACCATGGACTCTCCGGGACGCTGGGCTATGGAAATTCATGAAGTGCTGGAAACCCTGTTGTGGATCTTTCTTGTCGCACATATTGCCATGGCCATTTATCATCAACTGCTTGGTCACAGGACTTTACAACATATTTTCTGGAGGGAGGGTTAGATAGTCATGCACATGGTAGCTGTCTTCAAAGCGCTGGGCGATCCTGTTCGCCTGCGGCTGTTTGCCTTACTGCTGAAGCAGAAGGATCTGTGTCTGTCATCTGACTCAAGCACTGCAGATGCCCCAAAGTACAGTTTCCCGACCTGGGCGTACGACAGACATGCAGGGCTGGTGTTTGCCCGGCGAAAAGGAAAGTGGATGTATTATCATCTGGCCGAACAAGCTCCTGACTTGCTGGTCGAACTGGTTTTGAATTGGCTGCGGCTACAGCAATTGCACTATTCGGATTTGAATCAGGCGCGACTCTGGCAACTATTGTCGGCGTTCTGGTCGAGGTGCCGATAATGCTGTCAATGCTTAAGAATTGTGACTCATAGCAAGGCTTGGTATGAGTCAGGTTTGGAAGCGGGAGAGAGAATAATAGAGAGCTGTCAGCGAGTTCGTGATCAAATCAGGCATAGAATTGAGTTATTTATTTGAATTGATGAGATGATTTAATTAAAAAAGCCCGGCACATAGAGGGGGGGGGGGGAGAACGTGCCGGGCTTGAAACCAGCCAAGTGGTTAATGCGCCCGAAAGTAACCAAGGCACAGAGCCCAGTGTATCTGAGTGCCCTGATACCTCCTGTGATGTGCATCACACTTGCTTAATATTCATGTGAAATAAGTTGCAATTTAAGTCCTGCCCCTTAAACCATGCCAAAGTGCTTTCATCTTTTCCATAGTGGGCCTGTCGGAAAACGATATAATCTTGTAGAATAAATGGAAATTATCTAATTGGGGGGATTTCCATGAGTCAACGTAACCAGCCGCATTTTGCGATCTGTCTTGATGAGCTTGTGGTATATGATCATCCCTACCGCAAG
>JAJRTX010000150.1 GCA_021545665.1 Zetaproteobacteria bacterium
CTCACCAGAATATGGCCGGCATAACAAGGCTGAGCGAAGCTGTGCAACTGATTTCCGCCTGTCGTTTGATGATGTGCAATGACACCGGATTAATGCATGTCGCAGCAGGTCTTGGGAAACCTACCGCGACACCTTTCGGCGCCACCGACCCTGCCCGAACTTCACCCAGTGGCCCTCATGTTCGGGTGCTTTATCAGCCTGAGGATTGCAGCCCCTGTCTGCAACGTGAATGTTCTGTTCCCGGCCATCCCTGCATGACAAACATCACAGCCCAAATATTGACAGATGCCTGTCTGAGTGCGCTTGAGGATTAAAGAAAAGCTGATGAGAATACTGATTGTCCGCCTGTCAGCCTTCGGTGATATTATCCATTGCCTGCCTGCTCTGGATGATTTGTTGTGCCACCCTGAAATCAGCGAGGTACATTGGCTGGTTGATCAACGTTTTCGCTTTGTCTGCGATATTCTTCCTGAACAGGTTAGCATTCATACAGTAGCTCTCAGGGGTAAACAACCTCTTCGTTCATCTTGGGAGGTTATTCGGGAATTACGAAACATCCACTTCGATGCTGTTCTTGATCTGCAGGGGCTGATCAAATCAGCAATCCTGGCGCGAGCATGTGGTTCACCTGTTTACGCTATTGATTCCAGTCACTTGCGCGAACGGAGTAGCAGTATACTTACGCATAATGTCTGTTTTCACCCTCTGGAAAAACATGTCGTACAGCAATATCGACGTGTTGCAGCTGCTCCTTTCACAGATTGGAGACATGCTCCCTACTCCGCCATGGCATACAGATCGCCACATATCAGAATGGAGCAATCCGGCTGTAGTCTGGACGATGGTTTTTTGCAGCAGATCAAGCTACCAGAGCAGGAATTTGTTGTTCTGCATACTGGCGGTGGCTGGGAGACCAAAAAGTTACCGGAACACATTTGGCAAGAAATTGCTCTGGGACTGTGTGAATCCGGCATCTTGCCAGTATTTAGCTGGGGAAATTCTAATGAACAGAAAACAGCGCAAAGTCTGGCTTCCATGAGCAATGGTTTCGCCTTGCCCGAACGCCTGAATATGTCAGCATTGTGCTCATTGCTGACAGCTTCCCGTGCCGTCGTTGGTTCAGATACAGGTTTACTGCATCTGGCTGCAGCACTAAAAACGCCTACAGTAACGTTCTGGGGGCCTTCAGCATCATGGCGCTCTGCTCCCCTCAATGAACAGAGTACTGGCGGACAAGGAGAACAAAACTGGCATGTTGAATCCAATCCGGCCTGTGGCCCCTGTTTCCGGCGGACTTGTGACCATTTTGTATGCATGGATACCGTTCGGTCTGAAGCTGTGATAAGGATATTGAATGAACTCTGAGTCCTCGTTCAATCAGCGTATGCATCAATGGATGTTACGTGCTCGCATCCCGGCCAGTGCATTGATGGTCGTGGCCATCGCTGTCTTTTCTCACCCAAGACTTGAAAGCTGGCTGATTGGTTTCGTGGTTATTGTTTTGGGCGAGACTCTGCGCATCTGGGCTTCCGGACACATTCATAAAATGGCTGAAGTCACAACCACCGGCCCCTATGCATTATGCCGCCACCCTCTTTATCTGGGTCATTTTCTTATTGCTACCGGTTTTTGCATAACCGGGGACAGTATCATGGCATTTATTGTTGTATCGCTCTCCTTTCTGCTGATTTATATGCCTACATGGAAGAATGAGGAGAAGAACCTTATTGAAAAATTCGGTGACACCTATAATAGGTTTATGCAAACAACTCCTGCTCTTCTCCCGCGCTGGAGTTCACTGGCTTTAAGTGGAAACTTCAGTTGGGAAATGGTGAGAAAACACAGGGAATGGAATCATGTTGCGGGTTTACTAACTGCATCTCTGGGTATGATCGCTCTTGGCTTCTGGCACGGCAGTTGGTGAAACACTTGGCGACTTTGGGAGCAATCTGGCTGCTTGCGCTTTGCCTGCCGCTAACTGCTGATGCTACAATTGAGAATAAGGCTCCACCATGTATGCCTTATATCGGCGAAAAATTCAGTTTCGATGTCAGTTGGGAATTTATCAATGCCGGCTCGGCAACAATGAGCATTGGTGCAAAAGATCAGGGCTGGCAAGTGATAACGCTTGCCCGCACCAATAAATTTCTGGATGTATTCAGAAAAGTGCGTGACACCATTACTGCCGAAGGCCTGTGCGTTGATGGACAAATGCAAAGCACGGTATTTGATGCTAATTTAAAAGAGCGGAAATACAGTGCAAAAAAATATGTTCGTTTTCTATGGCAGAAAAATAAGGTAAGTTACAAGCAACACAGCAACACAGAACTGTTTGATGTTCCCGCCGGACATCTCAGTGTCATTGATGCATTCCTTGCTGTTCGCCAGATGGAACTGAAGCCGGGACAGAGTTTAAGTATACCGATCTTTGACTCCCGCAAGCGCTATGAGATCGTCGTTAATGTCATGAACAAGACAGAACGCCTGAAGGCACCATGGGGCGAAATGGTGGA
>JAJRTX010000151.1 GCA_021545665.1 Zetaproteobacteria bacterium
ACATCTTCCTGGCATCTCTATGTAGTTCGTGTGGATGCCGATCGTTGTGCCAGAAGCAGAAGGGATGTTTTTGATGAATTGCGGGCGGCAGTGATCGGTGTGAACGTACACGATATCCCTGTACGTACCCAGCCATATTACCAGACGCTGGGATTCAGAAGCGGTTCTTATCCCGTAGTTGAACAATATTACGAAGAAACACTCACCTTGCCACTGTTTCCTGGTCTGGAACTGGATAGTCAGGATTTTATAATTGAAAAGCTAACAGAGTCATTGATGTGAAGACAGTAGCGATTATTCAGGCGCGAATGGGTTCAACCCGCCTGCCTGGAAAAGTATTGAGATTACTGAAAGGGAAGCCTGTTCTGGCGCATGTGGTTGAACGTGTATCAGCATGTCAGGAGGTTGATGAGGTTATCGTGGCTACGACAAAAAATAAGCATGACTATTGTATTGTAGAAGCCTGTGACAGACTAGGCGTGGGCTGTTTCAGAGGCAGTGAAGACGATGTTCTGGATCGATACTATCAGACAGCACGATATCATAATGCAGATATCATCGTGCGGGTTACTTCTGATTGCCCTCTATTTTCCCCCGATGTTCTGACAGGCATGCTCAAGTACTTCAAAAACGCATTGCAGGTAAACAACGTACCTGATTACATGAGTAATACATTACTTAGAACTTTTCCCAGAGGTCTGGATGCCGAGATAATAAGGATGCTGGCTCTACAGAGTGCATGGCGTAGCGCTGATGAACCTTATGAGCGGGAACACGTTACACCCTATATCTATAATCACCCGAAATTATTTTGCTTAAATAATTATAAGTCTCCGCAGGATAATTCTTTTATGCGCTGGACACTTGATACAAATGAGGACTGGGATTTTATAGCGAATATATTTGAGCGATGTTATAGCGAGGGAAAAATATTTACTTCTGAATGTGTCATTGATTTGCTTGCGAGAGAACCTTCCCTGATGGATATCAATGCCGCGGTATGTCAGAAGTCATTGACAGGATGAGAGGATAGAGATGTTATTCAGAACTGATCAGGAAGAATTCTGGGCAGGATGCTTCGGAAATGAATATATAGAGAGAAATAAGAGTGAGAAACTGGTCGCCAGTAATATTGCCTTGTTTAGCCGTATTCTGGAGAGGACACGCAATGTGCATTCTGTAGTGGAGTTTGGTTCTAATGTGGGGCTCAATCTCAGAGCCATCGAAGCTTTATTACCAGATGCAACGCTATCAGCCGTCGAGATTAACAAGCGTGCTGTGAGTGCTATGAAATCCTGGGGAAAAGTCGAGATATATCATGATACGATCCTGGATTTTAAACCGGACAAACGCTGGGATTTCACGCTGATTAAAGGTGTTCTTATTCATATTGATCCTTGCATGCTTATGCGGGTTTATGAGTCATTATATCAGGTAACTAAACGCTATATATGCATTGCAGAATACTATAGTCCTGTGCCAGTAAGAATACCCTATAGAGGGCATAGCGATAAATTGTTCAAACGTGATTTCGCAGGAGAAATGCTTGATAAATATCCTGATTTAAGGCTGGTAGATTATGGGTTTGTATATCATCGTGACAATAGTTTTTCACAGGATGATGTTACCTGGTTTCTTCTTGAAAAATGTTGAATCATGCGTGTCTGTTTCAGGGTTGATTCATCCTTTACTATTGGGTCGGGGCATGTAATGCGCTGCATGGTACTGGCCAGCAGCTTGAAAAAAAGTGGCGTGGACATAACCTTTCTATGCAGAGATTTACCCGGAAACATGGGGTCATATATCATGAAATCCGGCTACGATATGTATTTTCTGATGGAGCAAGAAAAAGAGAATATAAAAAACAATGTGGGTGTCCAGGACGTGCGGATAGACTTCTATGAAGACGCCGAGTTTACAAAGGAACTTATAGATGAGATTGGAATTATAGACTGGCTGGTTGTTGATCACTACACACTAGACGCACGCTGGGAACGTTTGCTGAGAGACTCCATCAGCAAGATCATGGTTGTTGATGATCTGGCCGACAGGAAGCATGATTGTGAATTGCTCCTGGATCAAAACGAGTATAAGAATAAGTCGCTACGTTATACCGGACTATTACCAGCACAATGCCGTCAATTATTAGGTCCGGAGTTTGCATTGTTAAGAGAAGAATTCTCTGCTCAGCGTAGTAGGACATTCACAAATGAAAACCCATGCGTAAAAATACTTGTTTCATTCGGTTCAGTAGATCTCACGAATGAGACAATGAAGGTTCTTGAAGGGATTCGTCAGATAGAAAACAGGAATATTGTGGTAGATGTGGTTGTTGGTGAAAATAATCTCAATAAAGAAAAAGTAGAGAGATATTGTAATGGATTTAATGAATTTAATTTTCATTGCCAGATAAATAATATGGCTCAACTCATGGCAAATGCTGATATTTCGTTAGGTGCGGGTGGCAGTAGTATTTGGGAACGATTCTGTCTTGGGTTGTACAGTATTATTGTATCAGTGGCAGAAAATCAGAAAGAAATCAGTGCAGATCTTGCAAGTATGGGGTATCTGAAATATCTGGGGGATGCCAAAGAGAATGATTGTAATACTTATAAAGCTGCCATTATGGAGTATCTGGAAAATCCTTTAATCGGGAAGGAAGCAAGTAATACCGGCCACAGGCTCGTTGACGGGTATGGTGCGCGACGTGTAACAAATGAATTGATGGCGGTATGACATATGAGTTTCTGTTTGCGAAAAATTGATCTGGATGATATGGATTTTGTTCTAAAATCCAGGAATTCCCCAGATGTCAGAAAAAATATGTATACCAGCCACGTTATTTCTCGTGAAGAACATGAAATATGGTATTCCGGAATGTTGCAGGATCCCACAAAGGAGTATTTTATTTTTGAAATTGATTCAAGCCCTGCCGGTGTAGTTGGATTTATCGATATTGCACGTGATAGCAAAATCGCAAGCTGGATGTTTTATTCCGGCGATACTTCAAGAAAGGGTATAGGTGTGAAAATGGAATATTACGCACTCGAATATGCATTCTCTGAGATGGGCCTTTATAAGTTGTGTTGTGAAGTGCTGGCATTTAACGAGCCTGTGATAAAACTACATAAAAAATTCGGATTTAATGTAGAAGGAATACTCAGGTCGCAGCACTATAAAGATAATATTTATATTGATATTTACAGGCTGGGAATGTTTTCTGAAGAGTGGGAGGTTAATAAAGATACTCTTAGAGAGAAATACAGGATTTGTTGATAGATTCCTCTATGATTCATGCAAATTAGTAAGACGCTAAATATTACAGAATACAAAAATATAATCATGAAAAATGAGATTTATATAGCCGGTAAACTAATAGGGCAAACACATCCTCCATTTGTAATTGCCGAGATGTCAGGAAATCATGGTGGGTCACTTGAGAGAGCGCTTATGATCGTAAGGGCTGCAGCAAAATCTGGCGTGCAAGCCCTGAAGTTGCAGACATTTACTGCAGACACAATGACCCTGGATATCAATAAGGGAGAGTTTCTTCTTACAGAACAGGATAGCTTGTGGAAGGGGAAAACATTATATGAGCTATACAGTGAGGCAAGTACGCCTCTGGAATGGCATAAACCCATATTTGAATTATGCAATGAGCTTGGAATGATAGCTTTTAGCACACCATTTGATGAAACAGCAGTAGATTATCTGGAAGACCTTGGTGTTCCCTGTTATAAAGTTTCTTCGTTCGAAAATACAGATATCCCACTGATTAGGAGGATAGCAGAAACTGGTAAGCCAATGCTGATATCTACCGGTATGGCGACTCTGGAGGAGCTTGGTGAAACCGTTAATGAGGCGCGCAGATCGGGTTGCAGGGAAATCGTGCTGCTAAAGTGCACTAGCAGTTATCCTGCATCACCTGATGATATCAATCTCATGACAATTCCACATATGATGAAGTCATTTAATGTCCAGGTAGGTTTGTCTGATCATACTTTAGGTACAGCTGTACCCGTTGCAGGTATATCACTGGGTGTGACAGTTATTGAAAAGCATTTTACTTTATCCCGCACAGATGGTGGTACTGATGCTGGATTTTCACTTGAACCTTCTGAAATGAACCAACTTGTAAACGACGTAAATTGCGCGTGGCGCTCTCTTGGGAGCGTTCACTATGGCCCGGCTGGCAAGGAATGCCAATCATTAAAATATCGGCGTTCAATATATGTTGTTAAAAATATCAGTGTCGGTGAGATATTAACAAGTGATAATGTGAGGTCTATCAGGCCAGGGTTTGGTCTTGCCCCCAGACATCTCCCTGATGTATTGGGTATGCGTACATCCAGAGACCTGACAAAAGGAACCCCTCTGAGCTGGGATTTAATTATGCAATGATGAATGACAAATTTGTCTGCATACTCGATTACGGTTCTGGAAATATCCGGTCTGTTTATAACCTGATTGCATCGTTGACAAAACACGTTTCCATTACCGCTGATCCAGAACTACTGTTAAAGGCAACTCATATTGTTTTGCCCGGGGTTGGTGCATTCGACTCGGTTGTAACTAAAGTCAGGAAAAAGATTCCTCTTGATACACTTAATTATCTAGTACTAGAAAAAAAAATCCCTTTCCTGGGTATCTGCGCTGGTATGCAGATTCTGGCAGATGTTGGTAATGAGTATGGATGCCATCAAGGACTGGCATGGATAAGCGGTACAGTAGATAGACTGAATTCTGGCTCCTATCCGTTACCTCACGTTGGCTGGAATGATGTTCTTGCTAAACAAAATTCTGCAATCCTGACAGGACTTGGTGAAAATCCTGATTTCTATTTTGTACATAGTTACTCATTTCAGCCCGAGGACGCTGGTACAGTAATTGCTGTAACTAACTATGGCTCTACATTTTGTAGCATTGTCCAGTGCGGAAATATTATCGGGGTTCAATTCCATCCTGAAAAGAGCCAGAGAGCAGGGCAGAAGTTAATGAAAAACTTCCTGGAGATCAGATGAAAAAGAAGCGTCTGATACCGGTGCTTTTGCTGAGAAACGGTTTTTTGGTGCAAAGCAAGGGTTTTGGAAAGTATAAGAATATAGGTAATCCTGTATCTGCAGTAAAAAGATTTAGCGAATGGGGCGCAGATGAGCTGATATATCTTGATATATCCAATGATGATCATTACGACCTGAAACGAGATGATCTGGGCTGCAAAAACAGGGGCAATATTATCGACATTATTGATGACGTATCAAAGGTTACTTTTATGCCTATTACGGTCGGTGGAAAGATTAGAAATATTGCGGATATTGAAAAGCGTCTTGCAGTAGGAGCGGATAAAATATCAATAAATACAATGGCCCTGAAGAATCCGCAATTTATAAAAGAAGCCTCCAGAGAGTTTGGCGCACAATGTATTGTTGTATCAATTGATATCAAGAGAATTAACGGGAAATCGCAGGTTGTTTCGGAAGGGGGGAAAACACCGGCAGGCATTAAACCTGAAGATTGGGCAAAAACTGTTGAAGAACTTGGCGCAGGTGAAATCTTGCTTAATTCTGTAGATAGAGACGGTATGAAATCAGGTTACGATATTGAATTACTTAATACAGTGACAAATACAGTGAATATTCCGGTTATTGCCTGTGGAGGCGTCGGTGAATGGACGCATTTGTCAGAGGCACTGGAATTGACAAAAGTTGATGCGGTATCCGCTGCCAATATATTTCACCATCGGGAGCAGAGCCTGTTTCTTGCAAAAACATATTTGTACCAACGTGGTCATCACGTCCGTAGCCCAGAACTGATTGAATTGTGAGGATAAGAAATGTCTAGCTATGTAAGCTATTGCAAACGCTGCGTTTACCCTGAAATTGCTGTGAATCTATCGGTCGATGAGGCAGGTATTTGCTCAAGCTGCAGGGTTGCTGAAGAATTTGGAAAGCTGACGGATGTTTTCTGGCAGGAGAGAAAGGTTAAATTTGAAAAAATACTGCAAGAGGTAAGGCAGCATAATCAGTCAGATTATGACTGTATTATACCTGTCAGTGGTGGTAAGGATAGTTATTATCAAGCTCACATCATTGCCAATGAGTACGGTCTGAAGCCACTACTTGTCACATATCACGGTAATAATTACTTGCCTGAAGGTGACTATAACAGAGACCGGATGCGCGAGATATTTGACGCAGACCACCTTGTTTTTGGGCCCAGTGTGAAAGTTCTGAAAATGCTTAATCGCTTATGTTTCAGGAAGATGGGTGATATGAACTGGCATGCTCACTGTGGCATCATGACTTACCCTATACAGATTGCAGTTAAATTCAACATTCCATTGATTATTTGGGGTGAGACGGCATGGGATATTTCCGGAATGTATGAGCCCGATGATTTTGTGGAGTTTAGTGCACGTATGAGACATGAGCATGCATTACGAGGTTATGAGTGGTATGACATGCTGGATGACGAAAAGGAAAAGCTATCCGAGAAGGATCTGATTTGGGCTAAATATCCCGGCGATGAAGAAATACTTAAGTCGAGTGTCCGTGGCTTGTATATTGGAAACTTTTTTAAATGGGATCCTAATCAACATGCCCGGATGTTACAGGAAAAATATAATTGGAAACCCGCACAGCAGCCCTTTGAAAGGACATACAGAACTATCTCGAATCTTGATGATCGCTATGAAAATGGTATCCATGATTTGCTTAAGTTTATCAAGTTTGGTTATGGACGAGCCTCTGATCATGCCTCAAAAGATATACGTTCCAATTACCTGAGTCGTGAAGAAGGTATTGAAATGGTAAGAAAATACGATCACATAGTGTCCAGTGACCTCTATTACTGGCTTGATTACGTGAACATGTCAGAAGAAGAGTTCTGGGAAATTGCAGACAGCTTTCGTGATCCCAGAGTCTGGTGGATAGAAGACGGCCAGTGGTGGAAAAAAAATATCTGGGGTGGGTCTTCGGCTTATGGTGAAGTACACCTCGGATCTGTAGAACAGGAAAGATACATTGTAGATAGTAATAAATCTATTGGTCTGTTGGCGTAATACTGATCGTAATATTTAGGGAAGCTCTGATTAATTCGTCATTCCGGGCGGAGCTTCGCGGAGACCCGGAATCTAGTGCTTATGAATCATGACGTTGCTGGATTCCGGCTTGCGCCGAAATGACAACAAACAAATTAATCAGAGCTTCCTTAGGTAATAAAAATAACCCTGATTGCAAGATCATTTAACTGTTGAGATATACAAATGTCCAGTATTGAAGCTTTGTTCAGGCAGGCGCACAGAAATCATCAGATGGGGCTACTTGATGATGCAGAAAACATTTATAAGAAAATCCTTCATAAAAACCATGAGAATTCAGAGGTTCAATATCTTTATGGTGCGCTGAAAATACAACGAGGTGATTATAAGGCATCAATTGCTTTTTCTAAAAATGCACTTAAAGTCCAACCTGGCCATGCAGGTGCCCTGAGTAACCTTGGATTTGCCTATTCAGAATCAGGCGATCTTGAACGGGCACTTGAGTGTTATTATCAGGCTATTGAAAGCGAGCCAGCACACGCAGGAGCACATTATAATCTGGCGTGTTTGATGCAATCACGTGGCCAACTGGATGAAGCAATTAGTCATTTTGAAAAATCTATTGAGATCCGGCCTGATCACTATCTTAGCTACGCCCGCCTCGCAGATACCTGCCTTAAAATAAATGAATACGAAAGGGCTCTGCAGTGTTTCGAGAAAGCGAGGGCATTGCGTCCAGAAGAAGCCGAGACACATCATAATGTCAGTTTTGTATTGCGCAAGCTGGGGCGCTTGAGTGATGCGCTAGCCAACTCCCTGAAGGCAACAGAGTTAATGCCTGAATATAAGTTGGCCTACAATACACAAGGGTTGATATATGAGGATCTTGGGCAGGACTGCAATGCAGAATCCTGTTATCAAACGGCCCTGTCATATGATTCTGGGTTTGTGGATGCGCTCAGTAACCTTGCAAGTCTTTACCGTAAAAGTGAGCGGCATGATGAGGCAATTGATCTGCTGAAAAAGGCCGAATTAATTAATCCGCGTCATACCATGACTCTGAATAACCTCGGAGCCTGCTATCGAGATTTAGGCAGGCTGGAACTGGCTTGTGAATATTACCACAGAACACTGGAGATCAATCCGGATTATTTTGAATCGCTGAGCAATCTTGCCGAGACCTATTACTGGCAGGGTAAATATGAGTCTGCCATAGAATTAGCTGATAAAATTACTGCTATTCATCCTGAGAAAAATTCAATCCGCTGGAACAGGTCCTTTTCGTATTTATGCCTCGGAAAACTGAAGCAGGGCTG
The DNA here is from genome assembly GCA_021545665.1 of Zetaproteobacteria bacterium. Next base: position 8,356 of record JAJRTX010000151.1, read on the forward strand.
GGAAGATTACGAATATCGAAAATTAATAGAAACTAGCACTGTACGTGAATTTCCCTATCCGGTATGGGATGGCACATCCCTGAATGGGCGTACATTATTGGTCCATGGTGAGCAGGGCCTTGGTGACGAAATTTTATTTTCTTCCTGTTATACAGATGTTATTGCCCAGGCAAACAGAGTCATTATCGATTGTGATCCACGACTGGTAACTTTATTTGAGCGTTCCTTTCCAGAGGCGCTAATACACGGGGGGCGTCCTGATATGGATTCTTGTGGCATTAATGAATTGGCCGCAATTGATTGCCAGATTGCAGCTGGTAGCTTGCCCCGTTTTACAAGGCTGGAAATCGACAGTTTTCCACAAAGAGAAAGTTTTTTAATCGCTGATCCCGCGCGTGTAAAAAGCTTCAGCGAACGGTTGAAGGCAACAGGAGAAGGATTGAAGGTCGGAATTGCCTGGCGTAGTAGCAAACGAACAGCAACACGTAATCATTCCTATACGGATTTATGCAACTGGATGCCCATACTATCTATTCCGGGTGTACAGTTTGTGAGCCTGCAGTATGATGAATGTCATGATGAATTGCGGGCAGCTCAGGACCTGTATGGGGTGACAATACATCATTGGGATGATCTTGATCAGTTTAATGACCTGGATGGTGTTTCGGCACTTGTCACTGCCCTGGATCTCGTGATCTGTGTTGATATATCTGTACTGGCATTCGCAGGCGCATTAGGTGTGCCAACGTGGAAGCTCAGTATTCCAAATGACTGGACTATATTGGGGCAGAAATCGAACCTCTGGTATCCTTGCATGCGTTACTTTACCCAGAATAAATTTGGTGAATGGTCTGATGTTATTAGTAATATCGCTACAGAACTCGACATCCTGGTGAATGGAGACAGTAAAAGTTCTCAAGGAGTTCTTGATACAGGGATAATCGCGGAGGATAAGTGTCTTATGATGAGCGAGCAAGCGGGAAGCCAGAAGGAAACTGATACACTGACATTAAAACAGTGTCGGGATGGGCTGATCTTGTTTGACAGTACTGATGAAACTGCCGGTCAGTCACTGGAGCAGTATGGAGAGTATGCAGCTAACGAAGTGAGTATTCTGCAGCAGTTACTGCAAGAGGGCAATATAGTGCTGGAGGCAGATGCAGGATTTGGTATCAGAACGATCATGTTTTCACAACTTGTCGGGACATCAGGGCTGGTAATGGCCGTGGAATCCAGGCGCCTGTTATTTCAACGTTTATGCGCGAACCTGGCCCTGAACAATATTGAGAACGTTCATGCCTGTCAATGGAACGTGGCTGGAAACGAATGTCATGAGGATACTGCAGGGCAAGAGATTACGGACCAGATACCTATTGATGGATTGGGTATCACTGCATGCGATCTTCTATGTATCAATCTGGCGGGTACAGCGATGGACACCATTAACAGTGCATCAGAAACCATAACTCGCTTCAAACCGTTTATTTATATCCGGAATGTTTGTGAAACAGAACGACAGAAAATACAGTACTATATCGAAGGGATCGGGTATTCATCCTTATTGTATGAGATCGATCTTTACAGCCCGGATAATTTTCAGGAAAATACTGCTAACATTTTTGGTGAAGAGCAGTTGAGGTGCCTGCTTTGTATTCCTACGGGGCACTAAATAACCGCAATACCATGCGGGGGAAACATTTAAGGTAAGCTCCTGATTTTAAAGAGACAGATATTTACAACGTTATAATCATCCAAGGATCATTCTGTATAGACTTCCCGGCAGCAACCTGATGGTAATATGATGCTTGGCCCTGGCGCCAGAACATTTGTATACCAGCAGGAATTCTGAATAATTCCCTGCTTATGACTCTCGCAAAATCCTGCCACAATATCTCTGCGAAAATTCCGAGATACTTTCTAAAGATCGTCTGAATATATCCGATAACCAGTATCGGGAGCGGTAAATATTTCCAGTGTGCGAGATATATCCGCTAAAAGTTAACTCCGATCAGGTGAGATTCTGGATTATCAGACTGCCTGGTATCAAAGGAGAGAATCATGGCTCAAGTTATCAATACCAATATTGCGTCTCTCACTGCACAGCGCAATCTGAATAAATCACAGGGCATGTTAAACCAGTCTCTGCAACGTTTGTCATCCGGTCTGCGTATTAACAGCGCCAAGGATGATGCAGCCGGTCTCGCGATCGCCAACCGCTTCACCACCCAGATCCGTGGTCTGAACCAGGCTATTCGGAATGCCAATGATGGTGTTTCACTGGCACAGACGGCTGAAGGCGCACTGGTAGAAGCGAATAACATCCTGCAGCGTATTCGTGAACTGGCGGTACAGTCATCCAATGCCACCAACTCGGCATCTGACCGTTCAGCCCTGAACTCTGAAGTGAATCAGCTCAAGACCGAGCTGACCCGGATTTCATCCACCACTTCATTCAACGGCATCAAGATCCTGGATGGTACCTATACTAACCAGAACTTCCAGGTAGGCTCCGAGGCCGGTGCATCCAACAAGATCTCGGTTTCCATTTCCAGTGCAGCGGCAACAGCCATTGGTAACTATGGCGGGATTGCCAGTAGTGCGAATAACCGGGAAGGTACGGGTGCAACCTCAGCTGCAGCAGCTACTTTGTCAGTAGCTGATAGTTCAGTTGAATCCCAGACCCTGACGATCTCGAGTTCGAACGGTAGCAGCACAGTTGCTATTGCCGATTCCTCCAGTGCCGAGACCATCGCTTCCCAGATTAATACCCTGACAGGTACCACTGGTGTGAAGGCTACGGCATCAACCACGGCTACACTGGGTACATTGTCA
>JAJRTX010000152.1 GCA_021545665.1 Zetaproteobacteria bacterium
ATAGGAGAGAAGGCATTCGCTGATTTCTTTCCCGGTGCTGTCCGAGTCCCGACAAGTGGCCGGCAGTCCAAGGCTAACAGGAACTGTGTTGATGACTTTCAAGCTATTCTCATTTTGTCTAGAGGAGTGACTCCCATGTCTGATGCAGACATACAACTAGACTCCGGGACAGCCTGGGCCGCGAGGAACAAGTGGCCCGACGGGCGCAAACCGTTTAATGATTGATTGAAACGAAACCATTCTAACGGTCAGATTACAAAGGTGACAAGAATGAAAAAGATATATCTCACGATTACCTTATTAACATTCGCACTCTTAGTAGTTTTTCCTCGCTATTCCAAGGCAAAGGACATATCTAAGAATACCATTGGCATTACCCCAACGGTAGAAACTCCGCTGTCAACACAAACTTGGGTTGAATATACTGATCCGTATTGGGCGTTCCAAGTCTCCTATCCTTCAACTTGGAAACTCCAAAATCTGCCCTACAGGGATTTTGGCTTTAGAATTAGCAGTCCTGATTCTATGGTAGACGAGCTGGGCGCGCCGCTACAAGGAAGTTTTCTCTCGGTTAACGTCTCACAGGTGTCAGAAATTGAATGGCAGAATTATAAAGACCAGATCCATTCAGATAATCAGATCATAGCCGAAAAATCGTTGATTGTATCAGATGGCGAAGGAAAAGAATATATAGGTGTTGATAGTGACAACAATGATTTCATCGAGCATGTTTATTATATTTATGACTATTTTTATCAATTTCGGCTTGTTAGTAAACATATTTATTTGCCTGTTGCAGAGAGAATACTATCGAGTATTCAAATCGTAGGTCGCCCAAGGCCCTATCCCGCACCGGATTACAAGGCACTCGGCATTGATTTGTCATCATTTTCCTTTCCTGCATTGAAATGGCCCATGAAAGCTGGTTCAGGCCGAATTGCATCAGGTGGAGGGTATAACAACGGAGACTGGCACCGAGGAGGCGATAAGTATGCTTTAGATGTTTGTGAAAACGGTAAATGTGTACAAGACGACAGATATGTGCTAGCACCAACGAATATCCGTTACGTCCATACCGCCAGTAATGCCAATGATTATGATTATCATTTTTTTGAAATTGATAGCGATGGTTCAAATAAGTTGTGCATGACTTTGGGACATTTTTATTTCTCTTCCGGCACGCCCAAAGTTGGTACTCTGTATGTACAGGGCACCAAATTGGGTAAATTGAGTAGCTATAATCCACCGCACCAGCATATTGCGATATATATAGTCCCTTCAAGGAATGATTGCTATGGTACTGAACGAACAGCTGTTGTTTTTGACGAAAATGGCGGTGGTTACAGTCTCGATGGAGTGGACTATCCAGCGTGTTGGCAAGGGACCTGCACAAATGTACATGCAGGAAGGAGCGTCATATCAACTAATGTTCCCTTGGGAGGAGGCGGAGGAACACTGTCAGCCTCCTGGGTGAGCCCATCCAACGGACAGACTATTACTTCGCGCGTGGTTAATCTCCAGGCCAATGTCTCTGGTGGTTCAGGAGGAATCAACCGCGTGGTTTTCAGTGGCGCCTGTAATGGGCAATGGCACCCGATAGCAACTGTGACATCGCCTCCTTATGCCTACACCTGGGATCTCTGTGCCGATGGCGTTCCCGATGGTGACATAGAATTGGGTTTAGAGGTTTGGGACAACGCAGGAGGCCATTATGTGTACTCAGAGCATTATCCAAATTACCACATTAGCAAACAGTACAACTGCAATACGACACCTCCCACACCGCCTCCTACGCCTGCTCCTTCAGACTCCTGGTATGTTGAGTACTTCAGTGATCAAAACCTTGGGACTCGTTGTGACGAGATTAGAGAAAATGATACTTATATTTTTAAGAATTGGAAAGATGGTAAGCCGGCAGATTCTTGCCCTAATGATCATTTTAGTGCTCGATTTACGAAGAGAGTTAACTTTCCAGGAGGAGACTACCGTTTCCACTGTCAGCATGATGACGGATGTCGCATCTACATTGATGGCCAGAAGCGGGTGGACGGCTGGTGGGATTCATCCTTTGACGGGCATGACTGGGGTGGTTTCCTTTCTGGGGAGCATGAGATCAAAGTTGAATATTACGATAGCGGAGGAGATGCACGCCTCGAAGCCTGGTGGCAAGGACCTGGCTTCCTGCCGAAGGACGAGACGTGTGATGACAGGCAGTGGTGCGTAGAATACTATGGAAACATGGACTTACGAGGAACGCCTGCCCTCAAGAAGAACGAAGGTTATGGTTTAGGTATCGATTTGGGTTCTGGTGGGCCTGGTTATGGGTTTCCAACAGATCATATCAGTGCTCGCCTTAACAAGAAGGCTAATTTTTCCTGTGGAACATACAGCTTTCAAGTTCATACGGATGATGGCGTGCGTGTATGGGTCGGAGATCAAAAAATATTCGATGAGTGGGGAGATCACGATCAAGAATATTCTCGAGAAGTTGATCTTCCTGGTGGGCAAGAAGAAGTTCAGATGGAGTGGTATGAAAACACTGGGAATGCGCTCGTCGAGCTGAGCTATCAATTGTTGTCACCGTGCCCACCACCAGCTCCCCCTGCGCCCACCCTATCCTCCCCCCCTGACAATACAGAGTTCTATGAAGGTTATGATATAACCCTGTATTGGAACGGCAGCGCTGATCAGTATTGGGCTATGTACAACAAGCAAGGGCAGAGTGTAGGGTCCCATAATCGTCAGTGGAACAGCGACCGCCAGTGGGATATCGGTGCGTCATTGGAGCCGGGTTATGTTTATGAGTGGAAGGTCAAGGCACGCAATGGCACAGGTGACACGGCTGCCGAAAGTAATTGGAGCAATACCTGGAAGTTTACCGTGCTACCGGCGACGCCTACCAATATCACGGCAACAGCGACGGCGTGTGATAGTGTGCAACTGACATGGACAGATAATTCTGCCGCTGAGGATGGCTTCAATATCTATCGTGATGGCCAGCTTCTGACCCAGGTCGGAAGCAACGTCACGACGTATACCGATTCTTCTCTTCAGGAGGACACAACTTATACCTACGTCGTGAAATCCTCGAAAAATGGCATCGAATCCTTCAGTGGTCAGAGCGCGTCTGTTACTACACCATCATGCGAGCTGGCGCTACCCGATCTGCGACCATGGATTCCACTTGGTTATGCTCTCCCGGTGGTTCCCTCATCTGTGAAAAATACCGATGAGGAAGGGACGTTATATGCAGGGAAACCCACGTATTTTGATTGGTACATTACCAACGACAGTGCTGTCGATGTTACAACTCCATTCTACGTGGATTTATTCATCGACAATCAGCGTTTTGTTCATTACTCCTTCAGTTCTCTAGGAGCATTCGCTAACGCAGGAGATATTGATTGGCAGGAAATTATCACTACGCCTGGTATCCACACAGTACAATTGGTTATAGATCCTGACAATGTAGTCGAAGAAGTGGATGAAACAAATAATACATGGGAGTACCAGTTTGAATGGCTTTCGGTAAATGGTTGGTGGGGTGAGTATTTTAATAATACAGATATGTCCGGTGATCCGGTATTCGTACGAGATGATCCGCAAATTGACTTTGATTGGCTGGATAATGCTCCGGCCTCAGACGTAAATGGGGATCATTTCTCAGTACGTTGGACACGGACAATAAACTTTGA
>JAJRTX010000153.1 GCA_021545665.1 Zetaproteobacteria bacterium
GATAGAATCAAAACCGTGAAAAACAGCAGGCCAAGATCTTCAAACAATAGAAAGCCTCCTTGTCCCGGACACTCGCTATTATAGCCTGAACAGGTTTTCGGGGGTATAGCATAAATATGCTATACAGTGAGGAATCGGGGTCAGGCCTTTACTTTATAGTCCTCTAAGGCAGGGACAAGCCCTTCACTACTCACCTGTTTCTGAATCTGAGATACCCTTGCCGGTGAAATACAGGCAAGTTCAGCAACTTCCTTCAAGCTTAAATTGCATGCGCGACGCAGCAGAAACACTCCTGTCCGATATGCTTCTCGATTAATGTGCCGATCCAATACTTCACTCACATCCACCCCATATGCTCTGGCAACATCCCTTAGCACCTGATTCGGCGTCGCTCTTTCAGGATGAAATTGTGCAGATGGGATGTCCGCATCAATTTCCCTGTTCTTAAGCATAGCTTTACTCCTGGCTAAAAAGTCATCTCCGCCAAGATAAATTTGACCACGCAACTCATTCCATGGCTCGCCAGCTCCTTCCCCAACAAACTGGCGGTAACGTTCAACAGCTTCTTTTCGATTCACTGAAAACAATTCAAGAATGCGATCAGCAGCCAGCCATTTCGAATCCATTCTATTGCCAAGCGTGTCATGATAACTACTCCATGCCCAACGACTGACTTCCTCTACCATCCCGGCCCGGACAGGGTTCAGTACAATATATCTGCAAAGCTCCAGAAGATGTGATTCTTTTTCGACCAGAATAGCCTTGTACCTTCCCTGAAATATATGACCGTCCCGGCCATGCTTACGATTGAAAGACTGGGTATACCGGCCATTCAGACGTTGCATACCACGTGAAAGATTCCCCTCAGGCGTCTCAATTAAAAAGTGATAGTGATTGTCCATCAAGCACCATGCATAACATACCCAGCCTTGCTGGATCACCTCATCCTTCAACAGATGGACAAAATGCTCCCGGTCTTCATCTTTAAGAAAAATCGGCGCCTGGGCATTCCCACGGCTGGTTATATGATAAAGAGCTCCTGGATATTCCAATCGTAATGGACGTGACATCAGATCAGCGTAGTGCCAAAAGCTATAAAGTAAAGGCCTGACCCTTTTCATACTGTCCCTTTACTGAATCTCTTGAAGCCCATCCCGAAAAATGGATTCCACGTTCTCAACCACCGGTTTGAACGGTGGGTAAACATCTAATGATTTTTTAAACTCATCAGTTTTTAACATCAGTGAAAACTGACTTAACCGAACCAGGAGCGTTTCACTCTTCTCTCTAAATATCTCTTTACATCTTTCGTCAAGATTGATGCCGACATAAAAACAGGCAGCTGCATCGAAATAGTCACGCGGCTTAAACTCATCTGCTCTATGAAACACTTTTTTAGCCAAAATCTCGGATGGCGTTTCTATCCGGATGCCATCAATATTTTCATAAGGATTTTCAAGCAGGGGAGGTGAAGCAATCAGGTCTATTTGATAATCTGGAAGCAACAGCTTCAAAGTCAGGTGATCTTCTTTGTAATCAGCAGTAATTGTAACCATCTCTCTGCTCGGAGAGAAATATGGCAGAGCCTGGGGATCGAGCAGGAAGATATCTATATCCTCACTCTGCCGGTGGCCAATCCAGCATTCTAATGCAGACCCACCGCCAAACGACCAGTGGATACCATCGGGCCCTTTCTCTATGACTTCAGATATTGTTTCATCTAATTTTCCCTGAAGGTGCTCAGGAATGCTTAATGCCAAGCCAGCCCTCTAATTCTGCATTATGCATACCAAATGAAAACTTCTGATAGGCATTTTTGATCTCTGACTTTGAAACTTTGTCACCCAGTTCTTCGATAAGATAATTTGCCGGCGTTTCTACAAGTGCCTGATTAAGATGAAGCCAAAATGACTCATTCAGCTCTTTAATAGCCGCAATCAACTCTTCCATGCTCATTTTATTGCTCATAGAATTGTTAGCCATAAGTAAAGACCACTGCGTTTTCATGTTGCTGATTATAGTCCCTGAGAAAATATTGTCCATTTGGCAGCAGTGTGCCAGCCCAATCACCTGCGTCGGTCAGCAAACTGTTGAAAGAGATCCAGCAAAAGGCATTTGAGAATGTGAATCAGGATCTGAGTGGCCACTCATTTAACGCTAGCGCCACATCCGACCTTCTCAAAAATAGTTTTACGCTGGAAAAAATCATTACAGGGGTGCTGATGATTGGTGCAAACTAAAGAGCTGACCCTACCGGTTCGAACTCAGGCAGCCAGAGGGTGTACTTCGTGCTCCAGGCGATCCGCCAGTATCAGGCGAGCCTGTTCGATTTCATAGTCATCCTGCAGGCCCATCCAGAACTTGACTGAAGTTCCGAAATAACGCGCCAGCCGCAATGCTGTATCGGCGGTAACAGAACGTTTTCCGCGAACAACTTCGCTGATACGCATAGGGGAGATGCCAGTCTCCTGTGCCAGCCGGTATTGGCTAATTCCCATCGGCTGCAAAAACTCTTCCAACAGGATCTCTCCGGGATGAATGTTGGGCAAACGACTGCTCATATCAGGCCTCCTTAATGATAATCTACGATCATGACATCCACAGCATCGCCATGCTGCCAGACAAAGCAAACACGCCACTGATCGTTAATGCGTATGCTGCATTGACCGGCACGGCTCCCCTTTAACGCCTCCAGACGATTCGCTGGCGGTACCCGTAAATCTTCCAGCCCTTCGGCGTTGTTGAGCATTCGCAACTTCCTCCTGGCAACGCGCTGGATGTTTTGCGGTAATTTGCGTGACATCTCGCCCAGCCAGACCTTTTCAGACTCTTTGTCCGCAAAACCTTTAATCATAGTCTACGATAGTATCGTAATCCGATAGTATCGTCAAAGGATATGGTTTTACACTGGAAAAAACCGTGCTCAAATATTTGAGGTCCTGGTCAGGGATCTAATTTAGTGCGGACTAAAGAACTGAACTAGCCCCAAAGCACTCTTGCCATTACAAAAAAGTGCGTGAATCAACCTCGATTATCAATAATTAAGTATGTGTCCCCGGAACTGTGATAGGTTTTGGCTGATAAGAAAAGGATATACTATCCCTGTTTTTCAGTATTCGTTGATCACCGGCTGTAAGTGCAAACTAAAGAACTGACCCCTAAGCCCTGCTTCTTGACTATATCGCATTATTGCTATAATCTCCCATTATGAACTGGTTGGTAGAAACCTTGAACGAAACGGTGGATTCGGAGTTGGAAAAGCTTGATCCATCATTCAAGGCAAAGTTTCTGCATATTGCCGAGATGCTCGAGTCCCTTGGGCCGCACAAGGTAAGAGAGCCTTAAGTGAAACATCTGGAAGACAAGCTCTGGGAAATCCGCATGAAGGCACAACCCGGCATTGCACGGGCCATTTATGTTACAGCAAAAGGGCGACGTATTATTGTTCTGCATGCCCTTGTTAAAAAGAGACAAAAAACGCCACGGGCTGCTCTTGAGCTTGCTCGCCAACGGCTAAAGGAGGCCGGATTATGACCAAACTAGCCGAACTTAAAAAACAGTGGATGCAGAATGCGGATGTTCGTGAAGCTTACGAATCTCATGCGTACGAGTTTGAAATTGCCCGTTCCCTGATTGAAGCAAGATCTGATGCCGGGCTTACTCAGGCTGAAGTAGCTAAACGTATGGGAACCACTCAGTCGGTAGTTGCTCGAATCGAAGGTGGCTCACAGCTACCCAGTATGAAAAGCGTGATCCGTTATGCGACTGCCGTTGGAGCCCACCCTGTCCTGCAACTGGTGCGGGGAGTCCGCGAAACAAGTATCTGACCCCTAAACCTGCTGAAGAGGAAGGTTGTTTGATTTGGAAGTGAATACCAGGACAAGAGTTGGAATAAAAAAATGTATGATTGCAAGACTTGAGCTTCCCCCGATTTAACGGACTCGAAAATTAAGAGACACATCTGGCCTCAAACTCGACTGGGCTGACATAGCCCAGATGCGAGTGTCTTCTTCTGCGGTTGTAGAATGTTTCGATGTAGTGAAACAGACTACCTCTCGCCTCATCTTTGGTTTTATAGTCTTCATCGTCAACCAGTTCAGTCTTCAACGTGCCAAAGAAGCTTTCTGCCACCGCATTGTCGAGACATTCACCCTTCCTGCTCATGCTGCAAATAAGGTGATGCTCTTTAAGTAGCTGCTGGTAATCACTGGAGGCATAAGTGCTGCCTTGATCGGAGTGAACAACCACATGGCGCACCTTTCCTCTGCGCCACACGGCCATGGTCAAGGCGCTTGAAACAAGCTGCCGATCATTCCTGTTACCCATAGCCCAGCCAATCACCTGCCGGGAGTAGAGATCAAGGATAACTGCCAGATACAACCAGCCCTGACGTGTTGCAATAAAGGTCGTGTCCGACACCCATGCTCGATTGGGCGCATCGGTCTGGAATTGACGTTTAAGCTGATCGGGTGCTGCTTGCATGGTGTGTCTGGAATCTGTTGTAACCACAAATCGCTTTGCCATCTTCGATTGAATTCCAGCCTGCTTCATCAATCGGGCAACGCGATGGATGCCAACCGATTCACCTGAGGCCTGAAGGTCACGGTGGATGCGAGGAGAACCGTATGTTTTACGGCTTGCCTGGTGAAAGCACTGTATCTTGCTGATCAAACCCCGGTTTGATCGGCTGCGCCGACTTTCGGGGCGGTCAAACCAGTCGTAGTATCCACTACTGGACACCCTTAACACCTTACACATTCGCTTCACCGTATATTGTTGCTGATGTTCTCGAATGAATGCGTACTTCACGTAAGCTCTCTGGCAAAGTACGCGGCGGCTTTTTTTAGAATTTCATTCTCTTCCTTTAACCGTGTATTCTCCTGCCTGAGAGTTGTCAGATCACTTTGTTCTTCTTTCTTTGGTCGCCCTGCCGAGCGGGTAAAAGCCTTATCACCTTTCTCGCTCAACTGCTCCCTCCACTTGTAAAGCTGATTGCGACGAATCCCCAGCTCCATCGCTATCTCGGATGATGGTCGATCTGATGACTCCATCATCCGGACGGCTTCAATCTTGAATTCACGTGTGAATGTCTTGTATGTTCTTTGCTTACTCATTGGATACTCCCAGGGCGATATATTCGCCTATTTATTGTATCCGTTAAACTGGGGGAGGCTCAAACTGACCCCTTCACATTTGATCCCGCTCATTGCTCTTGTAGCTCATTAGTGCTACATTATATCCGTGAGGTGACATCATGGCAAAGACATCGGTAGTAAGGGCGCGGATGGAACCAAAACTCAAAGAGCAGGCGGAAGAGATTCTCAAAGAAATTGGTATCAAACCATCGGAAGCCATTAACCTGTTTTATCATCAGGTTGAAAGAACAGGCGGCCTCCCCTTCGAAATGAATACGGGGCGGGCATCGAAGGAGCTTGATGAAGATATGCGCAGGCTCAAAGAGTGTCGTGCCGGGAATTTCATAGAGCACGACAAGGTTGATGCATGGTTGAGGTCTATCGGTACGGACGATGAGATCCCATGCCCTGTAAAATAATCTGGCATCCTGAAGCCATCCAGGATCAGTTTCGACTCTTCACTCACCTTAAATCTGTGAATCCTGCCGCAGCAAAAAAAGCGGCTGAACTTGTTCGCCAAGGGGCGAAAAGCCTTCAGAAGTGGCCAAATCGTTGCAGGCCCATGGATGACGGCAGTGGAAGGCGAGAGCTTATCATTCAATTTGGATCTGGCGCATATGTGTTGCGCTATGTGCTGGATGACAATTTAATCATCATCCTGCGTGCATGGCACTCAAAAGAGTTGCGTCCCTGAGCTATAAACTCTCCTTTTATGCCTCATGAAAGACTTGATATTATGAGTTAAAAAGAGACAAAAAACGCCACGGGCTGCTCTTGAGCTTGCTCGCCA
>JAJRTX010000154.1 GCA_021545665.1 Zetaproteobacteria bacterium
CAAAGAACTTGTCGGCATAGATGACACAACAGGTCAGAGCAGCGTATTGAAAACCTGTTCATTCCGGTGGCTTATTTCAAAGCCGTTGCGCCGAGAAGGACAATATATGCGGATTTTCATCAAGGCCAGGAAACGCCATGCGTTCTCCACCAACAGGCCGGATATGCGAAAACAATCCTGCCCCTGTCATGAAAACCAACAGGTTCTTACAAAACTGGAGGAAACCATATACGGAATGACAACCTGTATCATCTGGGTGTGACGATCGGTTTGTCGGTAAACACTTTGAATGCTTCCTCATTCACCTTCGCATCTGGATCATTTTTCACCTTCAGCCAGTAATCGACCTTGATCTCATGTGCAACCTTGTTCTTTGCCTTCTGAACCAGCGCTTCCTTTACCTCAGAAAACGGCTTGGTGTACGCAGGGATATGCTCTTCCAGCAAAATCAGATGATATCCAAACCGGGTTTTTACCGGCTCGCTGATTTCACCCGGCTTCAGCGCCAGCAATGCTTCCTCAAAAGGCTTTACCATGCGCCCACGGTTGAACGTACCCAGGGAACCGCCAGCCTTGGCGCTGCCTGTATCTTTGGAGTACTGCTTCGCGGCTTCCTTGAAATCGAGCTTCCCCGCGACGATCTGTTTGCGCAGGTTCTTAGCCCGCTCCAGTACTGACTCATCTGTCTCATCAGCCTCTGCATTTAGCAATATATGGGAGGCCATAAATGTTTCCGGCACTTTCAGCCTGTCCTTTTCGGCTATATACAACTCTTTGGCGGCTGCTCCGTAGTTTGCATTTTCTACTAATTTCTCCTGCACATCGGCTATTTCTGCTTCCGCCAATATATTATTGGTGAACTTCCAGATCTGCGCAGCAACCACCGGATCCTTGTCCAGACCCTTCTTCCTGGCTCTGGTTGCAGCCACCTTTGCCATGTAGGTGCTATCCATTACCTCACGAATTTTACTGGGCTGAACCAGCAGCAGTTTCAGTACATCTTCCGGGGCAGTCCGCAGCGCCATACGCAGCTCTCCCAGGGTAAGATCCACTTCCCGACCATCGATAAGCACCTGGTTATCATCCTGAGAATACGCGGCGACAGGCGCTAGCAGGAACAACAAAATAACGATCTTTTTCATCATTTCTCAATCAATATAGCTGAAGAGGGAACACACGAAAAAGCGGCAGCTTTCGCCACCGCCCCAGTTACTATTGAACAAACCCCTAGGGGCTAATAAAAAACACTGTAGCTACCAGACTTTGGACTGGTAACTCTCAAATAATACGTCTTGTTCGGATCTACATGGCACTGTCCATAGGTGGCGATTTCATTGAGATATAGACTTCCAGAAGCCACCTGTTTGGTGCAAAATTCCACTGTAGAATCCACAGCATAGTTCTCACTGACTGAAACCGTCATCACATCCGTCAAATAACGGAAAGAAAATGCTTCATAAGAACCTCTTTTGTCCGGCGCAATGACCCACACCTGAGTCGTATTTAAATCAATGGGTACATAATACTGTTCGCCATTTGTCGTAAGATCCAAGTCACCCTTGCAGATAATGGTAGTGGTTGGCGTACAGTCGCCAGTCGGAGGGGGCGGGGGAGCGGCCACATCATTCACTGTCACAGAAAAGGTCAAGGTGGCGGATTGACCGGCAGCATCAGAAACAATGACGCCAAATGAGTCCAGGGTATTGCTATCAACCCGGACATTGGCGGTGGAATAAGAGACATTGTAAGTCAAATCATCAGCAGCACTAATTGACGCCACTGTGCCTTGCATGGGTGGGTTATTTAAATCCAGTTGGATTGCTATCGGCGGGGTAAGCATCACACCATCAAAAATGGTCTTGGTCAAGGCAGTATAACTTCCTTCATCGATGCTGCCCATATCGATCTGGGAAGAGACAAGATTACCCGATCCCGAGCCACAGTTTCCATCCATGCCTACAGTCACCTGGTTTGTGGTGGTGGACATATCGACAAGGCTTCCACTACAGAGTACACCGCCATTCCCATCATTAATTTCTACAGCAACTGCCGCCACTGCAAGTTGCGAAGACAGAACACCAACACAAAACACGGGAACCGCGCTTATCAGAAAAGATCTCAAACCCATACCCGATACCTGAATTAACTTGCAATTGAAAAAATGGACGCTTAATGTGCATGTTACCACAATAGACCAAGCGGTTTGCGAATGGTTCCACATTACCGGCATATGCCAAGAAAACAGACGAGCAAAATAAAAACACAAAAAAAGGGTTGCCGAAGCAACCCTTTTTATTTCCCTACAGAATTCAGCTGAGATGCCGAATTCTAGAGATCGCTCACTGTTCAGTCACTGGCAAAACCGGCCTGGAACACAGTTGAACCGACGCCTGTTTCACCAGACACCATACGCTCGTAGGCATGGTTTACGGCCGAACCATAAGATGCACCCACACCAACATTGCTGTTACCCAGAACGGTAGCCTTGAAGCCGATTACCGGCAGACCGTAATAGGTGTTGTTGCTACCAGTCAACGCATGGAGAGGATCAGAAGTAAAGCCGATCTTGCTCCATCCAGATACGCCCGGCAGGCCAGCGCTTGACAGCTGGCTGGTGGTATTGGCAGCACTGAACACGTTGGAATCGTCACCAAACTCGATTACGTTAGCCTCGTAGCACAGGGAAAGCCTTGCCTGAGGTGGACG
>JAJRTX010000155.1 GCA_021545665.1 Zetaproteobacteria bacterium
CTGGCCCGGCCCAACAACCTGGCTGGTTCCAGCATCTTCATCAACTCCTGTCTGGCTGCGTGGTGCTCATAACAGCATTGCTGTGCGAGTTACAGCCCACCCGATAGCTTCTGCCCTGTGCCGTGCGGCTGATCAGGCAATAGTATCAACCAGCGCCAACCTCAACGGTAAACGTCCGGCAACTACCCGGTTACAGGTACAACAGTATTTTCATGGCCGTATCCGGTTTATACTGGGTGGTGAAACCGGCCAGAACAGAAAGCCCACTGAAATTCGTGATGTCTGTACCGGTCAGGTCATTCGAGCCGCCTGACCTACACGGCCGGACAGATAAAAGCATACCCTGCACCATGATAATATCGCCATGAGTAAGACCATAAACAAGCACAAAGCTCAGGTAAAAAAGCCGGCAAAAGCTGCACGTTATTTACGTCGCGTGTTCTATTTTACCGTTGCTATTACTCTGATTTTACTGGTATTACCCTACATTATCCGTTATGAATTGATAAAGGGTCTCAGGGAAGCTGGAGCTGAGACTGTACAGATCGCTGATATTGACTACAACCCTTTCACAGCAATCATTTCTATCAATCAACTACTGATTAAAAATGATCAAACCATTTTTCTTCGGGTGTCACACGTACGACTCAACGTAGGCTACTTTACTATTTTGCGCAATCGACTGGTCATTAACGATGCCAGCCTGCATGATGCTGAAATTCTCATTGAACAGGATGCTCAGGGTGCATTAATCGTTGCCGGCTTTAAGATCCAGGGCAACAGCGATAGCAGCGAACCTGGCGGCAATGCCTGGCAAGCCGGTATTGAATCACTGACACTGAACAATGCCGTGGTGAAAGCACACATCAATAAACAGGATCATCTGCTGCAGATAAATAATGCAACATTACAAAAGCTGCATAGCTGGGATGCCAATAATAAAGCCCATCTTGCTTTCAACGGCAAGCTTGATGATGCCATACTTGAGCTGGATATCGATATGCAGCTGTTTGGTGAGTCGCTGGACGTATCAGGCAGAATGAATCTGGATACCCTGGAATTACAACCGCTGATGCCTGATCTGTATGGCCAGCTCACGGTAACCGGCAACATGGCCATCAAGCTTGGGCATCATGGGCGTCTGCATATCAATCATGACGGCACTTTCATATTAACCAATGCAAAATATACTCGCCCGGAACTGGTGTTCAGTGCCAGCGATATGACCATAACAGGTAAAAACAGCCTGACACTTGATAAAGACAAATCAGGTAAAGAGCAGTTCAGTGTATCGTATTCCGGATCACTATCAGTCAATCAGTCAAGCATCATACAGCCTGAAAAAAATATCGAGTTACTACGTTTTAAAAAGTTACAGGCCGGGAATATCGATATTCAGAGTCGTAATCAGATCACCCTATCTGACATCAAACTTAAACAAACCACTTTATTCAATGAGCTGCTGCCTGGTGAATCAACACCCATGGTCCGAAGTGATCTCATGACCATCGACAAAATCACGTTTGATGACCTGGATAAGCTGACGCTCGGTAGTGTCATTATCGACAAATTACAACTGGCCATTTATCGAGATAAGCAAGGTGTGTTGATTCCACTGGGTAAATTACTCGAATCAAAAAAGTCCGCCGATCTGCCAGCTGATATTATTCCGGCTGATCAACCGGATACTTCACAGCACAACGCTGTACCTGCAAACAGGACAGATCCCGTTATTGCCCGGGAAGCCAACTTTAAGTTCAAACTAGACTCTCTGACAATAACCGGTGAGAGCAATGTACAGATTGACGATGAAAGTGTACAACCCGCCTATCGCTCCAGTGTGCAGATCAAAAAATTCGAATTGGGCAGTCTGGATAACGCTCAAATTCAACAGCCCACATCATTACTAATCGAATTACTGCCTGCAAAATTCGGGACTGTGAAACTGGCAGGCGACGTGTACCCATTCTCACCTGAATATGATCTGGATCTGGCGCTGACCGCAAAATCTATCAGCATGCCACGTCTGACGCCTTACCTGCGGCACTATACAGGTTACCTGTTCAGGCAGGGACAACTGGACACCGACAGTACCTTCAAGTCGAAAAAGGGAGCGCTTAACGGTCAGATTAATATTGTAGCCAGAAATCTGGAAATAGCACCAGTGAGCACAGAGAAAGCCGATCTGCTGCGTAAACAGCTTGGCATGCCGCTGGATCAGGCGCTAAACATGTTACGCGATAGAGATAACACCATCACACTGAGCATTCCTGTGACGGGTAATATCACTAATCCGGATTTTTCAATTGGCAACATCATCAATATTGCCATTACCAGAGCCATCAAAACCGGCGCCAGTTCTTATCTTATCTATGCACTGGGTCCATACGGCATTGCCCTGGCACTGGCTGACTCGGCCATCAACTCTGGTGGCTATATTAGATTAAGTGATATTGAGTATGAAGCGGGAAAGGCTGACTTTCCGGATGACCAGCATGACTATCTTAAACGCCTTCAGAAAATCACACAGGACAGACCTGAAGTAGACCTGCATTTATGCGCCCATGCAACCGAACATGACCGCAAGGTACTACTTGATACCGCGGACACCCAGAACATCAATCATGACGATCACGCGGATACCGCAAAGGATGATCGCGAAATTCTGGAACTTGCGCAACAACGCATGTTAAATCTGAAGGGCATTCTTACTAAAAAATATACTATAAAACCCGATCGCATATTGCTTTGCAAACCATTTGTTGACGGCGATAAGCATGCCAGCCCACACATCGAAATTTCACTATAACCACAGCTACGGGGAACCTCATGCCGTCCATTCCTGATCTTGATGCCGTAAAAAATTATTTGCTTAACCTGCAAGACACTATATGCGGGGGTCTCGCATCACTTGATTCGGGGAAAGATTTCCAGCAGGAAGAATGGCAGCATGAAAATGGAGGGGGTGGCAGAACACGCGTGCTGTCAGAGGGTTCAGTTTTTGAACAGGCAGGTATCAATTTTTCACATGTGTATGGAGCAAGTCTTCCGGCCTCGGCTACAGCACACAGACCTGAACTGGCCGGCCGTAACTTTCAGGCAATGGGTGTATCACTTGTCATACATCCAAATAATCCCTACATTCCAACCTCACATGCCAACGTCAGATTTTTTATTGCCGAAAAAGAAGGGGCTGAGCCGGTCTGGTGGTTTGGAGGCGGCTTTGATCTGACTCCCTATTACCCGTTCCGTGAAGATGTCATTCACTGGCACCAGGTGAGCAAAGCAGCTTGTGACCCCTTTGGCGAACAAACATACGCTCGCTACAAGAAGTGGTGTGATGAATATTTCTTTCTTAAACACCGTAACGAAACCCGTGGTGTTGGTGGACTGTTCTTCGATGATCTGAATGAAGGTGGATTCGATCACTGTTTCGAGTTTATGCGCAGTGTTGGCGACCATTATCTGCCTGCATACCAGCCTATTGTAATCAAACGCATGAACACAAGCTTCGGCGATCGGGAAAGAGATTTCCAGTTATATCGTCGTGGCCGTTATGTTGAGTATAACCTGGTCTACGATCGTGGCACACTTTTTGGCCTGCAATCCGGCGGCCGCACCGAGTCTATCCTTATGTCACTACCGCCTCTCGTCAAATGGCGCTACAACTGGAAACCTGAAAGCGGCACACCCGAGGCAGACCTGTACGAAAACTACCTGCAACCTGCGGACTGGCTCTCTGACAATAATTAGTTTCTGTGCAATACTCTTCACTATGATTTTTTATTTAAATATTTTAACCCTCTTAGCTCTACTTTTTTTATTGCCCGGTACTTTACTCGCACAACCCTGGCAATTACAGAAAGACGAACAGGGTATACGTATCTATTTACGTGATGTACCTGAATCATCCATCAAGGAGTTCAAAGCCGAAATACGGATAAAGGCA
>JAJRTX010000156.1 GCA_021545665.1 Zetaproteobacteria bacterium
CGGCTGCGGCCAGTTCCTGAAAACCCGAGCGTTGTAGTTCATCCTTGATCATCTCGAATAACTCCTCGACGCGGGGTTCGAGAATCTGGGCCATCACCTGACGCGGCATCGGGCGCGGCGCACGACCGCCAACACTGGGGATTTCAATCTGATCTTCAGGAGACACCAATGAAGTTACACAGGCACCATATTTCCTTTTCAACTGATCAGCTTCACGAGCTGAGGTTCTCAGTCCGATCACCAGATCATTGGTCAAGTGATCGCCACCAATCGGAATCACTGCCGTGTGACGGATGGCACCATTGAGGAATATGGCAATATCAGTTGTACCGCCACCCATATCGACCAGCACCACGCCGATATCCTTTTCATCCTGCATCAGTACCGCTTCGCTGGACGCAATCTGTTCCAGTACCATATCCGATACATCAAGATCGCAACGGTTGCAGCATTTGATAATATTCTGCGCTGAGGAAACGGCTCCGGTGACAATATGAACTTTTGCCTCCAGGCGTACACCGGACATGCCTATCGGTTCGCGAATGCCATCCTGATTATCAATAATGTATTCCTGCGGCAGAATATGCAGAATCTTCTGGTCAGCCGGTATATTCATGGCTTTTGCTGCATCAATTACGCGTTCCACATCTTCCCGCATCACTTCACCATTCTTGGAAGCCACCACACCATGACTGTTATAACCCCGGATATGACTGCCTGCGATACCAGTAAATACCGATTGAATGTCTACACCGGACATCAGCTCCGCTTCCTCAACAGCCAGCCTGATCGATTCAACCGTGCTTTCGATATTGACCACAACCCCTTTACGAAGACCGCGTGATGGATGGGTGCCGATACCAATAACATCAAGTCTCCCATCAGGTGATGACTCAGCCACTACACAGGCAATTTTACTTGTGCCAATATCGAGTCCCACCAGAACCTGATCATTCTTAGGCATTAGATTATTCCCCCATGTCTTACTGGCCGGATAAACCAGCGTGATTGTACCCGTGCATCAATTCGCCAATTGCGATGTTGCCAGCGTGGTTCCTTCAATATGCTTGCGAGTCGACGAATCACTGAAACTTCCTCTCCCTGAGGTAACAACCATGATTCGCCGCGAGAGAAATTAATCTTCCAACTCTCTCCTGAGGTGCGTATCTCACTTAAAACCGCCATTTTAGCAGCAACATGTTGCTGCAGGCTGAGCAACAATCTGAATGCAGAAGCCCGGTTATCTGAATTAATACGCAATAAAGGTAAATCTGGTGACTCTCCCTTTCGCAATAGCCGATAGGCTACAGCATGGTCATCAAGCAAATGAATATCGTTATTCTCATCCTGCCAAAGTGCCATGGGCACACGCAGCTGAGCTTTAATATGCAGACTGTCAGGAAGAATCCGACTAACCTGCACATCCGCCATATCCGGAATCCTTGCCAGCCATTGCTGACGCAACAGGAATGGCTGGGTGTGGAGAAAGTCATTCGATGGCATTGCTTCCATCTGTGCATTTATAGCCTGCTTCAGTATTGGGTCGGCATCTATCTCCCATTGTCGGACACTCATACTCTCATTTAACCACCAGCCAGCAGACAAAGCGGATAACGATACGACACTGAATATAAACATACGTGCTAACCGCTTCTTGACTTTAGAGCGGGCGGCCTGAATCTCTTCCGGCTTGACACGGCGTTGATTGCCCCGACTCATAGCAAGCCTCCGGCACATTGTCTGGGTGTAGTGGCCTCATCTGTTACACCAACACCATGTTCGAGCCCTGCAATAAGCAAAATACGTAAACAAAGCTCTTCAAAACCAATGCCTGCAGCAGCAGCAGCTTTCGGCAACAGACTTGTTTCAGTCATGCCGGGCACAGTATTGATTTCGAGAATAACCGGTTCACCTCCATCTGCTACAATCATATCCACACGCGGTGCTCCAGCACACCCGGTTGCAGCCACTGCCTGTTCAGCCCGTTGCATACAATAACGTAATGTTTCGGCAGGCAGACGGGCAGGACAGAAATACTGAGTAGCTCCGGCTGTATACTTAGAGGCATAATCATAAACCCCTGATTTTGGTGCCACTTCAACAATCGGTAGAGCTTTACCACCCAGTACAGAAACTGCAATTTCCATGCCTGACACCGGCATTTCAGCCATCCAGTGCAATGAAGAATTAATATCAAGAGTCTGCCAATCAGCCTTTGAAGCCAATCTGTGCAGACCAATACTGGAGCCCTCGGCAACAGGCTTGAGAATGACCGGATAGCGAGCCGGGCCATGCTCGGTGATAGCAATATTCACCGGTGTTTTCAGACCTGCCTGATTGAGCAGCTGCTTACATAGCTCCTTATCCATGCATAAAGCCGATGCCGTAACACCTGAACCTGTATAGGGGATGCCCATCGTTTCAAGCAGACCCTGTACACATCCATCTTCACCGAGTGTGCCGTGTAAAACAATCATCGCAGTTTGCAAGCCTGATTGCCGGATTTGCGTCGGCCAGTTATCAGTCAAATCAACACCAACGGCATCAACACCACTGTTCAATAATGCCTTCAAAACGGCTGCACCTGAACGCAGTGATATTTCCCGCTCAGCCGAAGTTCCTCCCATGAGAATTCCAACACGACCAAAGTGCTGAACATCAATACTGTTCACATCCACTCTCCGGCCAAACTCACTTCCGGCTTTAGCTCAACATCAAATTCTATCTTTACCGCACGTTGCACATATTTGATCAATGCCATGATATCCGCACTGGATGCCTCTCCATCATTAACGATGAAATTGGCATGCCGTTCTGAAATCTGTGCGCCGCCAATGGTAAAACCTTTTAATCCAGCCGCTTCGATCAGACGTGCGGCATAATCGCCCTCGGGGTTTTTAAAAACCGAACCGCAATTAGCCTGCGCCAATGGCTGTGTCGCACTGCGACGACTGCGCATGGAACGGATGCGTTCACGAATATCATCTGGTCGATCAGCAACCAGTTCGAAACAGGCTTCAACAACCAGACTGCCTTCCGGTAAAATGGTCTGCCGATACGCCATACAAAGATCTTTTGCTGCAATCTTTGCGCTCTCTCCATTGCGATGGACCACCTCAATGGAAACCAGTATATCGGATGTTTGCTGGGAAAATGCGCCGGCATTCATGACCACGCCACCGCCAACATCTCCCGGAACGGTTGCCATGAATTCCGCACCACTCAACCCGCTATCGGCACATTGGCGAGCAAACCGGCTCATACGAACTCCAGCACCGGCAGTCACCAGACAACCCTCAACTTGCAAAGTTTTCAAGTCGCCAAGATCAATAACCAGCCCGTTAAACCCGGTATCCGGCAACAATAGATTACTTCCACGACCCAGAGGTAAGATGGCAATATCGGCGGGCGTTATAGCCAAAGCCAAACTCAGGGAACCACTGTCTGCAGGGCGGAAGAACCAGCGAGCAGGCCCACCAACACCAAGCGTGGTATGGCGTGACATAGGCTGATTTTCACGCAGCTCACCCATCCCCGGAAGGCGTTCACTCCAGTGGCTGCCAACCATACTGGCATCTGATTGCACGGCATTCATAATGAAGCCTCTTCACGCATCTGCTGGGCAAGAGCTCCGATAGAGCCTGCACCGAGCAACAACACAATATGACCTGCGGTTAATTGCTGCTGTGCCAGTTTGTGTGCAGCTTCCATATCATCCAGCAAGGAAACCCCCCGGTGCCCCCGCACTACCATACCATCACGCAAACGTGCGCTGCTGATTTCAGGAATATCCATCTCACTGGCTGCATAAATGGGCAGCAAAGCCACATTGTTGGCAATATCAAAAGCACCCATGAATTCATCCATCAGGTCACGTGTGCGGGTATAACGATGCGGCTGGAAAATGGCCGTAATATGTAAATCCGGCCAGCAGTCGCGAGCAGCAGTCAGTGTCGCCATAATTTCACGCGGGTGATGCGCATAATCCTCGACCAGTACACCACCAGTGATATTGGCACGCTGAAAACGGCGTTGAATGCCTTCAAATGACTGCAACGATTTTCGAATCGTTTCAATATCAATACCCAGATCAAGCAGAACGGCAATAGATGCCATGGCATTTTCAGCATTGTGCCGTCCCGGCATAGCCAGGCGGAATTCACCCAGATGGCCGAGCGTTCGACTGGCAGCTGTAAATCTCTGCCCTTCACAATTGGCAACACTGTTCAGTAAATGAATATCAGCCTGCGGGCTGCTGCCATAAGTTGTAACAGGCCTCTGCAGATTATCCCTGAGTGCTGCAACATGAGGGTGCTCATGATGTAGAACAACACGACCATAAAAAGGTACCAGATTAACGAATGTACGAAAAGCCTCGAACAGAGTATCGAAATCGCCATAATAATCGAGATGTTCAGGGTCAATATTACTGACTACGGCGATAATCGGAGATAAATGCAGGAATGATCCATCACTTTCGTCTGCTTCGGCCACCAGCCACGGACTGGTACCCAGACGGGCATTGCTGCCACTGGCCACCAGACGACCACCAATAATATAGGTTGGATCCAACCCTGCCTCTTCCATGCCATGTGCAATCATTGAAGTCATCGTGGTTTTGCCATGTGAACCTGCAACGGCAATACCCTGCTTCATGCGCATCAGTTCGGTCAGCATTTCAGCTCGTGGGATTACGGGAATACCCTGTGCTTGTGCAGCAGCAATTTCAGGATTTTCGGAATCAATAGCTGAAGATACAACAACAACCTGTGCCTGACCCAAATTTTCTGCCAAATGTCCAATGGTGACCGAAATACCCAGACTGCGCATGCGTGCTACGTTCTGACTTTCCGCCACATCACTGCCCTGCACCGAAAACCCCTGATTAAATAAAAGCTCGGCGATGCCGGACATCCCAATGCCGCCGATGCCGATGAGGTGAATATTCTGGACACGGGATTTCACAACTGCACCTCTATGATCGGCAAATAATCAGACAATACATCCAACTGCCTTTGCTGTGCATCATGGGGAGCTACGGCTGAAGCCGCCCGGCTCATTTTTTGCAGTCGCTCCGGGGCGAACAGATACTGCTCGATTTCAGCTGCCAATGTTGCAGCTGTCATAAACTTCTGATCAAGCACACAGGCCGCTTCTACCTGTGCCAGCGACTCAGCATTGTGCCGCTGATGATCATCGGCAGCACTTGGTAAAGGTACGAACAAACTCGGCATGCCACAGATGGCTGCCTCACCAACTGTCATAGCACCGGCACGGGCAATCATCAAATCACCGCAGGCATAAAAAGCAGCCATATCATCACAGAACGACATCACATCTGTCTTCAAACCGGCCTGCTCATAATGAGCCCTCGCCTGTTTTAAGGATATTTCATCTGAACCACCAATATGTTTGACACTGAACACATATCCTTTTTCAGCCAGCAAAGCACAAGCTTGCGGCACAGTCTGATTTAGAATTCGCGCTCCCTGAGAACCACCCAGCACCAGCAGGCATGGCGGCTTGTGTGCCTGCCATTGAGTTTCAACAATGCTCTGGCGTACAATATTGCCTGTCACAACCGAATTTACATTGCTACCAAGATATTTTTTCGCTGCTTCAAAGCCCAGCATTATATTGCGACATAAACGTGCCAGTTGCCGGTTCACCAAGCCCGGCATGGCATTCTGTTCGTATAACACAACCGGGATTCGGCTGATCAGTGCTGCTACAACGCCAGATACGCTGGCATAACCACCCACACCGACAAGAAGGTCTGGCCGCTGATCACGCCAGGAGCGGCGAATAATTCGCACTGCCTGCGGCAACTCCCATAACAGCACGCGAACCTTCTGTAGAAGGCCAGCCCCTTTCACGCCGTGTATGGCCAGCAGCAGTACAGATTCTCCATATTCAGGTAGCAATCTGGCTTCAAGGCCCCGCTCAGCTCCAATAAATTCAACCTTCAACTGCGGCCAGCGCCCACGGGCTGCATCTGCCAGCGCCAGTGCAGGCATGACATGCCCACCAGTGCCTCCACCGGCGATGCAGAGAACAGGTCCGCCACTCACGACAAATACCCCATACTTTCATCTATCGGCCCTGTAATATTTTTCCGGCTCTTCCCTGACCCTTTTGATTTCTTCCTGGCCCTGTTTCCAGACTGGTGTCTCGCACCGGATTCAATTTTTGCGTTACTTGGGCGATGTCTTTGTACGGATAAAATCAAACCGATCAGAATACATTCGCCGATTAAAGCACTGCCACCATAGGACACAAATGGCATGGGCATACCTTTGGTCGGTAAAATCCCCATGGCTGCACCCAGATTAATGATGAAAGCCAGACCGATAGTCAATGTGCAGCCAAGGATTAACAGGCGCGGAAACATGTCTTCACACTGCAAAGCCAACCAGATGCAACGGCCAAGCAATACTGCAAACGTAATAATAACTGCCAGCGTTCCCATCAAACCCAGCTCTTCAGCAATACTGGCAGAAATGAAGTCCGTAAATACCTCAGGCAGATAGAATAACTTCTGTACGCCCTGCCCGATCCCGACCCCAAACAAACCACCTGTTCCAAAAGCAATCATAGACTGGATGAGCTGGTAGCCACTGCCGAAAGGATCATGCCATGGATCGAGGAAGCTGGTCAGCCTCTGCATGCGATAGGGTTCAGCAATCATGGCAATAGCAGCCAGAGGAAACATCGTAAACAGCATTGCAACCAGATGTCGAATCGGCACTCCGCCGACAAACCACATGCCCATACTTACCGCTGCCAGCAGCACCACACTGCCAAAATCAGGCTGTAACATTAATAATGCCAAGGCAACCGCCAGCACAATCAACATCGGAGCAAGTCCGGTGGCAAACTGCTTCAGACGATCTGGAAAACTGCTCATATAATAGGCCATATACAAGATGACTGCCGGTTTCAGCAATTCAACTGGCTGTAATGAGAACCCAAAGAATGAAAACCAGCGCTGAGCACCATTTATCTCACGCCCCAGCCCCGGAATCAGCACAGCGACCATCAGCAATATGGCAAGGCTCAGTATAGGCAATGAGATGGCGCGCCACCATGTCACTTCAACACGAGACAGCCACCACATAATGGCCAGACCCATCGGGATATAAAGTAACCAGTGACTGATAATGCGCAGAGAATCATTATAGCGGACTTCAGCCACACTCAGACTGGTGCTATAGACCATGACTACACTGAAGCTAAGTAAGGCCAGAACACAACCTGTCAGCACGGGATCCGGTGAAATGAGACGCTTCATACCCTGCCGACTCATACTGATTTCTCCAATTTTCTGACCGCATCTGCAAATGCTGCTCCACGCTCTCTATAATTGCGAAACTGATCCTGACTGGCTGCAGCTGGCGATAGCAATACCGGAATACCGGACTGTACCTGCATAGCCTGTTTGACGGCCTGTGCCATGGTTTTCACGATTGCAAACGACACCCCTGCAGAAAAAGCCAGATCGGTAAATGGTTTTGGATCATTACCAACAATAAATACATGCTCTACATGCCGGGAAACAGTCTCCCGCAATATGGAAACATCCAGCTCCTTGCGCAGACCGCCGCAAATCCATACTACTTGATGAAAAGACTGCAAAGCTGCCCTGGCCGCATCAGGATTAGTGGCCTTGGAATCATTATACCATTCCCTTCCTGCCACTATGCCAAGTAATTGCATGCGATGTGGAAGCCCGCGGAACGAAGTTAGTGATTGCCTGATTACACTGGCTGAGATACCGAAATCCGTTGCAGCCTGCGCAGCCACAGCGAGATTCAAATGCTGATGCTGACCCCGTGAAGGCAAATCGTCTGATAAAACAGTTTCAGCTCTATCGTAGTGATGCCAAAACACCTGCCATGTTCCATTGTCCAGATGCTGAACACCCGCATCAAGAGTTTCTGGCGAGCCCAGCCCAAACCGGCGAACAAACACGCCATGCGCGGCCAGCTTTCTGGCCAGAGGATTCCAATGATGATCAGCTGGCAACATTGCTTTATCACCCTCGCCCTGATCGGTAAACAGACGAAGCTTGGCTGCTTCATAGGCATGACTACTGGCATGCATATCGGCATGATCAGGCTGCACATTTAGCAATGCTGCCCAGTTGGGATGAACAGGATTGGCCCTCTCTAGCTGAAAACTTGATAATTCCAGCACAACCCGATGCGGCATATCACTTTCATCCAGCAACTGCATCATTGGTCTGCCGATATTACCCCCGGCTTCGATGCCGCCGGGCAAAACATCCAACATAGTACTAATTAGCGATACCGTTGTCGTTTTGCCATTAGTACCTGTAATACCAATCAAATCACCAGTATAATGTTCCCTGAACAGATCCAGATCGCCTGACACAGGCACCTGAGTATCACGGACAGCACAAAGCGCAGGATGATCCCAATGAATACCCGGACTTACAATTACCCGTGCATATGTAGCTAGCAGCCTGTCATCCAGCGGGCCGATATGCATTGGCAAATGCAGAGAATCAGGAATGTTCACCGGATGCTCATCAAATGCCTCGCAGCGAATTCCCCTGTGAATCAGGAACCGGGCAACCGCCTGGCCAGTCTTTCCCATACCAACAATGGCAACAGCACCTTTTTCTTCAAAGCTTGCGCCAACTGTAATATTGACAGATGAAGTCCTGTTTCCTTCGCTGATATTCATCGAATTTTCAGGGTGGACAGGGCCACCAAAGCCAATATTATGGAAATAATCCAGAATCGAACGATCACCTTGGGCTCAGGCCAGCCTTTAAGTTCATAGTGATGATGGATTGGTGCCATACGAAAAACGCGTTTGCCTGTCAGCTTGAAACTGGCGACCTGCACCATGACAGATACAGCTTCAAGCACAAACAGGCCCCCGGCAATCGCCAGTAGAAATTGCTGATGAACTGCACAGGCGACAAAACCCAGGGCACCACCAAGAGCCAAAGCCCCGACATCACCCATAAAAACCTGTGCCGGATACGTGTTAAACCACAGGAATCCCAGACAGCCACCAATCAGGGCACCGCAGAAAACAGCCAGCTCACCTGCCCCCGGCTCAAAAGGAATCATCAGATACGCCGCAAATTTGGCATGACCTGCCAGATAAACAACAACTGCCAAAGCGCTGGCCACCATGAATGTAGGTGCAACAGCAAGACCATCCAGACCATCTGTCAAATTTACAGCATTGGAGCTACCCACCAATACGAGCACAACAAACAGCACGTACATCCAGCCCATATCCCACTGCACATTAAAAAATGGAATATCGACAATCGGATCAGTCATCACATACAGTCCAACTGCAGCAACACCACCAATGATACATTGGAAAACAAGCTTCCAGCGTCCTGCCAGGCCCTTGGGATCACGGCGGATAATCTTCAGATAATCATCCCAGCCACCAATCAGGCCATAACCAAGCGTCACCAGCATGGCCAGCCAGATAAAACCATTACCCAGATCAGCCCACAGTAATGTAGAAATGGTCAGCACCATTAGGATGAGCAAGCCTCCCATAGTCGGAGTTCCCTGCTTGGATAAATGCGACGGTGGGCCATCATTACGAATCGGTTGCCCCTTGCCTTGATGCTGCTGTAGCCAGCGAATAAATGCTGGCCCTATAACCCAGCATAACACCAGAGATGTCACCAGCGCATACACTGTCCGGAAAGTAATATACTGAAACAGGTTGAAAAATGAAACCTGGTCGGAGAGCGGATAAAGAAGGTTATACAGCATGAGCTATTCCCTCCCTGGCAGGCGGGACAGATAACAATCTGACTATGCTTTCCAGAGCCAGACTGCGGGAAGCTTTGACCAGTATTACAGCATTCATCTCCGGGCAATAATCACTCAGACTTGTAATGGCATCCGATGTGGATTCAAACCATCTTGCCTGTTGCTGTGTTGTTGCCAGCGCCTTCATCTGTGGTCCGATCAGGTAGACTTCATCCAGGCCGGAAAGACTTATTCCAGCATGGGCTTGAATACTGTCTTCTCCCAATTCCGCCATATCCCCGAGAAAGGCAACACGGTGGCCATCCATGGCCACCAGTGTATCCAATGCTGCCTGCATTGAGACGGGATTAGCATTATAGCTGTCATCAAGAATCAGGCAGTCATTGATGCCTCGTAACTGTTGCATGCGACCAGCTGGTGCCCGCCACTGTGCCAATATCATTGCGATTTGTTTTAATGAAACCTGCATGCCCAGTTGACGTGACAGGCGCAGTATAATGCCAGCTGCCAGTGCTATATTGGCACCCCAGTGATGAGCTGGCAGTTCCAGATTGATAACAGCCTCTTCAAATCCGTCGGACAAATACAAATCTCTACCCTTTAACTGCCATGGCACTGCTCTGGAAGCCCCCTCAATCAGAGCAGAGCAAGAGATTTCAATATCCTGTCTGCTCAGCTGTTCTTCCACACCTTAACCCAGTGCACACCAACCATGTTCAGCAAGGTGTTCAAACAGAATTGCTTTTTCATGCACCACTCCAGACAGACCACCCAGCCCCTCTGTATGAGCATTGGTAATACCCGTAAGTATGGCAATATCAGGATGAACAATGGCCGCCAGTCGCGCCATCTCGCCGACTTCGGAAATGCCGCATTCAATCAAGGCAATATCTGCATCTTTTGTTACACCCAACAAAGTTTGAGGTACACCCACAAGATTGTTTAAATTGGCGCGGGTAGCCGCAACATTGAAACCCAGGGAAGAAAAGCTATGGCTGAGCATAGATCGAAGGCTGGTCTTTCCGTATGAACCCGAAATAGCAATGAAAATAGTCTGCCGGAGCTGCATGCGCCATATATGAGCTATATCTCCCAGTGCCTGCAATGTATTGGAAACCTCCATCTTACAGGTCTCCATGTTTTGCCATAATCTTATGCCTTCGGCATCGCCGATCAGAGCTTGTGCCCGATCAGCCACCGAACAGGCAAATTCATGGCCGTCAAAATTAGGACCGCGCAATGCCAGAAAAGCCTGTCCGGATTTGAAACCACGAGTATCGGTCGCCAGCCCGTTAATCTCATCAGGCACTTCTCCCAACCATCTCCCATGGACGGCCTGTTGGATTTCAATACCGCTCAGGCGCATGCGACCACACCTCCGGAGTGCTCAGCAGCAAAGAAACTATTCTTATGCAAATATTTACCGGCAATATCAGCATCACTCCATGGTGTACGGATGCCTGACACTTCCATATATGCTTCATGCCCTTTGCCTGCGATAACCAGTGTGTCGCCCTCTTTTAATTCAGCAATAGCCTCTGCAATAGCCAGTTCCCGATCCAATTGCAAATGAATCTCGGCCTGATACGGTTTAGACATGCCTTCCTCAATTTCGGAAGCAATTACTGTCGGTAATTCACCACGCGGATTATCCGAAGTAATCCATACAACATCTGCATATTTTGTCGCAATCGCGCCCATTTGCGGTCGCTTTTCCCGGTCACGCTCTCCACCACAGCCAAAGGCCAGTAAAAGGCGATAGTGAGTTAATTTTCTAGCCGCCTGCATACAGCGTTCCAGTGCCTCCGGCGTATGTGCATAATCGATAAACACCTGTCCCAGCCCTGCAGCAAGATATTGCATGCGACCGGGAGGTGCGCTAATGTCGTTCAGTAATTCAGGTAATTCGGACAATTCAATACCAACTGAAGTCATAAGAACCAATCCGACGCAGGCAGTATTTTCAGCATGGAAATCACCAAGTGGAACATTTTCAATGACCACTTCCTGATCACCACTATGCAGGCGCAACAAGCCTGGCACTTCCTGCTCCCAGCTTAAATTAACATCCTTTCGATATAGTCCATGCCCATACCAGTGGGTACTGACCGGAGCATTTTTGCGAATATCGTCATGATCGGCGTTGGCAATCACCTGACCGCCTTGTCTGGCGGTTGCACTAATGAATTTTGTCTTAGCTGCCAGATATCCTGAATAACCTCCATGATCCTGCAGATGATCATGGCCCATACTGGTCCAGATTGCCGTCTTGAAATCCAGTCCGGCAATGCGTTCCTGGGCAATGCCATGAGATGAAACTTCACATATTACGCTATGGATATCTTCAATACAGGCTGAATATAAAAGAGCATGCATGGTGACCATAGATGGCGTGGTATTACCAATATCGCGTATATCATCCGGTGTGCGCATCCAGCCTAATGTGCCACAGCTCCATACCGGTTTACGCTGATAGCGGGTCAATGCCTCACGCAACATCCAGGCTACGCTGGTTTTTCCATCCGTTCCTGTAATACCGAACAAACAGCAACTGGTTTTTTCTGTTTCAAACATACGACGTAAAAGCAAACCAGCTTGCTGCATCGTTTCAAGGTTAAGAACAGGTAGATTCACATTGATTATGATACCGACACTGATAATCGCCGTTGCCCCTTTTGCCTCGGCCATTTGAGCATACTTGTTGGCATTCCGTTCACTACGCGGCAGGCAAATCAAGGCATGGCCAGGCTGAATATGTCGGGAATCATCAGAAATTCCCTCAATGCATACAGCATCATTGGTATCAGCCTGTAGCTGACCAAGACCAGCACTAAGCTCACGCAGTGATATCGGCTGCCTGAATTTCACGGATTTCATTTGGCAGGCATCAGTCATTTAACCAAACCTCCAACTCATCCCCCTGCTTAAGAGAAATACTATTGAGTGGCGTTTGACGCGTTACCCATCCGGAACCATGAACATGCAAACGTAAACCACGCTGAGCTGCAAAACCTCGCACTTCGCGCATTGACATGCCGTACAAGTTTTTAGCTTGTAGTACCGGTGCCTGATGGGCAACAGGCATAGTGCGCCACGCTGTGTCATCTTCCATATGTGTTGATATACCCAGATATGGCAATGTACTTTCAGCAATATGTCGAAAGATCGGAGCTGCTACCTGCCCACCATAATGGCTTTTCTTCGGCTCATCGACGACGACAACAATGACCAGTTGTGGATCATCAGCCGGAGCAACACCAGCAAAAACAGCATTGTATTTACCTCTGCTGTAGCCGCCTTTTGGATTCGGTTTTTGTGCCGTACCTGTTTTCCCTGCAATTCTGTAACCTGTTGGAACAGCCTTGGAACCAGTGCCATCTGTGCTGGTGGCATACTCAAGCATGCTCATTACCTGATTGGAAATCTGCTCAGGCATAACACGAACGAAGGCGCTGGTAGCAGACTGCTTCTGATCCATAAACAGGTATGGAGGTATGAATAAACCACCATTCGCCAAAACGGAAAAGGCCGTTGCAAGTTGCAACGGCGTGACAGCGACTCCTTGCCCGAAGGCAATATTGGCCGTCTCTACAGGCCCCCATCGTCTGGAGGGTAGTATGATGCCAGGGGATTCCCCGCTCAGTCCGGTATGACTTCGATGTCCAAATCCGGCCTTGCTCAGCATGTCATACAGAGGATCAGCACCGATATCGAGAGCCAGTTTCGCCACCCCGATATTTGATGACTTTACCAGAATGCCGGTTACATCCAACCAGCCTTCTTTGTGATCATCATGAATAATGTAGTCAGCCACGCGCATAGCGCCATTTTCACAAAAAACCTTCGTATCAGCCTGCCATCGCCCCGATGCAAGAGCTGCTGCAATCGTAAATGGTTTCAGTGTTGAACCAGGCTCAAACACATCGGTAATAGCGCGGTTACGCCACTCACCCGGTTTATAATGACGAAAATTATTTGGATTATAACCAGGCCAACTGACCATCGCCAGAATCGCTCCGTCTTTAGGTCGCATAACAACCACGGAACCTCCTATAGCCTGTTGCTTTGCTACGCCATCAGCCAATGCCGCATAGGCAATGCTTTGAATGGTGGAATCCAGTGTCAGTTGAATTGATTGCCCAGGCACCGGATCACGCAACCAGATACCACCCGGCAATGAATGCCCTCTTGCATCCCTGCGCACCTGACGAATTCCAGCCTCACCTGTCAACCGCTTATTCCAGGTGCGTTCCACACCCTCAAGCCCCTGACCATCAACACCGACAAAACCCAGCAAATGTCCTGTTTCGGGCCCAAGTGGGTGATAACGTCTCCATTCCATCTCCTTGCGTATGCCCGGAATATTCAAGGCCATCACCGCATCTGCTTTAGCTGGTGTCACCTGCCTGGCCAGCCAGACGAAACCTGTACGTTTATTCAACTTTCTCTGTAATTTCTTTTGGGATACACCAAGTGCTTTCGCCAGTACTTTGATCCGGTTTTCAGGCACCTCATCAGCAATGGCGGCAAGAGAGGGAATTTCCACACTTTCTGCCAGTCTGCGACCTTTACTATCGGTAATTGAGCCCCGTGGAGCCAATGCAGTGTACTGACGGTAACGCTGTTTTTCTGCCAGATCAGTCAACTTCTCAGCCTGCATCCACTGCAAATCTACAGCCCGAACTGCCAGCACGATCAGACCCAATGCAAGCAGGCCTGCCAGAGCTTCAATGCGTCGGCGGATAAATACGTCCTGTTTCTGACTCACTGGTGTATCACCTGCATCGGATTAGGCGGTGCCATATCCAGCTTGGTGCGGGCCAGCTGCCTGAGACGCTCAGGACGAGTCAGGCTGGCAATCTCTATACGCAACTTGCTGATTTCTTTGAGAGCTGTCTGTTTTTCTGCCGATAAAGCCTGTGTCTCAAGTGAAAGGTCATAACGCAAATATGACAACCATACCTGAGTAGCAGAAAACAAGCCCAGCATCAGCGGCAAAATCAACCAGGGCCTGAGCCAGCTACGCATCAGGATTTGCCCCGGTATAACCAAGCATCTTTTTAGCCTCTGTTTCAGTCAGGCGCTGTGCAACACGCAACCGGGACGAACGACTGCGGGGATTTACAACCACCTCAGACTCATCCGGTCGAATCGGTTTTTTCTGTAACCAGCGCATGACAGGCTGTTTTCCACACATGCAATAAGGAGCCTCAGGCGGGCACACACAGGGATGCACCTGTTCTTCAATCAAGTCACGAATACGCCGATCTTCGCCGGAATGGAATGAAATTATTGCCAGCTTGCCGCCCGGCAACAGATGTTGTACTGCGGCTCGAACACCTGCCTCAATCTGTGTCATTTCATTATTAACCCAGATGCGTAGAGCCTGAAATGAGCGCGTAGCCGGGTGTGTTTTGCCATAACGCGCCTGCCTGGGAACAGCATGGAAACACACGGCCTCCAGATCAGAGGTGCTTTGCAAACCGCCTTCGCGTTGCGCCTTGAGAATGGAACGAGCTATCCGGCGAGCATAACGCTCATCGCCAAACTTACGCAGAACACCTTCCAGTTCACGCTCGGATACCTGCTCCAGCATGCGTGACAATGGCAGGCCTTCGCCAGGGTCCATACGCATATCCAATGGCCCATCCTGTTGGAATGAGAAACCGCGTTTTGCATTATCCACCTGCGGCGAAGAAATGCCGAGATCGAAACCAATGCCGTTCACCTGACCCCATCCCTGCTGTTCAAGTATGTCAGATAACTGGGCGAAATCAGCATGTCGGATAGAAAACCGGTCATCTTCCAGCGCCAGACACTCGCCCTCAGTAACTGCTTCAGGATCCCGATCCAGGGCCAGCAAGCGCCCCTGTGACGAAAGCAGCTGCAACAATGCTCGACTGTGACCACCACGGCCAAAGGTGCAGTCCACATAATAGCCATTCGGATCGCCGATAAACGAGGATACAAAGAGGTCGCGCAGAACCGGGATATGCTCGGGATACGGATCATGGTCGCTAACCACATTACAGACCCAACTCAAAGTCCTGGGCCAGCTCCAGTGCCGCCTCAAGCTGCTGAGCCCAACCTTCTTTGTCCCAAACCTGGAATGTCTCTCCATCGCCGACAAACTGAACACTACGAGACAGTGACGCGTAATCGCGCAAGGCCGGGGAAAGGAGCACACGACCCTGACGATCAGGCAGGAATTCCTGAGCAGAACTGAATACAACGTGCTTATAAGCACGTAACGACTTGCTGGGCTGGGTGGAGCTGATACGTTTCTGCAAACGTTTCCATTCTCGAACAGGGTATGCTACCAGACAACGGTAATGGGGAGTTCGGGTGATGATTAACTCACCTTCGGCATGGCAGCTTTTCAATACATCGCGGAATATGGCAGGGATGCTTACGCGCCCTTTCTCATCCATATTATTGCTGAATTCGCCTTGAAACATATGTCTCTGACCATCTCCCGCATATTGAGGCTTTTGGGATAGTTACCCACAATTCCCCACTAAATGCCAATATTGGACCCGTTCCTACCCTTGTCAACCCTCTAATGGGCAAACAGATTTGAATGCGGAGCAATAAGTCACAGTAGATATCTTTATATTCCTGATATTTTAATTACGTGGGGTATCGTGGGTAATGCCTGCGATGGGAAAAAATAAAATAGAACGCTGCTGCAGAAAAATATAAAGACACCATTTGTCGCAGGCTGTGCTATGCTCATGCGTATGAAATCATATAACCTGTCCAAATCCAGATTCATTGCCGGATTACAGTGCCCAAAGCGTCTGTGGATTCAAGTTCACAAGCCGGAACTGATTGAAGAAAATTATGGGGAGAACCTGCCCATACTTAATGGCAATGAAGTGGGTGAAATGGCTCGGAGGCTGTTTCCCGGAGTTCTCGTCAAATACGACATTGGACTCAGTGCTGCATTGGAAAAAACTGCAAAGCTTGTTGCTGATGAATCTGTTCTGGCGATTCATGAAGCCACGTTTGTGCATGACGGTATTCTCGTACGAGCAGACCTGCTGTTGCGCGCCCCTGATGGCTGGGTTCTTACAGAAGTAAAAGGGGCCACCTCAGTAAAGCCACATTATATTCCTGATGCAACCGTGCAGGCCTGGGTGCTGGAAGGTTGTGGCCTCAAGTTGAACGCCGTTCGCCTGATGCATGTGAATAATCAGTTTGTCTATCAGGGCAATGGAAATTATGACGGCCTGCTGGCTGCTGAAGATATCAGTGCACAGGTGAACGAATTGCTCGGCTCGATTCCGGATCAGAAGGCGGCATTTGTAGCTATGCTCAATGGCCACGAACCATCCATTGAGATGGGCAATCAGTGCAGCGACCCCTACGAGTGTGAATTCTGTTCATATTGCCAACCCGACGATTTGCCGGAATATCCACTTACTGTCCTGCCCAACCTCCGGGAGCCCAGAAAGAGCAAATTGATGGCTGAATATGAAGATATCCGCGATATTCCCGAAGCAGAATTGAACAACCGGAACCATTTGCGTGTCTGGCGTGCAACCCGCGCAGGTGAAGCGGAAATTAATACTGCCGAAGCAGAGATTTTGAAGGAATTACCCTGGCCGCGCTATTATCTTGATTTTGAAACCATCGGGCTGGCTGTTCCCCGCTGGAAAGGTGTCCGCCCTTATATGCAGGTTCCGTTTCAATGGTCTTGCCATATTCATCATGAAGATGGGCAAATGGAACATATTGAGTTTCTGGATGTGAGTGGCAATGATCCGCGCCGCGCCTGTGCTGAAGGGTTGGTAGAACATATGGGTTCTGAAGGTATTCTGATCGCCTACAATGCCGGGTTTGAAAAGCGGGTTATCCGGGAGCTGGCCGAAATATACCTCGATTTATCTGAGCCATTGCTGGCAATGAATGAACGCTTTGTTGATCTGCTGCCAATCACCCGTCGTGCTTATTATCACCCATCCCAAAAGGGTTCATGGTCAATCAAGGCGGTGCTGCCTGCACTTGTGCCAGAGTTGAGTTACTCGGATCTGGATGGCGTTCAACATGGCGGCGATGCTCAACTGGCATGGATGCTGGCGACAGAAGCTGATCCGAAAGAAAGGAGTAAGATTGCAGATCAGCTGTTGGAGTACTGCAAACTCGATACTTTGGCGATGGTCAGAATCGTTGAAGCACTGCTGGAAAAATCTTCTCATGGATAAAAAGAAAACGATCAAAGCAGGAACCATTCGACCAGGCGATATAAAAGTCCGCAAAAAGAGTTCACCTCCGACACAGGTTCAGAAATCACCCAAAGATTACGACAGAAAACGCATGAAAGAGGAAACACGAAAGGAGATCAGTGATGAGTGATACCCTGATGCGCCAGTGGCAAATGTTGCGCCTGATTCCCCGGCACCCGGTCAAGATTTCAACTGCTGATCTGATTCAGCGATTATCTGATGAGGGCTTTGAAACTACCCAGCGAACTATCCAGCGCGATCTGGTCAGACTGTCTGAAATATATCCGCTGGCCTGTGATGAAAGGAGCAAACCCTTTGGCTGGTCCTGGATGCGTGAAGCCGATATAATGGATATTCCCGGCATGGACTCCCACACTGCCCTTGCCTTCTGGCTTGCCGAACAGCATCTGGAACCGTTACTTCCAATAGCCACCGTGCACCAACTTCAGCCACATTTCAAAACAGCAGCACATGTACTCGACAATATCCCAACCGATAAAGGCGCACCGGCATGGCGGGGCAAGGTGCGCGTATTGCAGCGTGGCCCAAACCTCAAGTCACCAGTCATTTCAACCGATGTGCAAAATCAGGTTTATGATGCATTGCTACGTAACCGCTGCCTTACTATTACATACAGCCCCCGCTGGCAAGAAGGTAATAAGGACTATGAACTAAACCACTACCGGCTGATGCCGGTAGGTTTCCTTTCGGAGTGTAACTCCAAATACTGAAGTATGATGTCGTCAGTAATATTTCCGCTGGTGGTCGAAAAATACCCTCGCGCCCAG
>JAJRTX010000157.1 GCA_021545665.1 Zetaproteobacteria bacterium
CGCGCCTATTGTGGCCGCTTTAACTTCAAGGGTGGAGATCAGCAGAAGAAGGTCGATCTGCTCTCAGGCGGTGAACGCAATCGTGTGCATCTGGCCAAGATGCTAAAAGAAGGTGGCAATGTATTGCTGCTGGATGAGCCGACCAACGATCTTGATGTCGAAACCCTGCGAGCGCTGGAAGAGGCACTGCTTGATTTCGCAGGTTGCGCCATTGTTATCTCGCATGACCGCTGGTTTCTCGATCGTATTGCCACCCATATGCTGGCCTTTGAAGGTGAGGGGCATGTCGAATGGTTTGAAGGTAATTTTGAAGAATATGAAGCCGACAAGAAAAAGCGACTTGGTGAAGATGCCACCCAGCCGCACCGCATGAAATACAAGAAGCTCGCCTGATAACGGAGGAGGACTATCAGGTCTAATCAAGGACTAACACCTGTGTAAAGATCAGATCTTTGTTTATTGAAAATTAGACTTTTATAGGCGTTCCGCATGACTTAACGTGTTCATTCAGGTCGCATCTGACTTTTTTATAGGGGGTATTACAAAATACTTGACTATTTTGCTTGGTTATTATAAACTCGCATGAGTTTCTGTTTGCCTCGAACCAAAGCAGGAAAAGGTGACGGTGTACTACTATTATAAATAATGAAGCACTTTTACAGCCAACGACTTAAAAAACCGGAGTTATGTTATGCCCTTTGAATTACCTGAATTACCCTATGCCAGAGATGCACTTGCGCCTCATATTTCTGAAGAGACACTGGATTATCATTATGGCAAACATCACAATACTTATGTAACCAATCTGAATAATCTTATTGCCGGAACTGATTATAAAAATAATAGTCTGGAAGAAATTATCCAGACATCGACCGGAGGGTTATTCAATAATGCAGCTCAGGTGTGGAACCACAGTTTTTACTGGAACTGTCTCTCCCCCGACGGGGGTGGCAAGCCTGCTGGTGGTGTGCTGGCTGATGCTATCAACGAAACATTTGGCTCATTTGAATCATTCCGGGAGAAGTTTTCTGTATCCGCAGTAACGAATTTCGGATCCGGCTGGACATGGTTGGTAAAAAATGAAGATGGGATGCTGCAGATTGTTAACACCAGTAACGCAGCTAATCCGATGACCGATGGTTTGCAGCCTCTGTTAACCTGTGATGTTTGGGAACATGCTTATTATATTGATTACCGTAATGCCCGCCCCATGTATCTGGAAGCTTTCTGGAAACTGGTGAACTGGAAATTTGTCTCAAATAATCTGTAAATTGCTCCCGGAATGAAAAAAGCCGCCAGAGAAGGCGGCTTTTAATCGAACAAATAACCCTTTACTCGGTTGAGCAAACCAGTTCTTCTTCGATCTTACCAGCTTCAACTTCAGTAATGATTTTCTGATAATGCTCATTCACAGGACATCCGCAGCTATGCTGAGTGGTAGCATGCAGGCGAGCCTGTTCAATGTGCCATTGTGCAACTTTCAAGTGTTGATCTACATTCATTTATATCACCTATTTCCAGAACTTTTCTTTATTGAGCTTTGCTCACAGTGTTGAATACTAACATTGAGCAGTATGAAATACAAAAATCCAGCTTGCACTTCTGTCTGATATGGCATACCAATGGCGAATAGTTCAGAGTACAGCTTGCAAAATCAAACATTTATGAAGCATGATTTAATCTTCAGTTATACAGGCAGGAGCAAAGAATGACGGTGCAGCAGAAGCAAATCTGGAAACCGGGAAAGCGCGATTTGGTATTCTTAGCTCTGGTTTTTGCAGTAGTGCTGGTGCTGGTGCTGGGTTCAAGTGATCGAACAACTGTATCTGTGCCTGCCGATGAAACTCACCGAGCCAGTATATCAAGGGAAGCATGTATGTCCTGTCATGGTGTTAATGGTATCAAACCTCAGTCTGTCGGGCATACCAAAGCCGACCAGTGTTTCCAGTGTCATACCCAGCCGGATGGATGGCAGGGAGTAAGGAAGTGAACCGGATAGGCATTAGCGTCAAGCCTAATGATACACGTGCTATTGCCCTGTTGTCTGAATTGCAGGAGTGGTTGGGCAGGAAACATTGCACGGTGTTTGTCGATGAATTGCTCGGTACTGAAATTGAAGCTGAACGGCTTCCGATATCTCAAATGTATACTAGGGTTGAGTTGATGATTGTGCTCGGTGGCGATGGCACATTGCTGCATGTGGCGCGCCAGTTTATTGGTTCCGACACCCCCATACTTGGCATTAATCTCGGTCGCCTGGGTTTTCTGACCGATACACCAGTTGGTAGTATGTTTGACGTGGTTGAAGAAATATTATCAGGCAATCTGAAAACGAAGCGGCATTTCAGTCTCAATGCGGAAACATGGCGTGGTGGTGAGCGGTTGAATATAGGTCATGCCATGAACGATGTTGTGATGCAGCGGCGGGAACATCCGCGCATGATCGGATTTGAAATGTTTGTCTGTGATCAGCTGGTGTTTCGCATGCGTGGTGACGGACTGGTGCTGGCTACGCCTGCCGGTTCTACCGCTTATGCTTTATCTGCAGGTGGCCCGATTGTGCATCCGGAGGTTGATGCCATCAGCGTTGCGCCTGTTTGTCCGCACACCTTGTCGGGCAGGCCTATTATTGTGCCGGCCAATGAAGAGATTGAGCTGCATCTGATTGAATCGCCGTTGCCTGCCGCCCTGAACCTTGATGGTCAGGAGCATATGGCGCTGGAAGTGGGTGATCGAGTGATTGTCCGCAAGGGCGGTTGCATTTCCCTGGTCTATTTGCCCGAGTGGCATTACTTTAATGTACTCAGAAGTAAGTTGAATTGGGCTGGTCAGGCTGAATACGGTGATTAATCCGCTCTGATGCTCACCACTTTAATCGTTCGACAATTTGCCCTGATGCAGGATGTTCAACTGGAACTGAATGCAGGCATGACTGTGTTTACAGGCGAAACAGGGGCGGGAAAATCCATACTGGTTGATGCTCTGGGGGCGGTATTCGGTGCGCGAGCATCAGCTGACTGGGTGCGTCACGGTGCCGAACGGGCCGAAATTACCGCTACCTGGTCTGGAGAAGATGCTCGTTTAAATCAGCTGCTGCAAGAACAGGATATTGAGTCTGAAGAAGAGCTTATTCTGCGCCGCATTATCAGCAAAGATGGTCGTTCCCGTGCCTATATTAATGGTGTTCCGGTAGCTTTAAAGGTATTACAGCAGTTGGGTAGTATCTGCCTTGATCTACATGGTCAACATGAGCATCAGGCATTGCTGCGACATGATTTTCAAAGAAACTTGCTGGATGTGGGTGTACAGCAGCAGACACTTGAGCATATACGCATGATTTTCGTTGACTGGCAGCTGATACAGCAGCGTTTACAGGCAATGCGTAATCAACGGAATAAAACAGAATTACAGGCTGAGTGGATGCGTTCAGAACTAAGCCGTTTGCAACAATTATCGATTGAAGAGGGTTTAACAGAAACGCTACAGTCTGAGGTTGAAGCCGGGCGTCATTATGCGCAAATTCAGCAAGCTGCTGCGGAAGCTATGACCTTACTTGATGAAGATGAAAACAGTGCGCGCGGATTGATTGCCCGTGCAGCCCGTGCTGTATCTGCGGCAGAAGACTTTCATGCAGGTTTGGCTGGTAGTAGAGAGCTTATTGAACAGACTGATGCTCTACTTGCTGAAGCTATACCTGAATTGCGGGCCGTACTCGATCATTCATTTGATGAGACAAATCTTTATGCTGCTGAGGATCGTTTGATGCAGTTACATGAAGCGATGCGGCGTCATCATACAGATGAGCGGGGACTTTTGGCCTTGATAGAGGAGTGGGAAAACTGCCTGTCAGGACTGGATACGGCTGGCTGGGATGAAGCGAGCCTGGTATCTGCAGAGGTTGTGGCCAGCCAGAGCTATCAGAAAGCTGCTACCCAGTTGAGCAAAGAGCGCCTTTCTGCAGCTCAGTCGTTGATTAATGGACTGCGGCCTTTTCTAAATCGTCTTGGACTGACCGGCATGCAGGTTCGATTTGATATTCAAAAGCAAAATAATGAATCTGTCTGGAGCGTGAATGGTTGGGATGATGTTTGTATGAAGATATCATCCAACCCTGGTGAGCCTTGGCGGGAATTGTCTGTTGTGGCATCCGGAGGCGAACTGTCCAGATTGATACTGGCTTTGAAAGGTTGTGGTGCACTGTGTGAAACACCACATATTGCCGTGTTTGATGAAGTGGATTCTGGTATTGGCGGTGAAACCGCCTGGTGTGTCGGCGAATTGCTTGCTGCCATGGGCTCGCAACGACAGGTGCTGGTTATTTCACATTTGCCTCAGGTGGCTTCCTGTGCAGATGCACAGGTTGCGATTAGAAAGAGTGAGAAGGATGGACGTACAGTCACCCGTCTGGAACCAGTGGTGGCTGATCGGCGGCAGCAGGAAATAGCCCGTATGCTCGGTGGTGGTGATGCAGATGGACTCCGGCATGCTAACAGAATGCTGGAGCGTGGCCGCACCGTGGCCGTCTGATGAAACCACATCATATTTGTATCCGCAGTGCTGCCGCTGTTGATGTGAAAGTTATTTATAGCCTGCTGGCACCTTTTGCAGCCGAAAGTATTATCCTTAAACGTGATGAAGATGATATTTTTCAACATTTACAGGAATTTCTTATTGCCGAATATGATGGGGTAACTGTCGGCGCTGCGGCCATGCATGTCTATGCTGAAGATCTGGCTGAGATTCGTTCATTAGTGGTTAACCCTGCTTATCAGCAGCATGGAGTAGGGCGCTTGCTGGTTGAAGGCTGTGAACAATGGCTAGCCGGGCTTGGCGTGGGGCAAGTGTTCGCCCTAACCTATGTTGATGGTTTTTTTGTGCGGATGGGCTATGAGATTGTTTCAAAAGAAAGTCTGCCACATAAAATCTGGACGGTATGTGTACACTGTTCAAGGTTTGCTGATTGTGATGAGGTGGCAGTACAGAAGAAACTTTCTACTGCCGTGATGCAGCCGAATCCAATTATTGAGGTTAGAGAAGGGTAATCTATTCAACGATTCTTATTTCTTTGCCAAGTTCTACGCTGGAGAATAATATCTGCCACACGCTCATCCTGACAGGTCTATGGGCGGGTTTTAGTTAGCCATGGCCCATTATTAGGGGCGAGAGGTGGATAATATGTCAATTGTAAGCAAGTTGATCGGACCACAATCAAAATATGATAAGAGCATTCCTTATACATATGAGGCAAGAGTTCCGGTCATTGAGGGTGAAGAAGCATTTAATTCCTATATAGCGGATACCATTTGCGGTTTAATCAGCTGTTTAGATAAGCATGAAATTGCTCATGACGAAGTGATAATTTACGAAATATTTGAGAAAGAAGAAAAAATTATTGATCATCAGTTATATGTTTCAAAAGAAGGCCGATGGTTGACCAAACAGGAATTATGCCAGTCCTTTAAAGAACATTATAAGGGACATATTTACGAAGGCGGGTGTTCATTTGAGGACAGGGATTGCGTTTGATATTGTCGTAAGCAAATGAATACGAATAATCAGCAACTGGATAATCAGGATATAGTTGATATGCATGAATCAAAGGCATCAAAATGGCCTTATCTGATTATTGCTGCACCTTTACTGGCCAGTATTGTTTTTGCTTTGTTTGCCTATATCACGACAGACAGCCATCGGCCCTGTTACTGCCTTCAGGCCACCAGGGCTTCTGATTATATTTTACTGCCGGATGATGTCAGCGGAATCAAACACCATTTTAAAAGTATGCTGGATAAGTGTAAGGGTCTGGATCAGGAGCTTGATCAGGGCGATGGACGTACAGCCGGGGTTGTCCGCTGGATCAACTGCACTGGCACTGCATGTGGAAAAGACTGGCCGGAGCTATTTACAATCCGCTAAACCACCCTCTATAACTACAACCTAGATCCTGCAAGTGTTTACACATACATGGCGCAAGCTTTTGATTTACCTGGACTGTTGAAAGAACACTCACCACCAATAAGGTGACTACGTGTTTTTTCAATACGCTATGCAAACCAATATCTTACACCTTGCACGCACAAACACTTGCAGGATCTAGGTGCAACTCCTTGAAGCGATTTCCTCATTCGGAAATTCGAAGGCAAAAAAACGGGGCCCCAAAGGCGCCCCGTTTGATAAGACAGATGCCTGTCTGTAATTACTCAGGAACCGGGTTAGCTGTCATGCCACCACCCAGCTGATGAACTTTCACGGCAAGAATCTTGATAGCTGTTGCATCAAGTTTAGCACCGAATGCCGGCATTTTTCCTTTACGGCCATTACCAATCGTCTCTGTCAAGGAGGCTGTATCACCACCGAAACGGAAGATCGCATCGGTCAGGTTTACAGCGCCGCCTGAAGGATCACCATTGAGCATGGAGCCTTTCGCGTTACCGCCATGGCAGGCAGCACATGTTTCCTGGAAAATAGCATTGACGGCGCCAAACTTGCCTGCACCGGCAGTCAGTTCACCCTCGCCATTCAACTTGGCCTCACCGGCAGAAAGTGCGGCGACGAAACCTGCAAGACCTGTAACGTCTGCATCGGTCAGTTCATCATTACCGCCCCTGGCCGGCATCTCAGCTTCACGAC
This sequence comes from Zetaproteobacteria bacterium, assembly GCA_021545665.1. The sequence continues at coordinate 6,631 of JAJRTX010000157.1, forward strand.
CTTCTGTAATGGTTTCAACCAGTACTTCCGGCCAGCCCCCATACAGCCAGTCATCATCTGTCAGGTTAGGGAATGAATGTCCAGGATGAGCAGCATTAAGATTACCCTGGCCGCCTGATCCATGACAGGCTGCACAGTTGTCACCAAAGATCACACGCGCACGGCCCAGTGCAAAGTGTTTCAAGTCATCATCAGCCAGAATTTCCGCAACACTCATCGAAGCCAGTTTAGCCATATCATCCCGACGAAGTGATTCGATTTATGCAATTTCCTGCCGTGTTTCATTGACATAGGTCCAGCCACTCTGGAATTTTTCGTCACCGGCCTTGATTGTCAGTTCGTTATAACCTCTGGCTTTCAGAGCATCAATCTCGGCCTGTGTCCATTGTTCACCACCGTAGTATTTAACACCCTCAAATTCATTTTCAAAAAATAGGTGCATGATACCTTTTGTGTGGCCGTTTACTAAGACCTGCTGACCGGTAATACCATTCACGGCAGCTTGAACTGCGTTATTGAGTGGCGTGGCCGGGTAAATAATATAATACAGCACTACGAAGACCAGGCCACTGTAAAAGCCCCAGTTCCACCATGCAGGGCAAGGGTTTTTCAGCTCACGGATGCCATCCCACTCGTGGCCCGTGCTGTTGTCATTGGGATCATGATGATCGCTCATGATTATTCCTCCTCCGGGTTGTTTTTATCAGCTTCATCAAAGGGAAGCTGGCGTTGTTCGTCAAAGTTGTCGTCACCGGTACGGAAAAACCAGAAGTACATGATTACCGTACCGATAACGAGTAAAAGTGTTAAAAGACTAAAATCCATTTGAGTTCAGCAATATCTACTTACGGTAAGGCTGTCCAAATTTATCGTGGTAATAGTCGACGCCCTCTTCAAAGTGAACCATGGTTCCGCGTGACTGAAGGTAGGCAATAAGCGCATCCAGTTCAGTAACATTGGATGGATCTGCATCAAATGCACGCACATTCAGTGGCGTTGGCTTAAAGCTGTCTGTCCACTGTTCTACATCACCACTCTTGGTTACCCATTTCCTGCGTTCATAACGGGCGCGCAATGCTTCTTCACCAGCACCATCATCAACAGCAGCCTGAGCTTTCAAGTCAGCCTCCCAGTTGTCGATATCATCCTGTGAATAAGGCGTGCCTAAAGTACGCAGGGCTTCCATACGTCCCTTTGTTATACCCGTATCAAGCACATTCTTTTCCAGCCAAGGGTAGTTTGGCATCACCGATTCAGGAACCACCGAGCGTGGCGCACGCATATGCTGTTGATGCCAGGCGTCAGAGTATTTGGTTCCCAGACGAGCCAGATCAGGACCGGTACGTTTGGAGCCCCAAACGTAGTTGTGGTCAAATTTAGACTCGGCAGCAAGTGAAAAGTGACCATAACGCTCTTTCTCATCACGGAAAGGCCGAATCATCTGTGAATGGCACAGATAGCAGCCTTCCTTGCGATAGATAGCATAGCCTTCAAGTTCCAGAGGAGTATAAGGGCGAACACCTTCAACTGCAGGTTCAGCATCATCCAGATAATAAGCGGGGACAATTTCAACAATGCCGCCAATAGCGACCAGCAATGCAATGAAAATTGTCAAAATACCAAGATTACGCTCAACACTGTCGTGTGGAATACTTAGTTTGAATCCTTTATCAGACATAATATCCCCCTTACGCCGAAGCCGCAGCGGTTTGCTGGCCTTCTTCGGCCTTCGCTGCTTGAATGGTCTTCACGAGATTATAGAGCATAATGCCGAATCCGATGGTGACCAGGCCACCGCCCATTGCACGCATTGCATAGAATGGATGCATGGCTGCAACCGAGTCGGCAAAGGTGTAAACGAGGTTTCCGTAATCATCAAAGGCGCGCCACATCAGACCCTGAAGTACGCCTGATGCCCACATGGCAGTGATATACAGAATAGCACCGACAGTGTGAATCCAGAAGTGAACATTCACCAGTTTCATAGAATACATTGGACGCCACATATGTATGATCATGTGATACAGGGCGGCAATTGCAATCATTGCGTTCCAGCCCAAGGCGCCGGAGTGAACGTGGCCCACAGTCCAGTCAGTATAATGGGACAGCGCATTTACACTCTTGATCGCCATTAACGGACCTTCAAATGTCGCCATGCCATAGAATGCCAGAGCCACAATCATGAAACGCATGATCGGGTCAGTACGCAATTTATGCCATGAACCCGACATGGTCATCATGCCGTTGATCATGCCGCCCCATGATGGAAAAATCAGGGCCAGTGACATGCCTGCCCCCAGAGACTGGGTCCAGTCCGGAATGGCTGTATATTGCAGGTGATGTGCACCAAGCCATACATACAGATACATCAGAGACCAGAAGTGGATGACCGACAGACGGTAAGAGTAGATCGGGCGGCCCACATGCTTGGGTACGAAATAGTACATCACGCCGATAAAGCCTGCAGTCAGGAAGAAACCTACTGCGTTATGCCCCCACCACCATTGCACCATTGCATCATGGACGCCTGCATAAACTGAATATGAGAAAGTTATATCAACAGGCAGGGCCAGGCCGTTGAATACAAAGATATAAGTGACCATGAACATCATGCCCAGGAAGAACCATAAAGCAACATAGATGTGCGATGTGCGACGATTCTTGATTGTCATCACGAAGACAACGGTATAAAGAACCCAGGAAAGAGCCAGAATAATATCAATCCACCATTCGGCTTCATGATATTCCTTGCCCTGTGTGATGCCTAGCGGGTAGGTAAGAAGGGCGCAAACCAGTCCAATCAACCAGAGGACGATGGCTGCCCATGCCATTTTACTGCTCCAGATACGTACATGGCAAGTGCGCTGTACGATATAGAAAGCAGTTGCATAAAGCATGAAACCACCAAATGCGAAAATTACCGTATTGGTATGCATTGGCCGGAAACGACCAAAGCTTAAGTACGGGCTATCAAAATTTAATGCCGGCCATGCCAGCTGAGACGCAATAAACGTCCCAAAAAAGGTTCCAACCAGGCCCAGTACAATAGCAAGCACCACGCAGGCTTTGACAATGTCATAATCGTATTCTTGATGTGAAACTGCACTCACGATTACCCCTCCTCTATATTTATAGTTTTTTTATTTAACACGTTTTATACCCTCTTTGTCTTTGTGAAGCATACGTTGAAAGGCGCGCTGCACAGTAAATTTTTGGAACAGGGAAGCATGACTTCCGCTATTCTTCATTATTATTGGCATCTTCATCTATATTTTTCCGAACCCAGCGGAAAAGAAAAATAATCATTCCGGTGGCAAAAGCCACAGTAAATATACCCCAGAACACCACTGGGTCACTAAAATCCCAGTTAATTGCCTGTGTGGCAATCTGTCCAGGATCTGCACTTGTCTGTTTCATACATACCCTCCTTTCAATATTTTATTCAACCTGGTTTGCTTAGCAGTCACGTTTAAGTCAGTCCTTTTAATAAATGATAAAATATTAAGAACTCAGTAAATGAATAAACTGATCAAACATACAATGGCAACAAAGGTAAAGTAATAGACAATTCCGAGTACAAAAGGCATTGAGTCCTCCCTGTTTTCTATGGCGCAGAATCTTAACGTGCATTTTATATGTTATCAATAGATTAATTGATCAATATCAAGATAATGTTAGCAGGAGTGGTTCTACAGGCACTTTATCAGTAATAATTTTACATTCTGACTATCAGCATGAATATAATTAATTGTGCCACAATAACAATCTGTTAGGGATATTTGTCCATTATAAAATAGCTATAATTAAAGCCCGATATTCATGTTGTAAATGGGTGACAGATGACTGTCTCTATCAAGGCAATATAAAGTAAAATTAACCATAAACCAATATTACTTTCGGGGGTTTTAATGTTGACCCTGAGGCAGTTTATAGCGCTTGGAGCAAGTACATGCTAAATTCCAGATTAGCAAAAAGGTTTCATTACAGAAACAATATGCCTATATTTCGCACCTTTTAAGATACACGTTTGGAAGCAATTACCCCTATAGAGAGGCCCCATGTCAGACGATAGCACCCCTGAAGACTCCTTTAGCGATTCCATCGAATATGAAATAAATACAGGTGGTTCTACTGTTCATGCTCGCCGCGTGAAGGGTAAATGGCGCAATGTAAAGTGGTGGATTATGGGATTTATTTATTTGCCTCTGTTTGTATTGCCATATATTTCATGGGGTGACCGTGCAGCTATTTTATGGGATATTCCGAACCGAAAATTTTACTTTTTTGATATAACCATATGGCCGCAAGACTTTTTCTTACTGGCTCTTGCTTTCCTTTTTTGTTTCATGTTGCTGTTTGCCATGACTGCTATTGCAGGGCGTATCTTCTGTGGTTTTATTTGCCCACAAACCATCTGGGTCGATATCTTGACCTGGATAGAGGAAAAGGTAGAGGGGCCAGCAAACAAGCGCGCCAAACTTGATAGAAGTCCGTGGACAGTAGAAAAAATAGCACGTCGCAGCATCAAACATTTCCTCTTTATTAGCGTTTGTATTTTTACGGCTATTCATGTTCTGGCATATTTCAGTGGTATATGGGATGTCTATGCGGGAATTGCAGCATTTGACCTTCAAGCTGTAGAATGGATTACCCTGGCGACGATTGCTATCACCTGTTATATTGATACAGGACTTATTCGTGAGCAGTTCTGCATGTGGGTATGTCCTTATGCGCGTATTCAGGGTGTGTTCACTGATAAAGATACACGCATGATTTCATACGATCACCACCGCGGCGAACCACGGGGGCGTATGAAAAAAGGGTATGTAGCCAAAGGTCATGGCGATTGCATTGATTGCAACTTTTGTGTTGCAACCTGTCCGACTGCCGTGGATATTCGCCAGGGGCAACAGATTGGCTGCATTAACTGCGGCATCTGCGCTGATGCTTGCGATACTATTATGGATAAGATTTCTCGTCCCAGAGGATTGATTCGTTTCAGTTCCTTCCATGAAATTGAAGAGAATATTATAGTTAAGAATCCTTACCTTCGTCCGCGTCCCCTGGCCTATGCAGCACTTTCATTGTTTGCCTTTGTCGGTATAGCTTTTGGTTTGGCTTCCAAGACGGTACTGGATTTGAATGTACGCCATGAACGTGCGCCTCAGTTTACCATGATGTCGGATGGCAGCATTCAAAATGTCTATCATTTGGAGATGCTCAATAAAACTGAACATACAGCCGATCTGATTCTGACGGTGACAGGCATTGATGGACTGAAGAGCAATGCAGATAATAAAATATTCCATTTAAAAACTGCCGAGGTGAAGAGATTCATTATGCGCGTCCGTATTCCTCGCAAGCACATTACACAGGAAAGCCAACCTATTACTGTTACCATGCAATTAAAAGACAATCCTGAAGTTAAAGATATATACCAATCCATGTTTATTGGGCCAAAACGATGACGGGTAATGCTGCCTCTATGAAAGAAAAAGATGCGTCAGGGTGGAAAAGCCCCTGGGTTCGCGCTTGTATCGGTCTGCTCCTGACGGTTATGTTGGTCAATATTGGCTTTATCATGGTGAGCTCAATGACTGATCCCGGTCTGGTGACTGAGGAGTATTATAAATATGGTATGCAGCAGAATAAACAGGATAAAATGTTTCGTAAACAGCTCGAACGTGGCTGGCAGGTTGATCTGTCCATACCTGTCGACATTGAGCCGGGAAAAACTTTTGAGATAAATGTTGGCGCTCTTGATAAACAGGGGGTGCCTATTTCGGGCGGACATATGGAGCTGGGTTTTTATCGACCCAGCGATGCCAGTCAGGATATTTCAATCACCATGGAAGAAACTTCGAATGGAAATTATGGCACTACTGTCACCTTGCCAAAGATTGGCATTTGGGATATTAATCTATTGTTTGAATCCGGGGGTGAGAAACACTCTGTGAGCCGCAGGATTCATGTTGGTAAGGAAAGCAGTGGTAGTATAAGCAAGCACACGACAATGGATAAAATTGTCAGATGGTTGAGTAATTAAGCCAACAGTAATATCTGATGAATAACTCAGGTGCTGAAAATGTAGCAGGATGCTTTCATTGCGGCCTGCCCGTTACCGATGGCAACCGTATTGATTTTCCGATTCATGATAAAACAGAAAGCTTCTGCTGTCAGGCCTGTGCACAGGTCTGTCAGATTATCAATGATGCCGGGCTTGAACGTTTTTATGAATATGCGCCGGAAGAACGGCAGTGGGACACACCCTCAAGTGCGCCGGAAGATGTTGAGATTTTCGATCACTTTGAAGTGCAGCGTGATTTTGTCCTCCAGTTACCTGATAATTCTCTACAAGCACAGCTTTTGATTGAAGGTATTCACTGTCCCGCCTGCATCTGGTTGATTGAACATACGCTGAAAAAAATGAATGGCGTGATCGCTGCGGAAGTGAACTACACCAAACATCGACTCAAACTGAACTGGAATCCTGATGTTCTCAAGCTGTCGGATATTATTCGCCGGATGGGTCATATTGGTTACCGGGCTCTGCCTTTTGAAGAAGATGAAGAGTTGAAACGTGCCAAAGTACAGCGTCAGGACCTGATGTTTCGCATGGTTTTTGCCGGTTTTGTTGTTGCCAATGTGATGACAGCGGCGGTATGCTTGTATGCCGGTGATTTTTTTGGCATCACTGATAAATGGCGTTCCTTCTTTAAATGGTATTCTCTGGCCTTTACCACGACATCCATTATTTATTCTGCCCGTGTCTTTTTCACCTCAGCCCTGCGTGCTTTAAAAGTACGTCATCTGAATATGGACGTTCCCATCAGTATTGGTATTACGGTCAGCTTTACAGCATCTATATGGGCTACTCTGAATGGCAATGGCCATGTCTATTATGACTCCATTTCCATGTTTATCTTCCTCATCCTGATTGGTCGGTATCTGGAGTTTGCCGCACGTGAATCTTCTGGTTCATCCACCCGGCATCTATTGGCGTTGTTGCCTCGTTCGGCGCGATTGCTGGCAGAAGACAGGCAGGAAGAAAAGCTGGTTCCGCTGCGTATGATCAAAAATGGCGATATACTGCGCATCAAGCCCGGTGATAAAGTTCCGGTGGATGGTATTGTCATTGCGGGTGAATCACGCATTGATGAATCCATGCTTTCAGGCGAGTCCCTTCCTGTGCATAAAGGTATTAACAGCAAAGTGGTGGGAGGCACCATGAATATGAATGGCGTACTTACCATTGAAGCGACTGATGTCGGTCACCGTTCAGTGTTGTCGCAAATTGTTGATATGGTTGAGACTGCTCAAAATACCCGTGTCAGGGTGCAAAGTATCGCAGATCGGATTGTACCCTGGTTTGTAGCGATTATCCTGTCTCTGGCGGCGCTCACATTTGCTTACTGGCTATGGCAATCCGATAGTTCCATGGCTGTGATGGCTGCAGTTTCAGTATTGATTATCACTTGTCCATGCGCTCTGGGTTTGGCAACGCCGATGTCCGTTGCAGTGGGAGCAGGGTTGGGTGGAAAGCTTGGAACGCTGATCAAAAAGGGCTCCGCACTTGAACAGCTGACATCGGTTGATCATATCCTGTTTGATAAAACCGGCACCCTGACATCCGGCCATATCCGGGTTCATCATGTTGTATGCCTGCAAGGCTCGCAAAGCGAGCTTTTTGCCCAGGCTCTTCTGCTGGAGAGTCACTCCGAACATCCGTTGGCTCAGGCTTTGGTGACTTATCTGGCTGAAAAAGATTGCCAGTTTTCAGATTTTACGCTGGCATCTTTCAAGAATATACCGGGTCGCGGTATTGAAGGTGTTCTTGTTAAGAGGGCCCGGGAAATCACCTTGCACATTGGCTCTTTAGGTTGGGTGGAACAATGTGATGTTCATATTCCATCCGCTATTCAGCAACAAATGGACGAATGTGAAGTACAGGGACTAACTATCGCGGCAATATTTTCCAGTGAAGAACTGTTGGGCTGGTTTGCCCTTGGTGATGAACTGCGTCCGGAAGCCAGATCTGTTGTGAGAGATCTGCAACAGCAGGGCATTGAAGTCAGTATTTTGTCTGGTGACAGAAAAGCAGTTGTTGAAGCTATTGCGATTCAACTCGGGTCGGCCGGGCAGCCACCGATACAACTGATGGCGGAAGTCTTGCCCGGTGATAAAACTCAGCGCATCCAGTCATTGCAACAGCAAGGTGTAAAAGTCTGCATGATTGGTGATGGTGTAAATGACGCCCCCGCCCTTACTCAGGCCGATGTCGGCATGGCTGTCGCCCATGCAACCGACATTTCAGCTCATGCTGCCGATGTTGTTCTACTGGGTGGATTGGAAAAAGTACGCATGGCTATTGAATTGTCTACGCAGACCATGCGCACCATCAAGCAGAATCTGGCACTGTCACTTGGTTATAATATACTGGTGATTCCTCTGGCTGTTAGCGGTCTGGTTCATCCTCTGCTCGCAGCCATTGCCATGCCTGCCTCATCATTACTGGTGATTGTCAATGCTTTGCGGATACGCACAAAAATGAAACGCTTTGAAACAAGCCTTCAGCAGGAGATATAAATGGATATTATTCTGATGCTTATCCCGGCGGTATTGCTGATAAGCGCCGTCACTATTGTTGTTTTCCACTGGTCAGTAAAGTCGGATCAGTATGAAGATATGGATGGTGAGGCCCACCGTATTTTGATGGATGACGATGATGAATTGATTCCCGGCAATGCCAGAAAAAAAAGAACATGCGACTCTGAAGCCTCCAGCGATCAGGAGAAGTGATGATCAATCATATTGGCAAAATCGCACTGGTATTTGTACTGCTGGTCACGTTTTACACTTTCTATTCCACAAAAATGGATATTGAGCAGCATACTGCAAAAAGCACGACCTTTATTGATGAGCACAATCGCCTGCATGTGCTTGGTCTTATCCTGCCTGGAAATACGCTACGAGAAGCTGAAGTCAAGCTAAAGAGCCGTGCTGATACGGCGCTGTATCTTTACCCCGGAAAACAGGGTGGTGGTGGCACAGTCACGCTGGAAGCTTTTTTTCCCTCGATTGCAGATCACAGTAAAGTTATTCTTGGCTTGAAAGCCGATCAGAAATTGCTGGATGACATGCAGAAGCGAGCCATGCCGCCACGCCTGTATCCCGATGGTGTCGCCCGTATGAATCTGGGTACGGAAGATGTGCTGGCAGTATTAAATTTACCTATTACCAGCCTTACTCTGATTCCCAGCCTGGATATTGATGCAAAAATGCTTGCAGCCCGATTCGGAAAAGCGCAAGAAATAACAAAGCAAGATAAAGGGATTTTACGCTACTGGTATCCGAAGGTTTCTCTGACAGCAATTATTGACCCGGATGGCAAAGACAGATTGAACTTTAGTATGCCAAAAACAGCTGAGTAGAGTCAGGATTTACGATCTGGATCCTGATCATCTTTTTGCTCAGGAGGCTTAAGCAGTGCTTTGGGCGTAGGTCCCCATATCGCCCATGCAACCCAACCAAGAATAAGTAGCAGCAGACCGGTTTCAAGAAATATTACCCACATATCCAGCCCGCGTTATTCATGATTCATTTGCTCATGATTCATTTCTCCATGATAACCGGCATGCATCCAGTCCGCTCCACGGAATATAGTCAGTAAACCCAGCAATATAAGTATAAGCCCTGCAAGCTTGAGAATATGGCCGCGCATTTGAGGTGTGAGTTTGCGCATCAATACAGGCACAAACATCATGGCTGGCACAGTGCCCAGGCCAAATGTCAGCATGATTAAACCGGCCTGAGGTGCCTCGCCGGAAGCCAGAGCCATAGCCAGTGCTGCATACACCAGACCGCAGGGAAGAAGACCATTGAGAAAACCAACCATATACCAGCTTACAGGCTGCCTGCTTGTTGCCGCACTCTGAATCCATCCGGACAGGCCTGATAGCGCCGAAAAGCGCGTCAGCAATCTCTGAAAGGGGTCTGTCATCCAGCCCGCCAGATGTATGCCAAACGTCACCATCATCACACCTGCTAAAACAGCCAGTATATTCTGAGCCGAGTCAATCCATGCCGTTTTGGTCAGAACAGTGCCAGCCAGCCCAGTTAACAGTCCCAACAATACATAGGTGGAAACCCTGCCTGCCTGATAAGCAGAAAGTCCTGTCCACCATACCGTCGGGCGAGCCATACCCAGTGTTGTAACCAGTCCCCCGCACATGCCGATACAATGCATGCTGCCGAGAAATCCGATCATGAAACTAGCCAAAAGCATTGCTGTCATGGCAATGTGTTGATCTCATTTTGAAGGCGTTCTTTTTGCAGTGGAGCCACAAGCTCAGAGAAGTGACTTACAGGCGTTAGTTGCAGGATATCTATACCATCCTCACCACGAATAAGATCAAGGCCCAGAGCAGGATAAAGCAGATGTAAATTACCATCGATTGTTGCAATGCTTGATTCAGGTGGCCCATAAACCATTTCAAGGCTCTTTAGATCAATGCGTACTGGTGGCAGGAAAGTGACTGAAGTAATCTTCAAACGCCGCACATCTTTCACATATTCAGGCGGCACTGCCAGTTTGATTGTGCCATTGGGTAACACATTAGGCCGGTGATTAGCTTTTACAATTTTCCTTAGCAGTTCTTCGGCTTCCAGGTTAAGGATCATGCGTCCACCATCGGGAAGTTCATCAAAAAACACTTCCAGTTGAGGTACTTTTTTCAACTGATTTTTTTTTGCAAGAAAAACAGCAACTTCGCCTGAATCATCAAAAAGCAATTGAGCTTTGGCAAGTGATGTCTCTCCAATAATCAGTCCCATAAACTCAGTGGAGCCACTCTCACCGATAGCCAGATGCCATTGTTCGATGGCAGGGACCTGATTGTTATCACGTGGCCAGAATGTATAGACTGTCAAAGCTAACAATCCAGCAATAAGAATTTTTTGAGTGATATGCATAATAAATAATATCCCGCTAACAGTAGCTTATAGATGTACGCCTGATTGTTATTGAACGCATTGATTTGCCCGAACCATACTCAAATCCAGGTGATTTGACAGTGTGTGCTATATGTCCAAACCACTTGTTTTGCAAGTGGCTCATAGAAAGGATAAATCTGCTGCAACACAAATGAGGCAGTGTTAAACTTCGGCGCGAATGAAGAATTTACGGCTTTAACCTGACTTATTTGCAGGATCAAAATTTCTATCAAGGATGCATTCATGACAACAAAATATATTCTGCCTATCGCTGATGAAGCCCGGCATCGCCTGGCTGCCGGCTGGCTTTACGTGGCTGTCGGGTTTTTATTGGCATCAGGCGTTTATCCGTTGTTGCTGGCGTTGGCACGCACGACTTACGAAATGCCGTGGAAGGACTTTTTCTATACTGCGTTGGTGCTGCATGTGGATTTCACAGTGCTGTGGTGGTTGCTGGCAATTGGCGGAGTTTTCTGGAGTTTAAACTCAACAAATAAAGTAATTGTCTGGGGTTGGTTGTCTTTGGCGCTGGTGGTTGGAGGCGGTATTCTCATTGGTGTTGCGCCGTTAACAGATGCAGCCAATCCATTGACCAACAATTATATTCCCATGCTTGAGAATGCTCTGTTTATTAAGGGTTTGCTTCTGTTTGGCGCGGGTATTTTCTCACTGGTTTTACGTAGTCTGTCGACACTCTCATACCGGAAAATATGTTTGTCAGATGGTGAAGGAGCACTTCGTTTTGGCGCTGTAACCAGTGCACTTGCAACACTGATTGCCATACTGGCTTTGTTCTGGACATATATTGAAATTCCCGCAGGCAGTGGCAGAAGTTATTATGAAGTCCTGTTTTGGGCTGGTGGGCATGTATTACAGTTTACCCATTCGGCATTGATGAGTATTTGTTGGTTATGGCTGGCTCAAGCCTGTTCGGTCAAGCTGCCTGGCAACGTATGGCTGATCAAGATCAGTTTTGCAATTGGTGCGATTCCATTGTTGCTGGCACCGTGGCCGTTTCTGGTCTATGAAATTGGCGAGATTGAATTTATGCGCTGGTTTGTCTGGTTTATGCGTGATGGTAATGGCATTACACCAATGCTGATAGGGTTGATTATTGTCCGTAGCCTGTTCGTGAAAATGGAAAGCAATACAAAACTTCATCATCTTTATGCAGCACTCGTTTTTTCTATCCTGATGTTCGGCCTTGGCGGCGTGCTGGGGTGGTTTATTGGTGAAAGCAGCACATTGATTACTGCACATTATCATGGTTCGATTGTGGCAGTAACCATGGCTTTTATGGCCATGACCTATTACTGGTTGCCAGCTTTTGGTTTTGCTACGCCCAATCTGAAATGGGCAAAGATTCAAGTGTATACATTTGCCTTTGGTCAGACCATGCACATAATCGGTCTGGCCTGGGGTGGAGGCCATGGTATGAAACGTAAGGTGGTCGGTACCACTCAGGATATTGGTGTGCAGACTTTTATTTCACCGCAGGATCTTGTTGGGCTAGGCGGTGTCATTGCCGTGCTTAGTGGTATTCTGTTCGCCGTGGTTGTGCTACCCGTGATGATAAAAGGGCGTAATAAAATAAGCTGTGAGGCTAATAAATAATGATTGATAACCAGCAAAATCACTATGACAGACAGATTGCTTACTGGCTGATTTTCGTCTGCGTCACTATTTTTATTATGCTGGTGATTGGCGGCGCAACACGTCTGACCCATTCGGGCCTGTCGATGATGACCTGGGATCCCTTGATGGGCTGGATTCCACCGCTGAATGAGGCGGCCTGGCTGGATTCATTTGCCCACTACAAGAAAATTCCGGAATTTTCTGAACTTAATCCGGATATGAATCTTGAAGGTTATAAGGACATCTTTTTGCTGGAATATGTACATCGGGTCTGGGGGCGTTTGATCGGCATGTTTTTCCTGCTGCCTTTTTTATATTTTTTGCTGGCGGGAAAGATCAGCAAACCGTTGCGTCCGCAACTGGCTTTTATGTTTGTATTGGGCGGTATGCAGGGCGTTATGGGCTGGTATATGGTCAGCAGTGGCTTTGATGGCCCGCATGTTAGCCAGTACCGGTTGACTGCGCATTTGATGGCAGCATTCGCCATTTTTGCCTATATGTTTTGGGTGGCGACAGGTTTGTTGTATCCGCGCAATGAGGCTTCGCTTTACGATGTCACCCCCTTGCGCAGGCTTGTAGCAGGGCTGGCTGTACTGATTACAGTCACCATTGCGGCAGGTGGTTTTGTGGCAGGCCTGAAGGCCGGTTTCGCCTATAATACGTTTCCATTGATGGACGGGCATTTTGTACCGGAAGGTTATGCCATGCTGGAGCCGTTTTTCCGCAACTTTTTTGATAATATTGCGGCCGTTCAGTTCGATCACCGCCTGCTGGCAGAATGTACGCTTCTGCTTGTGATTGGTATCTGGCTTTATGCCCGCAGATTTGAACTCGTTGGACGGGCGCGTTTCGCCATGGATTTGCTTTTGTTTCTGGCTTGTATGCAGTTCCTGCTTGGTGTAACCACGTTGCTGATGGTGGTGCCTGTGCCGCTAGGCGTAGCCCATCAGGGCGGTGCAATGCTGCTGTTTGCCGCAACGCTTCTTACACTGCGCATGCTTCGATCATCATGAGTGTTTCAAATGTCAGTTTGAACCACGAATGCCCCAAGGCACTTTCTCTCCTGCATGCTCGATTCTCCTTGTGGAGGCGAATGAACGTTAATATAAGAAAAGAACTGTCTGATTTTCTGGCATTCGCTGGAAATTATAATGAGATACGCCCCTGTTATTCATCGTTTCCATATTCATGTTCATTCGCGTTCATCCGCCGTCCGTTCTTAGTCTCAAGGTTGCTTCCATGAATTCATTTGAACGCCGGAGCGTTTATTCACTAGCCAGTATCTATGGTTTGCGCATGCTGGGTCTGTTCATGATCCTGCCTGTATTTTCACTCTATGCTGAAGGGCTTGAGGGCGTAACACCGGCGCTGATCGGGATTACTCTCGGCATTTACGGCTTGACCATGGCGCTGTTGCAGATTCCGTTCGGCATGCTGTCTGATCGCTTTGGTCGCAAGCCTGTTATTGCGGTGGGACTGGTACTGTTTGCTGTGGGCAGTGTGGTTGCTGCCATGTCTGATTCAATATGGGGCGTAATTGTTGGCCGTGCTATTCAGGGTTCCGGTGCTATTGCAGCGGCCATGATGGCGCTACTGGCTGATTTGACGCGTGAAGAAAAACGAACCAGGGCTATGGCCATAATGGGTGGATCCATCGGCATGTCATTTACACTAGCCCTCATTCTGGGGCCTTTCCTGAATACAGCGGTGGGCGTTAATGGTATTTTCTGGTTAACTGCCGGGATGGCCCTTGCAGGTATAGTAATTCTTTATCGGCTGGTGCCTGATCCACAAAATACCCGGTTTCATCGCGATGTTGAAACTGTTCCCGACAAGCTTAAGTTAATTCTTTCTAATACGCAGCTCATACGCCTGGATCTGGGTATTTTGATTCAGCATGCTGTGATGATGGCGATGTTTACAGTGCTCCCATTTGTGTTACGGGACAACCTGAATCTGTCGAGTTCCGAGCACGCCTGGTTTTATCTGCCTGTTTTAATATTATCCGTCCTGGGCATGCTTCCGCTGATCATCATGGCTGAGAAAAAACGTAAATTAAAACAGGTGTTTGTAGCTAGTATTGCACTGATGATGTTTTCAGAAATTCTGTTGGGTACAGTTCATCAGTCATGGTTTGCAGTGAGTCTGGGCATGTTGTTATTTTTTCTTGCTTTCAATGTGCTGGAGGCCAGTTTGCCATCACTGGTTTCACGCATGGCTCCGGCTGACAGCAAGGGAACGGCCATGGGCGTTTATTCCACATCACAGTTTTTCGGTATATTTGTTGGTGGTACTGGAGGAGGCTTACTCTACAGCTCTTTTGGTATTTCGGATGTATTTTATGCCTGTGCAGCAGCGGCAGGCCTCTGGTTTGTCATTGCAATAAGTATGGAGGCTCCAGCTTATCTTTCTTCATTCATGGCACATGTACATATTGAGTTGAAAGATGCACATGCTGCCAGCCAGATGAGTGAAAAGTTGCTTGAAATTAACGGTGTCCACGAAGCAAAAGTAGTGTTTGAGGATGCTGTGGCTTATCTGAAAATAGATAAAGGTATATTTGATCAGAATGACATTGCTATGATTACAGGTTCGCCTGAACCAACGACAGATTCTTAAGCAACCCGGGATAGCCATTGGCGCAATTTTTTGGTGACATCTTCGGGCGTGCTTTCATAAATACGTTTGCCAACCAAGCCATCAGACTTGATTATATACAGTGAAGCGGGGATTTTCATCGTGTTGTTAATGTAATGGCGTATTGACAGATGTAAGTAGTGCCTTTACTCGGCATTTTTTCTCCCCCGACAACAATATATCTAAAAGAGCAAAAATATCAAAAATGTAAAAATAATTTGATTAATATCAGTATTATGGCATGGTTTTCACCATTCCTAGAATAGTGGGAGGGGTTTATGATATTTTTTACGACAGGCAAAGCTGCAAAAATGTGTGGTGTCGGAGTCAATACAATCAAAAACTGGATTCAGAACGGCTCTTTACAGGCTATTCAGACGCCGGGAGGACACTGGCGGATTCCTCAGGATGCCTTTCTTGAATTTGCAGACCGGTTTTCCATTCCTTTGCCGGATTCCATGATGGATCAAACTTCAACACGGGAACAAAAGCGCTTTCTGATTGTTGACGACGATCCTGCGGTGCATGAATTGATTGTCGGGGCTCTGGATTTGAGTCTATTTCATCATGAAACTGTGTCAGCTTATGATGGATGTTCAGGCCTGATGCAGGTAGGCATTTTTCGTCCGCATGTTTTGATCCTTGATATTATGATGCCTGAGATCAATGGTCTGGAGGTAATTCATCGTCTCAAACTTCAGGGTGAAAATCTGGGGGGAATGAAAATTCTCGCCATTACGGCGGCAACAGACCGTTTTCTGGTTATGAAAAAACTGAAGGAGGCTGGGCCGGATGCTATTTTAGCCAAGCCTCTAAAGCTTGACGTTTTGGTCGACACGGTTGAGCGATTTTTTCATCCGGTTGATGATGGATATCTTGAATCGGCTGATTTAGGTATTTAGATTATGACCGGAACCATTCTTATGGTTGATGACGACCTTGCACTGCTGGAACTGTATGAGGCGGTTTTTGGTCCGCATCATACAGTGTTGCTGGCTGACAACGTGGAACAGGCCATCAAGATTCTGAGTGAACAACATGTGGATGCAGTTGGTTGTGATTTTTATTTGGGCGCTGGTAAAGGGTTGGATGTCTTGAGCTGGATAGGCCGGAACAAACCTGAGCTGCTGAAAAGAGTGTGCTGATCAGTGGTGCATTTCCGACTAACTTAGGTAATCTGAATGTCCCGACTTTATTCAAACCCGTCCAGGTATCAACGCTGGAGGAAACATTTAATCTATTTTTGGTTAAAGAGGACTAGAGCGCTAAATGAAACTCAATATCACCGGCAAATACAGTCTGATTCTACTACTCCCCATACTGGCAGCAATCACCATACTGTGGATGTTTTACAGTTTCATGGATCAGGAAGAGGCCAATGTGTCCTATATGAATGTTGCGGGTCGCCAGCGCATGTTATCCGAGCAGTTAAATAACTATGCGCAAATGGTCCATATCGGCCAGGAGGAAGATCGCAAGCCGCTGAAAGCCCTGATCGTCAGGTTCTCCACAGCTCTGGATACATTGCAATATGGGGGTCATCTGGATGATTTGAATGTAGATCTGCCGATGGCACCAACTGAAATATCACCAGCCTTGGCGAAGCTTCGCCAGATATGGGAGCCATTAAAGCAGGAAATGATACTGATCAGCAATTTGCCAGTAACCGATTCACGTTCACGAATGGCTTATGCAAAAGTGGATGCAGAAGCATCGATACTAACCAAAGCAGCAAACTCAGTGACTGAAGCCTTTGAGGGGCATACAACCAAACGACATCTGGAAATGAGAAATATACTCGCTGGCAATGCTTCTTTCACCCTGTTTCTTTTAATCCTTGGGGTTTGGGCGGCAAGGCGCCATATTGTTGCTCCAGTGCTCCAACTGACGAAAATGGCTAGTGCTCTTGATAGTGGAAATTATAATCACCGTGTTGTTGTGAAAACAGGAGATGAACTGGGTAAACTGGCTAATATGGTTAATCACATGGCTGCCAGCATTGAAGCATCGATTTTGACGGAGCGCGAACAACGTCAACAGCAGAAAAGGGTGACCCAAGTGGTTATTGAGCTTGGCAGCAAGCCAATCAAGAAAACAATGCTCGAACATGTTGGGCAAGCAGTCAAACATCTTACCGGCGCATGTTATGCTAAAATCGCATATGAGATGAATGGGGAAATGCACCAGATTTCGTTCGGTCTGACACCTGAAGAGGAGTCTGCGCTTGGAGACCATCCGCCTCAGTACGATGGGCTGCTTGGGTTGTTATGGGAAGAACATAAAATTGTAAACATTGAAAATATCGATGGGCATCCAAAGGCTTCCGGTTTTCCACCCCCCCACCCATCCATGAAAAGTTTTCTCGGTGTTCCCATCCTGTTCGGCGAAGAGATGTTTGGAGCTATCTTTCTTGCCGATAAGGATGACGGGCAGCCTTTCACCAAGGAGGATGAAAGCATGGTTGGCATGCTGGCCACGGCCTGCGCCACCGCAATCAGCAACACGAAAAACATCAGAAATCTGAGAGCTGCGAACAGCATGCTTGAAGCACGCGTGACTGAACGCACCCTTGACCTGGAAAAAACCAACCAGAACCTGTGCAGCCGTGAAATTGAACTGGAACTGATGAATGATGAACTGAGCAGGGCCAATTCTGCCAAAAGTCAGTTTCTGGCTAATACCAGCCACGAACTACGTACGCCACTGAA
Source organism: Zetaproteobacteria bacterium (assembly GCA_021545665.1). Next base: position 24,603 of record JAJRTX010000157.1, read on the forward strand.
TGCCATAATAGGCTTTTCCGATCTACTTAATAATCCGCGTATGGGCACTCTGTCCGATAAGCAACGCCGTTACGTGAATCATGTTAATGTTAGTGGTAACAGGTTGTTGACCATTATCAATGATTTGCTTGATATCAGTAGAATTGAGGCGGGCATGATGGTTATTGATGAAACTGCAACCGTGCCATCGCGGATTATTCAAGATGTACTGCATGAGCTCGATCCACTAATCAGGGAAAAACAGATAGAACTCAGCTTCGAGAAAAAAGGCCCGGATGAAGGCCTGCTGCTTGATGCGGGCAAATTACATCAGATGCTGGTCAATGTTGTGGGGAATGCGATTAAATTTACGCCTGAACAGGGCGAGATTTGCATTCATCTAACTGTCACTCGGAAAAAGCCGGATGAGTATTGCGTTATGATTGATGTCAAAGACACTGGATGCGGAATTAGCGAACAAGACCAGGAAAAAATATTTGAACCCTTTGTTCAGGCCAGGGGAGGCCTGGACAGAACATTTGGCGGCACGGGACTTGGACTGGCCCTGACTCGCAAGCAGATCAACCTGCTTGGTGGTGAAATTCGGGTACAAAGCAGTTTAGGAACTGGCAGCTGTTTTACTCTGGAACTATCGGCTAAGCCAGAGTCAGTTGATTCTGTCGTTATTAAAGATGAGGAACAACAGCTAGAAGTAAGCTTGGGTAAAAGGGAAGTCTCAGAGGTGGTGCCTGCTACAGGGCCAAGGCCACGGATTCTTGTTGTAGATGCGAATACAAGGCGCGCCGAGGCAGTTGAATCCCTGATGCAACAACAAGGCTATGAAACTGCCCGTTCTGACATCAGTCAGGTTGTCAGGGGAGTCGAGCAGTTCTGTCCATTTCTAATAGTACTGGGTAGTAATGTTGAAGATGAGTTATTACACTCTCATCTGCAGAGATTGAAATCAAATAGGGGAACACAGAATGTTCCTGTTATTCTGGTTGGAGGCGATGAAAATAATTTTGAATTTTCTATGGCCCCTGTAGGGATGGTTGAAAAAGGAATGAAACAGGAGGAACTGCTGGATCTAATTGCCCGGCATAATCGATATATTCCAGCTCATCCTAATACTCCGACTATTCTGGTGATAGATGATGAACAAAGCGTACGTCAATTACTCACTGAAATTCTGGTTGCTGAAGGATACAGGGTACTGTTGGCCAGTGGAGGCGAAGAAGGCATTCGCATGGCTATTGAACGGGAACCGGATATGATTATTCTGGATGTGATGATGCCAAATGTAACTGGCTTTGATGTGCTCAAACAACTTAACGGGCATCCGGTTGCATCAGATATTCCGGTGGTGATTTATACGGCCAAAGATCTAAGCCGGGAGGAGGCACTTCATTTTGGGCGAGAGGCCGAGCGTGTTCTCATTAAGGGATCAACCGGGCGTCCTGAACTGTTGCGCCAGTTGCATAAACTTGAATTGCTCTATCCTGCCAAAGCGCTTCTTATGGATATAACACTGCATTGCTATAATTTACGGTATATTCAGCACCGTATGGATCAGGAAATATCCAATGCCAAAAGGTTTGCAACAAAATTTTCACTGATTTGCTGGCAGGTGGATCATTATGATGAATATATCGGTAACTATGGTAAACGCTGGGGGAATGCGGCATTAAAAACGATGCTGGGAACCGTTAAGGAAGTAACGCGACGCGGTGATGTCTGCGCCCGAAAAATGGAGGCTCAGTTTGTACTGTTTCTACCTGGTATTGCGCCTGTAGGTGCTACACGGGTGGCAGAGAAAATGCGAATTCGCTTCAAGCGCCAACGGCATTATTTGCCTGATGATAAGATTGGTAAGTTGACAGTATCTTTTGCTGCGGCTCATTATTGCCAGGATGCAGATGATACCAGTGGTTTATTACAGGTGTTGTCTGAGCGTATCACTACAGCAATGGAAGCCGGTGGCGACCAGGGCGTATTTGGAAACATTTAATCATGACACTTATTTTGATTGTGGATGATAATGAACTGAATGTTGAACTGGCCCATGATGTACTCGAGCTTGAAGGTTTTGATGTTACAACAGCCTGTTCCGGTCAGGAGGGCATAGAGAAGGCCGGGAAGTTGATGCCGGATTTAATACTGATGGATTTGCGTATGCCGGGAATGAGCGGTCTGGATGCGATGCTGGCGCTTCGCAAAAATGATCTGACGCGTGATATTCCGGTGGCTGTGCTGACCGCATCAGCTATGAAAGGAGAGGAGGAACGCCTGCTTGACTGTGGTTTTAACGCCTATCTGCAGAAGCCCATAAATCTATCGAAATTTGGCCAGCAAATTGAGGCCTTGCTTAAACCTTAGAAACTTCAGTTGGCAGCACCCACATAGCGCAAGCTCTTGATTTGCTTTGCTAAATGGAAAAATACTTGTCACCAACAAGGTGACGGAATTTTTTTCCGTTATGCCCTTCAAATCCATATCTAATACTCTATATGTACTCCCAACTAGGGTTTCCAGGTTAAATAATAGTGTTGGCACGCAAAGGCAAAAAGGGTGAATTGAGTGAAATACAAAAACGTTATCTTTGCGCCCTTGCGTGAGCTGCTTCTTTCCTGATTTGTACGATCTCTCCCTTATAGGTATGCTCAAAAAGTTCTAATATATCCTGATTGTACATGCGGATGCAGCCATGTGAGACAGGTAGGCCGATTTTATCCTCCTCATGGGTGCCATGGATATAAATATAGCGTGATTTTGTATCAACTTTACCACGTTTGTTGATGCCGGTTTGCATGCCCTCAAGCCATAGGATACGGCTTAAAATCCAGTCGCGATTCGGATTGTCGGTTTCAGCATTGTACAGACAGAATGGTTGACGTCCGCGAAATGCAGTCAGCACCGACAGGCCTGTTCCAACTTTTTCAGCAATGCGATGTTTGCCGATTGGAGTTTGGAAGCTTTCCTTCATATTTCCGTAGCCTTTGGCGGCAGTGGAAACAGGATAGCTGTGCCAGACGCCGCTTTTCCTACGCTGGTAGAGCATTTGTTCACAAATTGAAATAATAATCACCCCGAAAGCTTAACCCGCATTATGCATGAATACTATTGCATCCGGAAAATTAAGGGTTGGAAATTGAGAAAATATGGAACGCAAAGGTGCAAAGAGTACAAAGAAAATCCGGTTAAATAAAGTCTGTCTCTGCGTTTTTTGTACCTTTACGTGAGTCCGCTCTTTTCCTGTTTGGTTTCAGCTTCTGATTCTATACCATTCAGCCATCTGCCATTAATCTTCAAACAGTCAGATATTATCTTTGCGTGCTTCGCGAGCTTTGCAGCGGGATGAAAAACAGCTTAATCTGGAGTCAAATATGGATATTAGTAAAATACCGGTCGGTAAGAATCCACCTGAAGAAATTAATGTAGTGATTGAAGTGCCACAGCATGCCGATCCGATCAAATATGAGTTGGATAAAGAATCCGGGGCGATTTTTGTTGACCGTTTCATGCATACGGCTATGTACTATCCATGCAATTATGGCTTTGTACCCAATACGCTGTCTGATGATGGCGATCCGGTGGATGTGCTGGTTGTTTCGGCTTTTTCATTGATGTCCGGATGTGTGGTTCCATGTCGGCCGGTGGGCGTACTGCTGATGGAAGATGAAGCGGGTATGGATGCAAAAGTGCTGGCGGTGCCGGTGTCGAAATTGAATCCAATTTATGATCATGTGCAGGGTTCGGAAGATTTACCCCGTTTCCTGACAGATCAGATTCGCCACTTTTTTGAGCATTACAAGGATCTGGAACCCAATAAATGGGTGAAAGTATCCGGCTGGGGTAATGCAGCTGATGCCAGAAAAGAAATTTCAGAATCTATTGTCCGTTTTGAGGAGAAAGCTTGACGAAAGGGCATTGAAACTGCATAAAGGCGATTGTGAAATCAGCCGTTTTTTTTGGCTGGTTTAAACTTTTTGGAGAGGGGAAAATAATGCAAGGATTAATTCCAGTAGTATTGGGTCTGGCCGGTTTGGTCTCGGCTTTTCAATTGTATAAAATGGTGCTTAAGCACCCGGCGGGCTCGGGAAAGGTGCTCGAAATTGGTGATGCCATTCATCAGGGGGCGATGGTCTTCCTCAAGCGTGAATATACGATTCTGGCCATATTCGTTGTCATTGTGGCAGTTCTGCTGGCTGTAAGTCTTGGTTTTAGCACCGTGCTGGCCTTTTTGCTTGGCGCTTCCTGCTCGGCAATGGCCGGTTATTTCGGCATGTTCGCCGCCACCCGCGCCAATGTGAGGACGACAACGGCGGCACATGAGGAAGGTGCTGCCGCCGCTTTATCGGTGGCCTTCTTTGGCGGTTCGATTATGGGCTTGACTGTGGCTTCACTGGGACTGTTGGGATTGGGTACATTGTATCTCTTTTTCGGTGGTGATCCGGAAACCGCACATGCCATTCATGGTTTCGGCATGGGCGCTTCATGTGTGGCGTTGTTTTCCCGTGTCGGCGGCGGAATTTTCACCAAGAGCGCTGATATCGGCGCTGATCTGGTCGGCAAGATTGAGGCAGGTATCCCTGAAGATGATCCGCGCAACCCCGGCGTGATTGCCGATAATGTAGGTGATAATGTAGGTGATGTAGCTGGCATGGGCTCTGATATTTTCGAGTCTTACTGCGGCGCCATTATTGCCACTATTGCCATGGCTTCAACCATGTCCGCCGATGTGCTTGATCCGCTGGGAACGCAATCGGCATTGATGTTCCTGCCTCTGGCTCTGGCCTCAGTCGGTTTGTTGTGTTCCATGGCTGGCATTGCGCTGGTTCATCATTATGCTGACAAATCACCCGAAGTGGCGCTACGCATCGGCACCATTGGGGCATCTATTATTTTTATTGTCCTTGCAGGACTTCTGGTTATGTTTGTTGGTGTTTCAGGCGGTATCTGGGGTGCTGTACTCTCCGGCGCGGTGGGCGGCATTATCATTGGCCTGATCACCGAATACTATACCGGTGGTCAGCCTGTTCGTGATATTGCCAAGGCCGGTGAAACCGGCCCTGCCACAGTAATGATTTCCGGGTTAGCCGTAGGTATGCAGTCGGTGGTGGTGCCGGTATTGACCATTGCTGCTATTATCTTTGTTTCAACCAGTCTGTGTGGATTATATGGTGTTGGCATTGCAGCAGTCGGCATGCTGGCGACAGTGGGCATTACCATGGCCATTGATGCCTATGGCCCGGTGGCCGACAATGCCGGCGGCATCGCTGAAATGGCCGGCATGGGTGAAGAAACCCGCAAAATCACTGATTCACTCGATGAGTTGGGCAATACCACTGCAGCCATCGGCAAAGGTTTTGCTATTGGCGCGGCTGCGCTGGCTGCACTGGCCATTATTGCAGCATTTGTGGAGACTGTTTCCGCCAATATCCCGAATTTCTCGCTCGGCCTGAATGAACCGCTGGTGCTGATCGGCATGTTCCTCGGCGGCATATTCCCGTTCATTGTTGCCG
>JAJRTX010000158.1 GCA_021545665.1 Zetaproteobacteria bacterium
CACGTCGGCATTCATCAGGCCAAGGAGATGCAACCCTGCTGAATTGATCGCACTCACACAGCCTTCAGCATCCAGCTGAAAAATCACATCATTGGCCTGATTAATCGCCTTGTATAATCGTGAAATCTCTGACTCACTGCGTTTACGCTGGATGGCGATACTTGCCAGTTCTGCCGCCAGGTGAATGATATCCAGCTCAAAGGGATGAGGGCTTCTGCACTCTCGATAATACATGGCAAAGGTACCCAGCACCTTGCCGGATTCATCATGCACGGGTTCAGACCAGCACGCAGCGAGTCCATGTTCCAATGCCAGCTGTTTGTATTGCGCCCACAACGGGTCAGTGGCAATATCTGAAACAATCACCCGCTCGCCCCGAAAAGCCGCTGTACCGCAGGAGCCCACGCACGGGCCAATTTCAACACCGTCTATGGCCTTGTTATAGCTATCCGGAAGGCCGGGAGCTGCACCATGGTGCAGATGGGATCCATTTTTATCCAGCAACAAAACAGAGCCCAGCATGTCCGGAATCTCTTTTTCCACTTCACGAATCATATGATAAAGCATCTCGCCCATACTGCTTTCCGGATGCAAAATGACTTCCATCAACCGTTGCCGTAATTCCTCCAGTGACCGTACCTGCATCATTTCTGTAATATCATCTGCGATACCGGCAATGCGGTATACCGTTCCTGATTTATCACGCACAGGGAAGGCCCGATCCCGGATCCAGCGGATATCACCATCCGGACGCACGATGCGATACACCTCGTCATATTCACCGCTTATCTGCCTGGTCTTCGCAGCTTGCAAAACGCGTTCCCGATCATCGACATAAATCACTTCCATCCACTGATGTGGATTGGCATAAAGACTCTCACAAGTTCGCCCCCACACAGTTTCATAGCCGGGACTGATATAAAGCATGCGATTTTTGTCCGGTTCCGTAATCCAGAAAACCTCCTGAATATTCTCGGCCAATTGCCGGAAGCGCAATTCACTTTGCTCCAGCGCCCTGATCTTCTCACGCAGGGCCTCTCTGACCTGCTTGTGCTCGCTGATATCCCGAATGGTGGCAGAAAAGAAGGTGTCTCCATCCAGGTCGAATACATTGACTGCAAGCTCAACAGGAAAAACCGTTCCATCTTTACGCAAACCTTCAAGCTCGAGATTGTACCCCACCACATTGCTAACACCGGAATCCTTGAAACGCTGCAACCCTGCATTGTGACGTTCGCGATATATTTCAGGCATCAAGTCAGAGACTGACATACCGATCATTTCACCAGCGCTATAACCGAATATCAACTCCGCACTTGGGTTAGCCTCAACAATTTTATTATCCCGGTCTGCGATAAGAATCCCGTCAAAAACAGTATCATGAATCAGTTGATAGCGTTTCTCACTCCGCTCCAATGCCTTGATTGTCTGCCGATCATCACTGCCTTTGAATGTCCCGGTTAATTTCATCCCGTTATTGTTGGTATCTGACACTGTTTTTCACCTCTTTACTACGAAAGCAAAACAATACGGCAAGCCGGCCATGATCATGAATGCAGCTTGGTATATGCACTGGCAAGGTCTGTTTTTGGATGCCTATCGTACAAGCAAAACCAGACGGTATTTTCGAATAACACATTACGCAGAAGCGGGGGTATCACCCTCTGATACATCCGATTGTGACGATGTGAGCACACGCCTTACCCACGCCAAAATATCCTCAAAATTCACCGGCTTGGTCAGAACATCATCAGCACCAGCCTTGAGAGCCCGACGCCTGGATTCATGATCATCCAACCCTGTCACCATGATAACAGGGATATCTGCTGTAGCAGCATCACTTTTCAAACGGCGCAATACCTCAAAACCGTTCATACCCATCATCATCACATCCAGAAAAATCAAACACGGGGGCTCCTCTTTCACGCAAGTCAGAGCCTGTGCTCCGTCAGCAGCAGTAGTAATTTTCACATCTTCCAATTCAATAATGGAGGTCATCAGTAAACGGTTTACGTTACTGTCATCCACAACGAGAATCGTGTTTACTCTGGGTGGTTGGCTGTGCTGCGCATTACCTGTTGGAACAGGATCAGACATCATGCATCTCCTCCCGGAAGAAATGCTGCCACCTTGTCGGCAAACGTTCTCACATCAATCGGCTTGCTGATATAGCCATCAAACCCCCTGCCCATCAGCTTCTCGCATTCGCCAAGCATGGCGCTGGCTGTCAAGGCAACGACGGGAATATCCTGCGTGTACTCAATCGTTTTAACCTCATTCATGGCATCCTCACCATTCATCACCGGCATTCTCAAGTCCATCAGTATGAGATCCGGATGTTCAGATACCGCGATTTCAACAGCCTCCCGCCCGTTCACAGCAGCCTGCGTTTCATGCCCTGCCATTTCAAGCACATCACAGGCCAGTTGACGGTTCAATGCATTATCATCCACCACCAGAATCCTGCTCATTCCTCTCCCCTATCAATGCATACGCAGCAATCACCACCGGCCTTTTCCGCCCGCGCCATTCGAGCATGCAACCTGGACACCATCCCATCAGGACCATCCTCTCCTTCACCAAAATGTGAACAACCAAACGATGCCGTGAAATGGCCCACCCCATCCCCTGGCAGAGGGAACCGGTGCAGGCGGATGCGCAAGCGAATCTTCTCTGCCACCCGCTCCGCCTCGGAGGACGAAATTCCCGGTAAAATCAGGGAAAACTCGGCCTCACCGGAGCGCACCAGCACATCGCCTTTGCGAATAATGGAACGAACCAGTTCGACAGTTTCCTTGAGGGCGGCAATCCCCCAACGCATGCCGTGCTCACGCACATAATCATCGAAACCATCCAGTTGCCACCCAACCAGCGAAAACTGCTGCCCATAGCGTTCAGCCCGGCTGTATTCCTGAGCCAGACGCAACTGCTTGTAACGCGGGTTATGGCATCGCAATACGCTATCCATCAGGCGTGCCTGTACCGGATACAACAACTCCAGTGAACGCAGCTCGCGCAACAGCTCTGCGCGACCAGTCATACCTTTGGCCAGCACCTTCTCGACCTCCTGCCCCAGACGCATCACCTCTTCACGCGTCAAATCCTTGGCTGTGAAAATCACCACAGGAATATCGCAAGCTGTGGGGTGCCGCTTGAGTTCCTCAACTACCTCGAAACCACTCATGCCGGGCATCATCAAATCCAGAATAATCAGATCAGGTTCGTGATCGATAGCTGCTTTGAGACCATCAGCCCCATTGGCCGCCAGCAGAATGCGATAGCCCTGACCACGCAGTACCTCTCTCACATACTCGCGCACACTGACATCATCATCCACCACCAGCACAGTCATCACGTCAGTCTGGGGCGCATGCCGACCATGGCGTGAAATCAGGTCTACCAGATCATTCCGTGACATCTGCTTGTCTACTGTATCAACCGTGCCCAGTGAAAAACTTGGTAACTCGGCATCACCACCGAGCAATACCAGCGGGATGTTGCGCGTCGACTTGCGCGAACGCAGCAGATGTAATCGACGATATATGTCCACCGGGTCATCCGGCATGCCAACCATAATAAGAAAGGGACAAGCCTCTTCTGCCAGGTGCTCTACCCGGGAAAGGTCACAGATTATTCCCTGATAGCCTTCCTCCAGTAACATCGCAGCTACTGCAGCAGCACGGGCCTTATCATCATCAACAATCAGAATGACCGGCATGCCCTCGGCCTCTATCATCTCTTCTTCAATAACTTCGACGGGAAGCTGCTGGACCGTTTCGCTCATCACGCTGGCTGCATCAACCACCGGCGCCAAGGTATTCTTCCCTTCCTCACTGACCATCTGTACTGGCAGCGTGAAAACAAATCGACTACCCTCACCAGATTTGCTTTCTGCATGGATAGCACCGCCCTGCATCTCCAACAGCCGCCGCACCAGCGCCAGCCCCAAACCGGTACCGCCAAACTCACGCGTCAACCCGCCCTCAGCCTGTATAAAAGGTTGGAAGATGCTCTCGATATCATCTGCGGCAATACCAATACCGGTATCCTGCACATATCCCTCCAATATGGATTCCCCGGCATCCTGATTAAGCTTGAAACCCGCCTCAATATGGCCACCCTCCGGCGTAAACTTGATTGCATTGCCAA
>JAJRTX010000159.1 GCA_021545665.1 Zetaproteobacteria bacterium
CGGGTGATTGTTTCAGATATTGCCACTGACCCGTTGTGGGCGCAATACAAACAGCTGGCATTGGAACATGGACTCGCTGCGTGCTGGTCTGAACCTGTGCATGATGAATCCGGCAAGGTGCTGGGTACCTTTGCCATGTATTATCGAGAGTGCAGAAGCCCTCATCCTTTTGAGCTGGATATCATTCACCTGGCGGCAGAACTGGCAAGTATCGCCATCCAGCGTAAACGCAGTGAGTCAGAGATTTCACGATTACACAAAGCGATTAATCAGGCCAATGATGTGATTTTTCAGCTGGATGCTGAAGGCTGTGTGAGTGCGATCAATTCAGCAGGGTTGCATCTCCTTGGCCTGATGAATGCCGACGTGGTCGGTCAGTCATTTACCAAATTTCTGCGCCCTGAATCGTTGTCTGTGGCTCAAAAAATGTTCGCCAGGAAAGCGCAACGGGAGGCAGATGGAACCCGATATGAATTAACGGTTATCGATACAAATGGTCATGAGCATATCATGGAAGTCGACACAGCAGCTATCATTGATGATGGGCGGTTCGCGGGTATTTATGGTATTTCACGTGATATCACGAATCGAAAACTGGCCGAGATTGAGCAGCGGGAGCGTTCATCGCGTATGGCAGCCGAACGTGCAGCGATTACTGCTCTTAGCCTTGGCGTTCGTGGGGACGATTCCACGATAGAACAGACTTTTCAGCATATTTGTGAAGTGGCGGCAGAAGTTGTCGGGGTCGAACGTGTCAGTATCTGGCAGTTCCATGATGACGGAACGAAGCTTTGCTGTTTGAATCTGTTCGAACATCAAGTTGCCAGACATTCCTCAGGTAGTACTGTTCTTAAGGACATTGACTACCCGGCCTATTTTAAGGCCATCAAAAGTAGCCGTGTGCTGGCAGCGGCCGATGCCAGGTTTGATCCAAGAACCTGTGCATTCAGGGATGAATATCTGATTCCTTTTGATATTCATTCGATGCTTGATGCAACTATTCGTATTGAAGGAGAGCTGTTCGGGGTATTATGTCTTGAGCATACCAAAAGTATTCAGCACTGGTCTGATGATGAACTCAGTTTTGCCGGAGAGATTGCCGATCAGATATCTCATGCCTTACTGGCCGAGAAAAACAGGCGCATCACGGAAGACTTGGAGTTGGCGGCCTCGGTTTTCAGAGAGAGTCCGATGGGCATTATTATTACTGACAAGGAGGCCGTGATTCTGCGTGTGAATCAGGCATTTACAGATATCACGGGTTATACAGCCGAAGAGACGGTCGGTCAGAATCCCAGGTTGTTGCAATCCGGGCGACATGATGAGGCTTTTTACCAGCAGTTATGGGCCAGTCTGAAGGATACCGGTAAGTGGGAAGGGGAAATATGGAACCGGCGTAAAAACGGCGAGGTGTATCCGGAATGGCGCAGTATTGCCTGTATCAAGGATGAACGCGGTGAAGTGTCGCATTACATCAGTTCATTCACGGATGTTACCGAAAAGAAACTGTCCGAGATGCATACCCAGCGTCTGGCTCATTATGATGCGCTGACCAACCTCCCGAACCGTGTGCTTCTTCTGGATCGTCTTGAGCAGGCGATAGTGCATGCAAAAAGACGGGGTCAAAAAGTTGCTGTGCTGTTTTTCGATCTGGATGATTTCAAGCGCATCAACGACACCATGGGGCATACTACCGGCGATATTCTTCTACAGATGGTTGCCGGGAAACTGAAGACAAGTGTGCGGGAAGATGACACGGTTGCACGACTGGGAGGGGATGAATTTGTCGCCATTCTGAATGACATCACATCTGAGCAGGATGTGATGATGGTGGCGGATAAAATTCTTTCGGGCATGCAGGAGCCATTGCCGCTGGCAGGCAAACAGGTGAATATTTCGTTCAGCCTTGGTATCAGCCTGTTTCCGGATAATGGCAATGATTGTGAAACGCTGCTGAAACATGCCGATATTGCCTTGTACCGTGCCAAGCAAAAAGGCAAAGACAGATACGAGTTCTTTACCCACGAGATGACGCAGGCACTTGAGGAACGGCATCGTCTGGAGGAAGATTTAAAGTGTGCAATTGAACAGAAGCAGTTGATGCTCCATTACCAACCACAGGTGGATCTGGAGAACGGGACAGTGATTGGTGTGGAAGCGCTGATTCGCTGGCAGCATCCTGAACAGGGGCTGATTCCTCCGTTTAAATTTATTCCGTTAGCAGAGGAAACCGGCTTGATCATTCCTCTGGGGCAGTGGGTACTGGAAGAGGCATGTCGGCAACAGTATCTCTGGCAACAGGCAGGGTTGCATATACGTATGGCTGTGAATCTTTCTGCCCGCCAGCTACAGGACAAAGAGTTATTGAGCATGCTTGCCCGGATGATGGATGAGTTTGCGATAGAACCGGGCATGCTGGAACTGGAATTAACGGAAAGCTGCCTGATGGATGATCCGGAATCTTCAATTCAACTCATGCATGATATCAAGGAACTGGATCTCCGGCTGGCGATGGACGATTTTGGTACAGGTTATTCATCACTGAGTTATCTGAAACGTTTTGCCATGGACACACTGAAAATTGATCGCTCCTTTGTGCAGGATTTACCGCATGATGAGCAGGATGCAGCCATTGCCACCACGATTATTGCCATGGCCAGGAATCTTGGTTTGAAGGTGTTGGCTGAAGGGGTGGAGACAGTAGAACAACTACAGTTTC
>JAJRTX010000160.1 GCA_021545665.1 Zetaproteobacteria bacterium
TAGGGATAGGTCTGCCAGGATTTTAGGAACAAGGCAGATAAAATACAAAAAACTCATATATCCTAACCAAAATTAAGTTCCCTCAGACAATATCTCAACTTAACGTATCAAAAATGATTTTCCGACAGACCCCTTTTGTACCTGTCCAGCTGGTAAAAATGGTCAGTATTGTAAACATAGGATGTCTATTCTTCGTGGCGAAGCTGATGCAGTGGTCAGCTCCAATAAAGATGAAGTGTCCATTATGATATCCTGGCTAGCTGGTTCTGATATTGAATTGGTTATCCATTGATATTGCAGAAGCCGAGCATGACTTGGATAAGGCGAGAAGGAAGTTGTTTCGCTCAAAAAGAGCTTTAGCTAAAGCAATGCGCCAATAAACTTGCTTCGTATGACTTGCATTGTAGGATTGGCACTCCTATAATAAGAGTGCCAATTGGCAACGCTTCGTTTTGAGGCACAGAATTTTATAGATTTCGGAGGTAGATGCGTGGTGGCTGCAACACTTGAAATGTCGAGTATGGCACTGTTTTCCCGTGATGTGAGGAAGATAGAGAAACTTGATCGAGAGGAAGAGGTTCGTCTGGCCAGATTGTGGCATGATGATGGCGACCGTGAGGCTGCGCGTCAGCTTGTTGTAGCCAATCTGAATGGCGTAGCCGCTATTGCACGTGAATACCGGCATTTCGGTCTGCCCGAGATGGATCTGATTCAGGAAGGAACCATGGGCCTGATGCATGCTGTGAAGCGTTTTGATCCGGATCGTGGCTTTCGCCTGATGACTTATGCATCATGGTGGGTGCGTGCCGCCATTCATGATTTTATTCTGCGCTCGTGGAGTATTGTTAAACTTGGTACCAATAAGCTTCAGCGTCGTATTTTTGCCGGTCTGCAGAAGGCCAAAAATGCCATTGCTGCACTCGATGGCCGTAAGGCTGATGAAGTGGGAGCTGACTTTGGCATCAATGGTGCAGAATATCAGGAAGCTGCAAATGCTTTTTTGCAACGTGATGTGTCACTTGATATTGAGCTGGATGAGGGCAGTTCGATGGTGCATGGTCTACCTTCTCTGGATGCTACACCGGAAGAGATTGTGGCGGAATCAAATTGGCAGGATCATCAGAAATCAGTTTTATATACAGCTATGAATAAACTGGATGATCGTGATCGCGTTATTGTAAAACGACGCCATCTGGCTGAAGAACCGGCCACACTGAAGGATCTTTCTGAAGAGTTCGGCGTTTCCATTGAGCGTATCCGCCAACTGGAAGCCCGCGCTTTGCAGCGTTTGAAGGAAACGGTTATCCAATAACTCCGTTTGGAGTCACCCTTTTAACATGAAATAAACAACGTGCGTTAGCATGATTATCAGGGGGCTTTGGAAAAGGCTCTCTGCCCCTTTTCATTCGTCACCTAAGCCCTCATCATCCGCAATTCAATATACATATTAAGGGTTCAGGAGTTATTGTCGGTGTCAGAGCATTACCAAGCACAGGAAATTGAAGTAAAATGGCAGCAGAAATGGGCAGAGTCAGGTTTTGATACCGCTTCTGATGATGCATCTGACAGCAGGGAAAAGTATTACTGTCTGGTGATGTTCCCGTATCCGTCCGGCAATCTGCATATGGGCCATGTTCGCAATTATTGTCTGGGTGATGCTGTTGCACGTTATAAACGGATGTGTGGTTTCAATGTTTTGCATCCTATTGGCTGGGATGCCTTTGGCCTGCCGGCTGAAAATGCCGCGATCAAGCATAAACGGCCACCGGCAGAATGGACTTATTCCAATATTAATCAAATGCGAGAGCAACTGAAGCGTTTGGGCTTTTCTTATGACTGGTCACGTGAAATTGCCACCTGCCATCCTGAGTATTATCGCTGGGAACAGTGGCTGTTTACCAGACTGATAGAGAAAGGACTGGCCTATCAGGCCGAAGCCGAGGTTAACTGGTGTCAGCCCTGTCATACCGTTCTGGCCAATGAGCAGGTGGTGGACGGGGAGTGCTGGCGTTGTGATACGCCGGTCATTCGTAAAAACCTGAAGCAGTGGTTCATCAAAATCACCGACTATGCTGAAGAACTGCTGGCTGATCTGGATGGACTGGATGGATGGCCTGAAAAAGTGCTTGGCATGCAACGCAGCTGGATTGGCAGATCCAGCGGCGCGGAGGTTTCATTTCGACTCGAAAACTCCGATGAAACGCTGGATATTTTTACCACGCGCCCGGATACACTGATGGGTGTAACCTATATGGCTGTGGCAGCGGCTCATCCGCTGGCTCGAAAAGCAGCCGAAAGTAATATCGAACTTGCCGAATTTCTGGATGAATGCAGCAGGATTTCGACCAAAGAAGCCGATGTGGCGACGATGGAAAAGAAAGGGATGGCAACCGGATTTAATGCCGTACATCCGGTTACAGGTGAGAGCGTACCAGTCTGGGTGGCCAATTTCGTGCTGATGGGCTATGGCACGGGTGCCGTGATGAGCGTACCCGCACATGACGAGCGAGATTTTGATTTTGCCAATAAATATAGCTTGCCGATTAAACAGGTATTCCAGAATACAGGGCTTTTTGCTGATGGATGGGCAGAAACACACCCAAAAGAAGATTATGAATATTACTATTTCGATGAAAAGGTTTGGAAAGATTGGTATGCATCCAAATCTTCAGATGATGTACGACTTATAAACTCTGACCCATTTGAAGATGGATTGACGTCAGATGAAGCAAAAAGACAGATCACCGAATGGCTTAGCGAGCATGGCAAAGGCAGTGAGCGTATTCAATATCGTCTGCGTGACTGGCTGGTATCGCGTCAGCGGTATTGGGGTGCACCTATTCCAGTCATTCATTGTGAGGATTGTGGCGCTGTTCCTGTGCCGGAAGAGCAGTTGCCGGTAGTGCTTCCAACTCATCTGCAGCCGACCGGTGGCGCATCACCTCTAACAGAGTGTGAAGCATTCAAGTATGTTGAATGTCCTGTATGCGGCAAGCCTGCTGAGCGTGAACTTGATACCTTCGATACTTTTATGGAATCATCCTGGTATATGAACCGCTACAGCAGTCCGCGTAATTACGATGCTATGGTAGATGCTGAGGCTGTTCATCGCTGGGCACCGGTGGATCAGTATATTGGCGGCGTTGAGCATGCCGTGCTGCATCTTCTTTATGCCCGTTTTTATCACAAGCTGATGCGCGATGCCGGACTATTTACCTCTGAACAGGGCGGTAATGAACCATTCAAGAACCTGTTGACTCAGGGTATGGTACTTAAAGACAGCATAAAAATGTCAAAATCCAGGGGTAATACGGTTGACCCCAATATCATTATTGAACGTTTTGGCGCTGATACCGCCCGCCTGTTCACCCTGTTTGCAGCACCTCCAGAGAAAGATCTGGAATGGAATGATGCCGGAGTGGAAGGGGCACACCGGTTCCTGAAGCGGGTATGGCGACTGCTGGAGAAGTTGGAAAGTGAGCCCGGAGATGATGAAAATAAGGAGTCGATCCGGGAACTTCGCTTTGTGATTCATTCTACTATTGGGCGGGTTACTCATGCATTTGATCATGGTTTTGCATTCAATGTAGCCATTGCGGCATTAATGGAGTTGGCTAATGCTCTACAGGCATTTGAACCAACCGGAAAATCAGGGATTCTAGCCTACCGTGAAGGCATGCTCGTTCTGGCCAAAATGCTGGCACCATTCGTACCCCATTTTGCCTGTGAAATAGGTGACAAACTGGGCATGAATGAAATTGCTGTTATAGCAACCTGGCCACAAGTAGATGAATCGGCACTGGAGCAGAATATGATTACGCTGGTTGTGCAGGTTCAGGGCAAGAAAAGGGGAGAGATCAGCGTGTCCAAGGATGCCGATCAGGATACAGTATTGGTGGCAGCACAATCGGATAAGGCCATCAATAAATGGCTCGAAGATATGCAGATTGTGAAAGTTATTCTGGTGCCGGGGAGACTGTTAAATATAGTGGTACGTCCAGCATGAAGAACCTGTTTCTGCCAGTTTTGATGTTGTTGACATCCTGTGGTTACCATCTTGTTGGTCATGGGAATGATGTCGGGGCGATTCCTGCCGATGTGCGCACACTCAGTGTTGTTGCTAGCGGTGAATCGCAACAGATACTCACGCTTTTGCGTCGGCATTTGAATTCAGAGTCATATTCACTGATTGAGCATGGCGATAGTACTGATGAAGAGCATCATGCTTTGCTTCGACTTCAGGTTTACCCGGTTTCTTTTAATCCTTCAGCTTATGATGTGGCGGGTGTTGCCGTTCAGTATCGTATGGTGCTTAGTGGCTCGCTGCAGGTAGAGCGGATGGGTGAAATCATCTGGCAAAGTGGCCCAATTCAGCGATTGGGGGATATTTTTGTCGCTGGCGACCCTACCAGTATTGAGGCATCGCGTGAGCGACTAATACGTGATTTGCGCAAACAATGGCTTCAGGATGCAATGGGTCGTTTGCGTTCCGGTTTTTAGTGAGGCTCTCACCTCGGCAATTGTTGCCTGCTCAACACAAGAGCTATTACCTGCATGGTGAAGATCAGGATGCAATACATGAGGCTGCTGAGGCATTATTAGCAGCCGGAGAGCCAGAGGCTGTGCGTCTGCGCGTGGATGTGAAGGAACTAGCCAGAATAGAGGCGGAATCAAAGAATCAGGGGCTGTTTGGACCGTCTAATTGTTATGCGTTGGTGCGCAATGTGCAATCAGCAAACCCTAAGCAGACTGAACACCTGTTGAAACTTGCACATGCTGTTTTGCCTGGTAACAGGTTAATTATTTGTGCTATTGGCATCGACTGGAAAAAGGCACTGCATAAGAAAATGAAAGCGGAAAGTGCTTTGGTTCAGTGTGAATTTCATCTTCCTGATGAAGCTGAGTTCAGGTGTTGGTTGCAAGAAGAAATCAGAAAAACAAAGCTAAATATGTCTTCTGATATGCTATCATGGGTATCCGAACGACTGTGTGGCATGCGTCTGGCGACTAGACAGTTGATACAGCGTCTTGTCTGGTATGATGGTGGTACGGGTGAAGTGTTAACGTTGGAAGTGATCGGTGAGTTGTTGGGAGAACGGGCACCGGATGCATTGGAAGACTGGTGCCATGCGGTAGCCAAACGGGATGTCAGGGCTCCGGGTCTGACGAGACGGTTATTACACGATCAGAATTTAGCCGAAGTGCAGATGTTATCCTGGCTGAGAATGCGTTTGCAGCAGATTCTGATGTATTGCTGGTTTCAATCAAAACGGGAGCGTAACCCTTTGCAGGCAGCAAAAGTGTTTGGTGCGGCACGCGGCAAGGTTGCTGAGGAATCCAGACGCTGGAGCGGTCAGGAATTGAATATGGCTGTGAATCGGATTGTGGCAGCAGAAAAGTTAATTAAAGGTGCTTCAGTAGAAGATAAATCTATAGTCATTGAGCGGTTGGTTCTGGATCTGGTCAGCAAAGGCCGCTTGGCTGCATGAGTCGGGAGCCCTCCGCCCCGGATTGGCTTACCTTTGAACGTCAGCATGTCTGGCATCCTTATGCTTCGATGCAGAACCCTTCTCCAGCCTATCCTGTAAAAAGTGCATCCGGCGTATATCTTGAGTTTGAGAATGGGCAACAGGTGATTGATGGCATGGCCTCATGGTGGTGTGCGATTCATGGTTACAATGTGCCTGAATTAAATGCCGCGATTGAATCGCAACTTGGGAGCATGTCACATGTGATGTTCGGCGGCCTGACACATGAGCCGGCGGCCAGACTGGCGAAAAAACTTCTGGATATAACACCGTCAGCTATGAACCATGTTTTCTTTACTGATTCAGGTTCTGTGGCGGTGGAGGTTGCTATTAAAATGGCTATCCAATACTGGCAGGCAAAGGGGCACAGTAAAAAATCCAGATTGCTGACTATACGCAAGGGTTATCACGGTGACACTTTCGCTGCAATGAGTGTTTGTGATCCGCTATCCGGCATGCACCATTTATTTGCCGACACATTGGCCAGGCAGTTTTTTGCAGATACACCGACTGTGGTCAATGATGATGAATGGGACGACAGTCAGATTGCATCATTTCGGGTTCAGATAGAAAAGCATCATGCAGAGATTGCTGCAGTGATTCTGGAGCCGATTGTTCAGGGTGCCGGCGGCATGCGCTTTTATGCGCCGGAGTTTTTGCGTCAGGTGCGTAAGCTGTGTGATCAATTTGAAGTGCTGCTTATTGTTGACGAAATAGCTACAGGTTTCGGGCGCACCGGAACCATGTTTGCCAGCGAACAGGCAAATGTTCAGCCTGATATTATGTGTGTCGGCAAGGCCTTGACTGGCGGTTATCTGACTCTGGCGGCTGTGCTTTGTTCTGCCTCCGTTTGTGATGGTATTCATGCCGACGGACAGGGAGTACTGATGCATGGGCCCACATTTATGGCCAATCCGCTGGCCTGTGCAGTGGCGCTGGCCAGTATAAATCTATTGCTCGACTCCCCCTGGCAGCAGCGGACTGCCTGCATTGAACAGCAATTGAAAAAGTCACTGGCCCCATGCAGAGCATTGTCATCTGTAGCCGATGTCCGGATTAAAGGTGCAATCGGGATCATCGAAATGAAGGAAGCTGTGGATGTAGAAGATGTTCAGAAGGCCTTGATTGAGCAGGATGTCTGGCTACGTCCATTCGGCAAGCTGATTTACACTATGCCTCCATATATAGTTTCACCAAACCAGCTTAAGTCTATTTGTGATGCAATGATAAATGTCTGCTCCCGTTAATTCTCCGGATCCTACGAATGAGCAGTTAAGTACAAGTAATCATGACAGAGATGTTGTCAATATGACTTATGTTTACCCGGTCATTTCACGGCGGGCTGGAGGTGTGTCCGTAGGCATCAATCTTAATCTGAACAATGCTTGTAACTGGCGCTGTGCTTATTGCCAGGTGCCGAACCTCGTGCGCGGAGTGGCTCCGGAAATTGATCTGGCTTGCCTGGCTTCTGAGTTGAAGGTGATGCTGGATAATATTCTGCATGGTGACTTTATGGCTCGGAGGGTGCCCGAAGATTGTCGCAAGCTTTGTGATGTGGCGATCTCAGGGAATGGAGAACCGACAAGCTGCCGCTCATTCGATACTGTGGTTGCAGTTATTTCACAGCAAATGAAAAATTCAGACTTAAATATTCCATTACGCCTGATTACCAACGGTTCATATATACACAAGCCATATGTACAGGTCGGGCTGAGCACGATGTCATCAAACTATGGTGAGGTTTGGATCAAGGTCGACAGTGTTACTGATGAAGGAATTCGGCGAATCAACGGCATTAAGCTGGATGAGGCACGTTTGCGACAGCAGGTGGAGATGGCAGCAAATCACTGTCCCACGTGGATTCAAACCTGCATGGTCGCCTGGGATGGACAACCCCCTTCGTTTGAAGAGGCCTCTGCATATCTACAATTTCTCTCCAGTCTGAAACAGAAACATGTGCCGCTTCAAGGGGTCAAGTTGTACGGGTTAGCACGTCCGTCATTGCAGCAGGAATCCGTGCACCTGAAGGCACTGGACAGTGGTTGGATGGAGAATATGGCAGTTCAGATAAGGCAGTACGGTTTTGATGTCACCCTGTCAGTTTAGCGCTAACAGGCCAGACAGGCATTGCAATTATTCAAATTCTTCAAGCATGTACTCAAGTTCATTAATATCAACTCGCATTTGTCCCCGGCCATTACCCTGCACGAGAAACCCCTTCTTTTTCAATGCACTGATAGCGCGGGAAATAGTCTCTCGACTGGTTGAAAGTTGATCGGCAAGTAATTGATGGGTGGGCAGAACAGTCGTACACCAGCCATTATTGTCCTGCTGGCTGAAACGCTGGCAATGATCGATCAGATAAGCATACAGGCGGTGTGGTACGTCCATACTGCTGATACGTTCCAGCACCCGACTGGTTCGACGCAGACGTGCGGCCACTTCTGTCATTAGTTTTATAGTAATAGCAGGTTGCTCAAGCAACAGAGGTATCAGATCGCGCCTGCGAATATGAGCGAACTTTGAGTCCTGCATAGTGGTGACAGTGGCTGAACGTGGCTCTTTATCCAGAAGTGACATTTCTCCAAAAAATGAACTTTTACCAAGCAGGGCGAGCACCACCTCACGCCCGTCCATGGTATAAGATGATACTTTAACTTCGCCGCTGAGGATAATGTACATGGATTCGCCCAACTCATCTTCTTGCACGACGATATTCTTCTTGGGCATGTCGGTTCGGGTAGCCAGTGCCGCAACCGCCTTCAACTCATGATCATCCAATTCAGAAAAAAGGGGTATTTTTCGTAGCATATCGTTCATATTCATGTTTCTTCCTCATTACGCATCAGTAAAACAGGCCAGACTGCAACCAGGCATTGGCCAAGGTGTGGTCGCATTTGCTTAATCGCCTGCTCTACACATTCCGTACTGTCGATGGCTTCAATAAGTAGCGGTAAATTATCGGACAAGGCAAGGAAGGATGCCGAATGGACGCCGTGTTCTCCCAGGCCTTCTATGCCACGGACAACTGAAACGCCACGCAGGCCAGCTTCACGACACAATCCAAGAATTGCTTCCATCGCCGGTTTGCCGTCGATTTTACTCGATTCAGTAAGATAAATGCGAAGGCATGAGCCCTGTGTCACGTGGAAAACCTCCTGCTTCGTGCAGTCTGGATCATGCCTGTTTCGCTTATAAGTGCAAGAAATCGATCACAGGCACGGGTAAATATGACTTGTAAATTCACCCAGCATATATAATGAATACCCGTTGGAGTCAGGTACCGGGAGCGGGAGTCGAAACCACTCCTTACCATTTTACAGACGGCACTCTAAGTCTTGAAAAACAAGTAAGTCAAAGGGAATTCGGCCATAATGAAGAAAAATGCAAACAGGCAAAAAAAACAAGGCGAACCCCCTATCAAATAGGCACAATATGGTCACATATCCATTTAACCTGTTCGAGTGCGATTTCAGCAAAGAGATCGAAAAGTATGCTAGACGATATTCAGAGCATTGCCATACATGTAAACATGGTCAGCAATTCTGCTTTTACTGCATATCAGAAGATATTGTGTATTTGTGGTGAAGTTGGCGTAAAAGCTCCTGAAGTGAATGGATTCATTAGTTCGAATGGTGCTGTTGCCAGAAAGAGTTATGAAATATTTTAAATATGAAAAAATCGTTTATGCCGCATGATTGGTTGCCATGTTAATATTGTGTGCGACCTGATGTGTCGCACCATGGATTAGTCTCTCGCACATAAGGTGATAGCGGGAGATGTGGATGGCCAAAAAAAGTAAAAAGCAACTGGTTATACCTGAGAGTATAGAAATTCAGGATGAATACCATGCGTTGATTGCCACATGGATTTTGCAAATATTGTTAAGCAGCGCCCCCGCTTTTAGAGATTTTTTTATTTATAAGCAGGGCTATTGTGATAGCGATTTGCAGGAATTTATCCAGTGCCCTGCTGAAGACGCAAACAAAATCACAATAGCTGAAATGAAGCAATACCTGCAAAGACTGCTGGTGCTGTATCAACAGTCCATCGACAAGTCGGCAATGTTGTTTACCAACATTTCACTTATGAACAGGCACATTAATCTGAGTGAAATTCAACAGCAGATATTGGCTCTCGTTGTCTTGAAGGAGCGCTCTCGCCCTTTGCAGAAATATTTCGAGCAATTACATATGCCCTATGAATCACAGCTCTATTTCAGTTTGGCTAATATTTTGTCAGTAGATGCCCGGCATATTGCAAAAGCCATGGCTGGCAGTGCGCCATTGCGGGCAAGCGGGCTGATAAGCATGAATATAAATCGGCGATCCGGGTTGAGTCTCGAACCCATGGATGGCTTATGTGAGGCACTGATGTCTGTAAATGAGAATGAGCAGGAATTGTTAAGCCATTTTCTTGCACAGGCAAAAGCAGCGACATTGGACATTACTGATTATCCGCATGTGCGTGAGGATTTTGAAATTCTGCAAAGCATTCTCGATACATCACTCGAACAGCGTGAAAAAGGTGTGAACATCCTGATTTATGGAATTTCCGGCTCTGGCAAGACAGAGCTTGCCCGGCTGTTGGCAAAAACGACTGGAGCCAATCTGTTTGAGGTGAAAACAGAAGATGATGATGGTGATCCGATAGTCTCTTGTAGGCGCATGGAGGGCTATCGTTTTTGTCAGCAGATGCTCTCTGACGGCAGTAAAAACCTCATTCTGTTTGATGAGGTGGAGGATGTGTTTCCAGCCAGTGGCTTCGCTCTCCTTGGCATGGAAATAGGCTCAGGAAAAAACAAGGGCTGGGTCAATAAAACTCTGGAGGAAAACCGGACACCGGCAATCTGGATTTGTAACCGGATCAATCAGATTGACCCTGCTTTTCTGCGCAGATTTGATTATGCGATGGAGCTGAACACTCCGCCGAGGTCAATCCGCCTGAATATTATCCGCTCCCGACTAGCCAATATGCTGGTTTCCGATTCATTCATGATGCGGATGTCAGAGCATGAAAAGTTGTCCCCCGCTCAGGTCGCCAGGGCAGCAAAGGTGCTGGAACGGATAGCCCATAAAGATCAGAAGGCTGCTGAAAATGTTTTGGAAAAGATTTTGGGGAACAGCGCCAAAGCCATGGGCCAAAAACCTCTGGCACGGCAACAGGCGCATGCAACGCATTACAGCCTGGATTACCTGAATGCCAATATCGACCTGCCAGGCTTGGTGGATGGTTTGCAACGCAGTAAACGAGGCAACATCTGTTTTTATGGTGCACCGGGCACTGGCAAAACAGCTCTGGCCGGATACATCGCCAAACAACTGGATAAGCCACTGCTGAGCAAACGCGCCTCGGATATTCTCAGCATGTGGGTGGGCGAAAGTGAGCAGAATATATCCCGTATGTTTGAGCAGGCCCGGCTGGAAGATGCCGTGCTGGTACTTGATGAGGCGGATTCTTTGCTACGTGATCGCCGTGGCGCCAATCAGTCATGGGAAGTTACTCAGGTCAATGAGTTGCTGGTACAGATGGAAAACTTTGATGGCCTGTTCATCTGCTCCACCAATCTGATGGATAATCTTGATCAGGCCAGCCTGCGCCGTTTCGCGATCAAGGTTGAATTTGATTATCTCAAGCCTGATCAGGCCTGCAAGATGCTACAGCAGGAGTGCATCGGGAAAATAACAGGCAGGGATCGACAGGCAATTTCCATGATGATAAACCTTACACCGGGAGATTTCTCAGCGGTGAAAAAACGACTTGAAATTCTTGGATTGGATGCAAGGCCTGAAGTTTTGATTCGCGAGTTGCGCGATGAATTAACTGTAAAAGATGGCAGAAAGCGCACCCAGATAGGCTTCATCAGTAAGTAGTACAATTAAAACCATGCCTCTATGCGACTTGAAATGTCGCAAGGCGTGATACCCTCCCTTCTACTTTAATAACGCGGAGGTTCGCATGACATTCAAAAATCCGGCCAACGGCCATGCTGAAACAATTCCCGGACTGGCATGGCTCTGGACTCTGCTATTCGGTTTTATCTATCTGGCAATCAGAGGAGTATGGACACATGTTGTTGCCTATGTGTTTCTGGCAGTGATGACAGCAGGCATCTCCTGGTTCATCTATCCTTTCTTTGCCAATGGCATTCTGCGCAACCACTATCTCAAAAAGGGGTGGGTTGAGGTGGAAGAAGTAACTGTCGAGAATTCGGGAAAGTAATTTACTAATCTGATTAACAGAAAGCGACACCATTCGTCGTACCATGCTCTATACTTTCGCTATCCAAATGAAAAAGTAGGGAGACATGACCAATATAGAGATAGCAAAAAAATATTTAAGCCAAAAAATCGACCAGTTACCTGAAGCCTTTAAGCGTGAGATCAAAAAGACTTATGACTCTGAATGCCAGATTACATATGAATTGCTCTTCATTAATTTTAAAGGTGATTTTGAATGTTGTATATTCACGGTTCACGACCACCATGCATCCGATGCCGGGGCACTGCTAATCGTCAATACCAACAACGAGCTCTGGATTAAACCATTTGATCCGGATATTGATCCTCAGATAATTCCAGATTTCGTTGGCTTCAATGATACTTTTAATGCCTGGCTGACTCCCTTTGCCAATGACCTGGACAAATGGGATATGGATCAATCAGAAGGAATAGACCGAGGCGTCAAAATTGACAGGCTGAAGAGAATGAAAAAATGGAAGGGCTTGAATCAGCCTTAAACTTCAAGCTTACCTATGAAGTTATCAAGATATGAAAGCCTGGCATCATATCTTTTACGATATGATGATTGCCGGCCATGCACGGTCAATGGGACTTATTCTGGTGACCAATAACATGAAAGAATTTGAACGCGTACCGGGACTGCGGATTGAGAACTGGGTATAGCCTGATCAGATCAAATTCACCTTGCTATCTCCTCCCGGCACAGCTATAAGTTATAAAGCACATATTTTGTTATCGATGGTTACAGAAATAACCGATGAAGTTATCAAGATATGAAAGCTTGGCTCTGGAACTGTAAGACTGACACAACTGTGATGCGGAGTACCAAGAACCAACCGGAATCTAGTGTTTCAATATCAAAGATAGGAGCCTATACATGAATGATGCATTAGAGCAGTTGGCGAACCATCCTTTCACTTTAATTGGATTGTCGGATCGAGAGAAATTTCATACTGGGATGTTGGCATTTACCATTCGTTATTATTGGGACAGCAAAAGAGGAGAAAATAGACACAACCTGATAAAAGAGCTGTGGGGCAATGAAGCATTCCAAAAGAGTTTTGAGAATGGGTATGAGATTGGCGTTCAAGTTGAGAAGGACAGCATCGATTTGGTTGTAGAAGTAGAAAAGACAGAAGAAAAAGCGTTTGCAGAAGTGAAATTCAAAACTGACCTCCATAGTGATCAAATGGCTAAATACAAAAAGAAACACCCTGATGCTAAGGGTGTGATATTAGGTTTATTTCCTCCTGCTGTAAGCAGCCAAACAAGTGACTATGTTACATGTTCTTTTCCTTCTCAGATAACTGAGATGTTTAAATTAAAGCAAGAATTATTACAAGGTGAAAGTGACGAAGTTGCCTTAATTCGTTTATGGAATGGTTATCTTAGCACGATTAATCAACTACAAAAAAGTTTTCGTAAATACTCTACATGTGAAATTCCTGACCACGATGAATTCCGCAGAAAATTACAGAAAATAAAGCTAAAAGGAATCTTTGAAAGATACAGACTTGCATTAATCTGGAAAAAAATAGCAGAGGAAAATAAAAACGTATTTGTGATCCTTTTTAATACTCATGGAAATACCGGACTCCACATGCAAATTCCTATTGGTCAAATGAATAATGATAAAAAAATAAGGTATGCGTACGGTCTCCAATGGCAGGGGAATAAATTAAAATTATTTCTTGAGGATTATGAAACGAATAATAATTTTGTCAGAGATGAATTGTTGAAAAACTACCTCACTGAATGTATTTATAAAAAATATAAGGATGCAGATGCATGCCATTTAATTGATAAGCGAAAAAACCTAAATCGCAATGGTAAATTCAGGTCAATTACAATTGGGGAATGGCCAATTTTTGGAGATATTAGTAGTAAAAGTGAAACCTTAATAGAAATGGTATCATTTCTTGCAAATGATGAGATTAAGAAACACTTGTATGATGAATTAAGAAAATGTGATGGCTGATATGGCTTCCCCTGTCAACGAAGCGTACAGGGTTCAGGTTGATGTCAGGCATCAACTGTATTGAACACATTGCACGCGTAGATACA
>JAJRTX010000161.1 GCA_021545665.1 Zetaproteobacteria bacterium
ATTTCGTCGTCCACACTACATGATATTTACAATCCCATACTGTGTGGCTGCCACGCTTATAGTCTTGCATAACATGGAAAACTACCTATCCGTCGCCTAAAGGCGAGGGGTTTACGGATCCCCTATCGGGGACTCTAAACTAACTCTATGGTTTCTTGCATATTAATTATTTAGAGTGAAAATTTTAATAAACTTACTTTTTTATCCCCGGTTAAAGAATCATGGCATCAGGTTTTTGCTGGCTGTTCTGAAAACGATAGCCTTTCACGTTGTGCCTGAGTACGTAAAGGCATGCATGGATTATATTAGAGCTATCTTACAGCGTTTAAATCTTTTTCCCATACAATGATGCTATTGTTTGCATTTTCTACCTTAAACCCACTTCTTTTTCCTTACAGCCCCATTAAACAAGATTTATCCAACGGCTCCCTATATAGTATAGAATATGATGCGTATTCGACCTGCCGCTGTTGCCGGCCAGTTTTATCCCCATAATCCTATGGAGTTGCGTTCCTTTATCAGCCAGGCGCTGAACACTGCTGGTTGCAAGCCAGACACTGATTCTTCCATCCCGAAAGCTCTGATCGTTCCACATGCCGGATATGTCTATTCAGGTCTCACCGCAGCGTATGCGTATGCTGCGGTGAAAAATTCAGGAATCAGACGGGTAGTATTACTTGGCCCTGCCCATCGTGTTGCATTTTATGGCATAGCCCTGCCCGACAGTGAGGCATTTGAGACGCCGCTGGGTAAAATATTACTGGATACAGAGAGTATGCAGACAATTCAAAAACTCCCCCATGTTGGAATAAATAATACAGCCCATGCGTTGGAACATTCGCTGGAAGTGCAATTGCCATTTCTGCAATCTGTTTTTGAGAATTTAGCACTTATTCCACTATGCATTGGTTCTGTAGGCGTTGATCATGTGGCTGAACTTATGGAGCGGTTATGGGATGATGAAGATACTCTGTTTGTTATCAGTTCTGATCTGTCCCATTTTCATTCATACAAAGAAGCCAGAGAACTGGATCAGCGATCCATTGACTTGATTCTGAATATGCAGCCTTATTTGAGTCATGAACAGGCCTGTGGGGCCACCGGCATTAATGCACTACTCAGTATTGCCAGCAAACGGGGTATGCAGCCATACTTGCTGAATTATTGTAATTCAGGAGATACGGCAGGGGATAAAGATCGCGTTGTCGGTTATGCGTCGGTAGCCTTTTCCGAGTCTACAGTGGTGACTTTGTAGAAACTTGTCATTGTACCCATGGACGGGCGCGAGACTGAAATGGCTGTAATGATCCGTCTTGGGACTTAATCAGGAGCAGGACATGAATAATGGAATACCCAGAGGTGATATCCTTATAAGGCTTGCTCGAGCTGCAATCGCCCGAAAGCTGAGTTTGCCTTTTGATGAGCCCGTTACGGATGCTACAGACTGGTTGCAGGAAAAAGCTGCTACATTTGTGACCTTGCAATTGCATGGCAATCTGCGTGGATGTATAGGTACGCTGGAGGCGCATTGTTCATTGATTGATAATGTACGAGCTAACGCTATTGCTGCGGCATTCCATGATATGCGTTTCGCGCCATTAAATACTGAAGAGTTTGCACATATCCAGATTGAAGTATCTGTATTATCTGTCCCGGAAGCTATGCATGCACGCAGTGAAGCTATCGCCTGTTCCAGACTCAGGCCTGGAATTGATGGTGTGGTAATCACATTCAATGAGCATAGAGCCACATTTCTGCCGCAGGTATGGGATCAACTACCTGAACCGAAAGACTTTATGGCTCACCTCAAAGTCAAAGCGGGTCTTGCAGCTGATTTCTGGCATCCGGAATTATTGTTGTATAAATACCAGGTCAATAAATATCGTGAGCATGAGGACAGATCCTCCGAATAGGCTATGAGCAACGAGCATTTCCCCGGACGCTACTGGCACAAACTGGATGATGAGCGCATCCAGTGCGATATCTGTCCGCGTGATTGCAAACTGCATAACGGGCAGCGAGGATTGTGTTTTGTTCGTCGCTGTGAGAACAACCAGATTGTTCTGACCACTTATGGACGCTCCTCCGGTTTTTGCATTGATCCGATTGAAAAAAAGCCGCTAAATCATTTTTACCCGGGTTCCAGTGTTTTGTCTTTTGGTACTGCGGGCTGCAATCTGGCCTGTAAATATTGTCAGAACTGGGATATTTCCAAATCACGCGAGTTTGACCGACTGTGTGATGAAGCTAATCCCGAAAGCATCGCCAAAACTGCTGCCGAAATAGACTGCAAGAGCGTTTCCTTTACCTACAATGATCCCGTGATATTTCTCGAATATGCTGTGGATACTGCTAAGGCGTGCCATGCACTGGGTGTAAAAACTGTGGCGGTTACGGCCGGATATATCCATGCTGAAGTAAGGAAAGAATTCTTCGCCCATATGGATGCTGCCAATATTGATTTAAAAGCTTTTTCAGAAGATTTCTACCACAAACTATGTGCCGGACAACTCCAGCCTGTACTGGATACGCTGGAGTATCTGAAAAACGAAACCGATGTCTGGTTTGAGATCACCACACTGCTGATTCCCGGCAAAAATGACAGCAACGAAGAACTGACTGCCATGTGTGAATGGATTGCCGAACATCTTGGCCTGGATGTGCCGCTGCATTTCACGGCCTTTCATCCAGACTGGAAAATACGCGATATTGCATCAACGCCTCCTGCAACGCTTACACGGGCCAGAGAAACAGGCAAAAAAGCAGGACTAAAATTCGTTTATACCGGCAATGTGCATGATCGTTCGGGTGGAACGACATTTTGTCCAGAGTGCGGGGCAGGGGTTATTGTCCGCGACTGGTATGAGATTCTCGAATATAATCTGGATGATGAGGGACATTGCAAACACTGTAATGCCCCACTGCCCGGAAGGTTTGCCTCATTTCATGGTGCTTTTGGGGCTCGGCGAATACCCATTCAGATTCACGATCAATAACATATGCAGAGCCGAGATTGTGTTATCCATACCTGTTCAATGTCTTATGTCCGAATTTAAAGCTTTGGGCGGTTTCCCTCGAACACCGGCTGAAGGGCGGAAGGTGCTGGATCTGATGGCCGAACATGGCCTGAAGCGCGGCGAAGACGGACTGGAGATTTACATGATGTGCGAGATTCCGGCCAACGTCATCTCAGCCGATGCTTTCCTCGATATTTTTGACGGATTCTCTATCGGCTCCAACGATCTGACCCAGCTTGTGCTCGGTGTGGACAGGGATTCGGAACTGGTCGCCCATATCTTTGATGAACGAAATGACGCTGTCCTGGCTATGCTGAAGATGGCTATTTCCACCTGTAAACGTCGTGGCAAATATATAGGCATCTGCGGGCAGGCTCCTTCCGATTATCCGGAAGTGGCGGAATTTCTCGTCAGGGAAGGCATTGAATCGATCTCGCTGAACCCGGACAGTGTTCTAAAGACAACCATGCGCATACTGGAAGTAGAAAAGGAGCAGTAAGTCTGCTGACTACAGATTCCAGCCTAAGGTCGCACTGGTAACGGTTCCGTCAGGTTGAATGGACGAACGGGTGTTCACGGCCACTTTCGGACATTCATTTGCTGTAAATAATGTTTTGGCAGTATCCATAATCAGTTATGCTGGCCGCGTGATACAAGACGAACTAAAAATTTGTATTGCTCCTTCCGTAGGAGATTAACTATGCGGTTTATAGCTAACTATGAAGTTAAATCTGATATATCTGTTATTTCGGACGACGAACGACTGAGATTTCAAGATCCGAAAGGTCATTTTCAAGCGACAATCAAGAATATAATCCGTGATGATTATTCAACGCCATTTCTCTTATCACTGCAAATTGCATTCGAATCTATAAGTCTTGAAGAGGCTAAAGATGTTGCTGAAGACAAATTAGTCGAATGTCTCAATATGATTTCGTTCACTTCTGGCGCAGGTATTAGTAGGCATCGGATCAAACAGCTTGTTGATGCTACTCCTGAGGCAGGAATGAGGGATTGCCTTATCTGGGCAGATTCAGCAAGGCATGAAGACCCCAGCCCATTTCTACATGAAAAAGTCATAGGAACACTGGAACACTTGTTGCAATTTGAACAGCCAGCTGCGATTCGACGTGCAATGAGGTGGTATCGAATTGGAATTGATTCGCCGATACCAGAAGATCAATTCCAATATTTCTGGTTTTCACTGGAGATACTTGCCGAATATCAAAAGAGCCCTGTGAAGGTGCCGGACAAATGCCCCCACTGTAAATCACCCCTCTATTGTGAGACATGTGAGAAGCATCCAGAACACAAGCCATATGCAAAGCAGGCAATAAGTGCTTTGATCATGTCTGTGGATGAGGCCTGTGATGAGGAAACTATCAAGAAATTAGGTGATGCAAGAAATGCACTAATGCATGGGATGACCTTGAAAGAAATAGAAGAAGAATTGGGAACATCTGAAGAAGACATCGTTGATGTGTTGGGAAAGATATTATTCAAGGCTTTGGTTCATATGTTTCCCAATGAACTTTTTAGAGAAAGACTCCATTTTGGCTCACCTACGACTTATGTTCATCGTACCTTAACCGGAGTCGCTCACGTACAGACTATCGTATCAAATGGAGCGGATGGAGATTTAGACTTAGATTCATTAGATGGAACCAAAGTGACCATGGAAACAGGCAGGCCTCCTCAAAGTGAAAGGCCCAGCATTATTAAGTTAAGCCCCGAGCAACACGAGTAAATAAAGCTGCTTGCGTTCAGCAGAGGTGATCATCAAGAACTCTGTAGGCGAGTGTATGATCATGTGCGAATGCATGATGGGAAATTATTAGCCTTGGTCCTATCAACAGATATGGCAATAATTAGAGTTGCGCTTAACCGAGACGAAACAGGAAGCTGGCAAGACCTCTTTCGCGAGATTATGAGCACGAACACCTTCGACCAAAGTTCAGCACCTGAATCGGGTTCCGGTGGTTAGATGCATAGCGCGCAGCAGGTTAGTGTCACAAACCAAAGTGATTACAAATGACCGCATTTTGCCGGAAACAGCCATTTATCCAGACTAATCACTTTTCTCACCATAGACGAATTCTTCTCATTTCCAAGATTGAGTTTTTAGCCGCTATATATATGGGACTTTGGTGGAATCACCTGATACTTTCTCTGTAATCTGCACTGATGACCTAACTGTCAGCTTTTTCAGTGACTATGAAGTGACATTTAGCCAGTTGTTGGCCGTTAACGAAAACTGAAAAAGCATGAACTCCAGGATAATATTTTCGGGTGGTGATCATTTTGAATGAATAGTGCTTCGATATACTTTTCGATTGCCCTGCATAATCCGCCTCTGAAATTTTGAAGCGTTTTGCTGATGGTTTGCCGTTGGCTTTGATGAAATCGATGGCGTACTCGATGCGCAGTTTGCCCAGCCGGGTTTCTTCGGTTTGCAGACTGAAGGAGAATGGCAGCTGGCCGCCAATGGCCACTGCCGCTCCAGTGCTTAGTTCTGAAACAGAGACATGATCAGGGTGCTGAAAGCCAAACAGTTGCAAGACTTCCGCATGTCCCTGCCTGAGCAGGCTGCGGCTGGCATGCTTGAGTATGCGGTCGGTTTTTTTATCGGCACCCAGTTTTTCTCTGAGCATATCAATCAGAACGTCCGGGTTGTCTTTGGATATGTCGTTGAGATTATTGGCTACGCTGCGGCGGACATATTCCGATTCATCCAGCATCAGCCTGTTGATCACATCCAGCACCGAGTGTGGATTCTTTTTGAATGTTGGCAAGCTCATCGCCCACGGCAGACGCGGCCTGCAACCCTCGGAGG
>JAJRTX010000162.1 GCA_021545665.1 Zetaproteobacteria bacterium
CCAATAAATCTAATCATTCTTTTCATGGTGACTCACCTCCTTGATTATGGCTCTGCCTTATCAGCAAAGTCCGGTAAGGATAATCCACGTACCTCAAGGGTGGTGAGTCATCCCTTTCAAGAGGGAGCCATGATGTCTATTCATTACCGACTCAGCGTTGGAATAATCTTCCTTCGCAATGCCTTTGTTTGGCAAAAATGTGTATAGCAATTCATCGGCATTGAACTGTGGATTTGAAAGGCGCAAATAACATGGTTCAAAGTCCCTCGCTCCTTTGATGAGAGGATATAGCAAAGTTGGTTCAACCCACGCTTCCTTCTCACCTACTGGCTTCTCTCCGGCTTCTGGGCGGGAGCGAACCTTTACAAGAGTGCCGTTGTTTGCAGTGATGGGTACAAAATACAAACCATTCAGATCAGAGGTAATCCCTTTGTGTCCAGAATACCACAGGCATTTCTTACCCATAGCCTTCAAAAACCCAAATCGGCCTTTCGCAAGAACAGCCCAAGGCGAACCAACATCTCCTACTGGGGTAGCCTCCATATCCGTTGTTGTAATTCTATCCCGAACGGATTTAAGCCCAAGTTTTGCCGGTATAGATTTACTCTCGCCGACCACACTATCCCAACGCCTATAAGGAACTGGATATTTTCCGGCTTTCCTCGACTTGGAGAATACAACGACAACTGTATGGTTCGATGCATCCTCAAACGGTTTCAGTGCTCGCAGATCATCCACACCAATAGGCTTGAGATAATGGGAATCGTCCATGCCAGATTTGAGTTTGAATTTACGGAACCCTGATGATGAAGGGTTTTTGAACAACTCCCCGCGAATAACAAAGGCCAGTCGCCCATTGGTCTGCAACCACTTGTCTGCGGTGGTATATGTGATCATGGCGGAAATATCCAACTCATTGCCACCATGCCTCTTGTTCTCTGAAAAGATATTGTATTGCTCACAGGTTGGCTTAACCCTTTCGCGGTAAGCATCTGGTAGTTTGGACCACCTGACCCAAGGGGGATTGCCAATAATGCAATCAAAATGACCGGCTGTGGCAGACCAGAAAAAGTTTCGGACTATGCGAAACCAAATGCCATTCCATTGTTGGCGATGTAGTTCCAATATCTGGTTATAGGTGTATTGCAAAGGCTCAAACCATGCTGCCGCTTCCTCTGGCGTTATCAAACCGGCAGACAACAACGTGCTTTGTGCGTTGGCATACTCCATATCATTTTCCACGCATTCGCCCATTTGGATAAACACTTGATCGAGGCGGATACGGTTGAGGGCAAGTATCGACGGCAGGTTTATATCCAACCCCGCCACCTGACTTCCGATCTTGTAATTCACCACATGCTGTCCATCTTCAGGATCAGGCGCGGGGGAATAGATCGCATCAGCAAGAAGAACGGGGATTTCAATAGCGTGGCCCGGAACAGCCCTCAACAAGTCTGCAATTTCCATCAAAAAATTAACCCGTGCTGTTTGCACTGCCAAGGGGTTCAAATCGAAACCCCAAATTGATGAGCATAGATGGTCAATTTGTTTAGCTGCATTCCACTGCGCTTTGTCTGCCTCTTTGCGAACAAGGCGAATAGCCGATAGTAGGAAGGCTCCTGATCCGCATGTTGGGTCAAGAATCCGCTTGTTCAGCCATGGTCCTTTCTTGGCCTTGGTGAGTGTGAAGTCCACCAACCAATCAGGCGTATAAAACTCACCTAAACTTTGTCGTAACTTACCGGGAACCAAACCTTGGTAGAGGTCACGCAATACATCGCGGGTATGTGGAAGATGATCGGCGCGGTATAAAGAGAGTACACCTAGCAAGCCCCTCAATGCACGAATCAGAGGTGTTGAATGTCTCGCAGTACATGCCGCATCAAGATACCAGCTAAAAATAACCTCTTCAACAAACCCGTTGATGCATGCCTGCTTAAATATTCCAGATTGCTCAATATCTTGAGAAAGGGCATCGAGTAAGTCTGCATCTTTTTGCAAGGAAGCCATGGTATGGGCAGGCTGCTTGGTTGTAGTCAATCCATACGCTGAGACAATTTCAGCAGCAAGCAGCTTAATCAGAAGTGAATTGTAAGTATGGATAACGAACAACCGCCCAGATAGGGATTCGGCCACATTGCCTTTCCATGAAAAACACATTTCTGCATCAATAGCATCGGACTGAAGAACAGACATGCCAGCTACTTGACCATAGAGAGTCCTCCACTCTTCAAACAACATCTTGATCTTTGAATTACTTGGCATTGCTAATTCATCGGATAGCGCGTCTGCCATGGACTGCATTAAATCCTTTGCTGTGTGTGAGCCGTGACCAAAATCGAGCATCAGGTCGTCAATCGTAATATACCTCTGTGCATCGTTAATTGCCCGAATGACCAAACCAACTGCATTTTCCGAGAACGGCATCATGCTTTGTGTATGAACAGTTCCACCAGACACCTTGGCAAAGCAGATGTGCTCCCCATCTATAGCAATGCCAATAAAGTCATCGCATGGTATGCCTGATTTAGCTTCCTTTAGGATGTACGGAAGCAATCGTTTCTCTGTTGCGTTCTTGAATCCACTACTATTTTTTGAACCAAAAAACAAACCGGGACGCTTGAATTCGATAATGATGTTCCTGTGACGGCAATCATATCTTTTCCGCTCCACATCAAAATGAATACCCAATGCATCTTCCAATGCCTGAATCCAAGCAACTCGCACCTCTTCCTCCCCCTGCCACGGGCGTTTGCGTTTAGCTTCGATTTTGTTGAATACAGAGTTAGCTTGAGTGTTCATGTTGCACCCTTGTCAAAATAAATGATTTTCTCTAATTGCACTGGCCCTTTCGCCAATCCAATCCGCATTGCCGGTGTCTGCTTATCCTTTCCCACAAGACAATAATTGTAGAACACCCGGAAGATGTCGAGCATCTTCACAATACTCTCAGGATTGTAGGCTGAATACCCAAACCATTTGCGGCCCGTGGCACTGGCCGATCCTATTGGCCGCTCCAGCAGGGACAACCTGCGCCGCACCTGCATAAAAAAGCAGTCAATGGCATGCATAGATGCCTTGTTGTAAAGCCATGCACGATGATCTTCGTCGTAATCACCATAATCGGTCAGGTAGCAAATTGCTTTTTCCGGCTCGCTCATGTTCGGGAACGGATGCATAAGCCATCTATCTTTCCATTTTCCGATCTCGGCCATACTTGCCATACGTTGCTTAATCAGCAGCAGTTTCACTTCGTTCTCCGAAAGTTGCGGGTTTGCATTTTGCACAGCCCGAAAAACCCTGCGCGAATCGCCCAACACATGCCGTTTTTCATCGACGATCAATCCTTTGTTGAGCCGAACGTAAAACGCATCACAAGATCGGCTTGTAATTTCCGGCTGGAATGCTGCCATACACGCAGCCCGCATGCCTGAATCCTGATCGAGAAAGAAACGTACCTTCTCCACACCGTTAAACAGTCTGTGCAGGAAGAAGAAATGCCCATAGAGCGTATATTCAGCATGAACCTGCATTCCCCTAGCCGGAAGCTTCCGGGTTGCGCTGGTGCGTTCTGAACACTCGACATCAGGGCGGTTGATTGCTTCATTGTACTCGCCTGCAATCTGATCGTTCAGTCCGGCCATCGCCTTTGATGCAGATAAATGCTTAACCGCCTCGTTATAGTCGCCTTGCAACCATAAACGAGCGTACTTCCTGAACGGATGTGATGTGTTGTAATCACCCGATGCAACAGCGTCGGCTTCAACGGCTTCGGCCTCCAGCGACGGTTCGTAATTCAAGTGCATGCCGAATACATAGCCGGTTTCGTTGTCGGCACTGCCGACGGCGGACAGCATGGTATTGCGTTTATCCGCTCGTTGCGTCCAGTTCACCATGTAGCTCTGCCGGTCAACGCTCACATACAACCTGCGAAGGGCCAGACCATCAATAAGCCTCTGTTCCCGATCTGCCGCAAACAAAAGGCATTGGCGGTGCAGGAAGTCGATTTTGGGATATAAACTGCCTTCGGATATATCGGCCACTTCACAAATCCGACGGAACGGTGTTTTGTTCATCAGCAGTTTGAATATCAGTTTGTTTTTGTGCGGTTGTTTTTGGCCGGTCGTTGCACGTTTTACCGAGAACGATTTACCGCATGCCTTGCAACGATAGCGGGGCGACCCTGATTTAGTTTTTCCGAAGGATTGATAGGCAGTGCGCCCGACATCAATACTCACAGCATGATTGGGACACAATGAATTGGGACAACACACATCTTGTCTGACCAGATACGCGCTAATCCTTTGAATTTCGTCAGCAATTCCCTGATTGCTTTTAAGTGGCGGAAATTCATTGCACGCATGGCAATGGATTGCCGGGGCGTCCTTGCTGCCTCCGTTCAATGTGTATGCATCTTTGCTTTTAACCCCACGCCCACGCGGTTGACGCTTTGCGCTGGCCGGAACCCCGAAGTTTTTACACACAGGATTTTTGCAGAAATTAACCTGAATGCCGTCAAACCCTTCCGGGATTCGTGAAAAAGATTTCTTGCTCAAGCGCATAGTCCCTTAACCGTTGTGGTTAAAGGAGTATAACACTATCAGGGGCTATTTATCAACACCTTTGTCGAACGGCTTGATGCCTGAGAAGTTTTAGGTAATGAATTTACACAGACGGATTTACAGACTCGTACTGATGCCAGACCCGCTTTCATTATACAGGGCCTGCACTATTTCTCTTCCGGTTTAGAAGAAGGAAGTAAATAAACCCAATACTCCGATAACTAATGTGACCATCACAACTGTAGCTATATTATGGCTATCATACTCTGCCTGTTTCATATTCTTACTTATTGCGGCCATAATCCACTCTCCTGATTAAAATAACGATCTGGTCACATTGCTATCACCTTCTTTTCGGGAATAATGTGACATGGATCACCAATTTAAATTTTGTTACTAAATTATTTCATTATGATTCGGATCTGCCACTCCTGGATTCAGTCTGCATCTACATTCAAGATTGGATCTAGTGTTATACCTTGAATTTGAATCCTCGGAACCTTATACATAGTCAATGTTAAGAATTATATTTTTACTGTTCATCACTATACCTTTACTGGAACTTTGGCTTTTAATTGAGGTCGGCAGCGGTATTGGCGGGCTTCCCACCATTGCACTTTGTTTGCTCACTGCTGCATTGGGTGGTTTCCTGATCCGCTGGCAAGGCATGAGCACACTGCTTGATGCGCAAAAACGCATGGCACATGGTGAAATCCCGGCTGAACATGGATTCCACGGACTGATGATCGCCTTCTCCGGCATCCTGCTGTTCACACCGGGATTTATCACTGACAGTGCAGGGTTCCTGCTTCTTTTTCCACCATTCAGGTGTCTGTTAATCAATAAGTTTCTTCCCATCCATAAGCAACAATCAACAGTTATTAATGCCGAGGTCATTCATAATGACAAATACATTCCCTGATTCTGTGATACAGCTCTCTTGACCTGAATCAAACCAAACGTCAAATTTCGCGTCGCTAATAAATAGAACAAACAACATATCAACAACATATCAGCATAATTTTTCAATATGCGCATACTGGAGGCACACATGAACCAAATAGCAATTTCTTCTACCCAACTGGCCGATGACCGAATCGGTTTCCTGGGGAAAACCTATGGTATGCTGGCACTGTGCATTGCAGCTGGCAGTGTCGGTGCATTCATGTCCATGGGCATGGCATTTCCTTATGAACATCCGTTCATGATGCTGTTTATCATGATAGGCGGCATTTTTCTGGTTCAGGGCGTACGTCATATCCCCGGCATAAATTTTATTGCCCTGCTTGCCTTTGGCGCTATTACTGGCATGGCAATTTCACCATTAATTAGCATTGTTGCCGCCAAATCCGGTTCACTGGTTACGCAGGCATTCATGACTACAGCCATAGCTTTTGTCTCGCTGACCGCCTACACCTTCATTTCGCGCAAGGATTTTTCCTTCCTCAAAGGTTTTGTCTGGACCGGTCTGATTGCTATCATCGTACTCAGTCTGTCCAATTATTTCATCTTTGAATCACCCATGATGTCACTGACTATATCCGGTATCGGAGTACTGCTGTTCTCAGCATTCATTCTCTATGATACATCCAATATCCTGAGAGATTACCCAAATGAGGAATATATCTCTGCTGCACTGACACTCTATCTGGATGTTTTCCTCCTCTTCCAACATATACTGGCTATGTTCGGTATGCTTGGAGACGAATAAACTGCGGGAAGATTAAGCTGAATTATAGTGCGGCCCTGCAATGGGCCGCATTTTTATTTGAGCCCCCCGAAGCATCGGGATAGTCTGCCCGTCGAAGATATCCGATTATTTGTAAAAGACTGTGTTGGGCACGTCTTTTTCAGTCTGATTAACAGGAGTTTGTTATGCTGGATAAATCATTGATGGAAATTCTTGCCTGCCCAAAATGCAAGGGAAATATCCATTACAATGGGAAGAATAATGGCCTTATTTGTGATAAATGTCAGCTCGAATATCCGATCCGGGATGATATTCCGGTCTTGCTCATAGAAGAGGCTCTGGATATTTCAAACTAACTCTCTATATGTTAGCTTTCTCTATAAAATTCATGTTTTATGTTGTACGCCTGATACCCGTTCGACTGATTGGCGCGCTTGGCGCAGGTATAGGAAGAATTATCTATTTTATCAATGCGCGGCACAGAAATATTGCATTACGAAATCTCAGGCGTATCTATCCGCATAAAAGTCATACCTGGCACAAAGCTACTGCTCTGGCATCTTTTGCCGAACTGGGGCGAACAACTTTTGAGGTACCACATGTTTTCCTGCGCTCAAAAAAGTTCCTGAAATCCCGTATTGAGTTTGACGGAGTGGACGAAGTTCTCCAGGCCTTTGAGGCTGGTCACGGCGTCATTCTTGTCGGTTTCCATTTCAGCAACTGGGAACTCACTGCCCAGGCACCTGCCCTGCTTGATTACCCATGCTCACAAATCTACCGCCCGCTACGCCAACCAGAATTGGAAGAGTTACTGAGTAATTGTCGTGAACGCTTTGGCAATAAACTTCACTCTCGCGATGAAAGTATTCGCTGGATACCCAAAACCCTAAAACAGGGTGGAATGCTGGCCCTACTGGTTGACCAGCACTTGTCCAATGGTGTCCCTGTACCATTTCTGGGACATCTAGCCAGATCAACCATTATGCCAGCTGTTTATGCACGCAAGTATAATACGCCCGTATTTTCTGGAATATTACATCGGATC
Source organism: Zetaproteobacteria bacterium (assembly GCA_021545665.1). The sequence goes on from JAJRTX010000162.1 coordinate 7,298, forward strand.
GGTCATGACTTCCGCTTTCGCGGTGAGTTCCGCCGTATCAATTTTCCTGAAACCAGTGACAATATAGAACAGGATCTGAGTGATTTCACTGAGGCTACATACGCTAACTATGCAGAAGCTATTCACCAGCGTCCTGAATTATGGTTATGGATACACCGTCGTTGGCTGTATCTGGATGAGCAGGAAACAACAGAGGGCCACAATGCGTAAGCACCGCTCTATTCCCCGTATACACTGGCAAGATTCACAAAAAAAGACTCTGGAACACTGGCAAGAAAAAAGTCTGCACGATGAGCGGCAAAAGGATAAGCAAGCCTACCTCCCCCTGATGCTCGAATGTGCCGAGAGCCTTCCACAGGATGGAGCAATACTTGAAATCGGCTGTGGCCCTGTTTGTCTCAGCCAACTGCTACCACAGAAAAATAAAACTTTTCTGGATCCATTACTTGATGATTTCAGACGTATGTTCCCTGGGGAATTACCGGATGGGAAATACCTTACCTCTATTGCTGAACACGTCCCCAAGCCCAGTAACAGCTATGATCTGATTATCTGTCTGAATACATTGTCTTATTCACTAAACCCCGAACTGGTTATGAATGAAATGGAAAGACTGCTTAAGCCCGGAGGAAAATTAGTCATAGCCATACACATTCATTCACCGCTTGAATCAAGACTTCATTACTGGGTGACACATTATTTACCTGCCTTATATTATGGAGCACAACCCAACTTCTACTCGCTGGCAGGCATCCGAAAAACGCTAGTGCGCCATTTCTCTATAACGAAGGAGGTCACTAGTAGCAGCCCGTTTGCCTTCCTGCCATTTCTTGGACACAGGAAACATTTGTTTGCCTGCACACACCGGGCCGACAAGACCAGCCTTCTCTGAGTGCCCCGGCAAATGAGTCAAAATCCGCATCTATTACTCATGCCACCCAACTGGATTGGTGATGCCATTATGGCTCAGCCTGCCATGCTTGCGATAGCTCACCATTATAACACATCGAATATCAGCATCTGTGGTAAATCATGGTTGCAGGATTTACTTCCTTATCTGGGAATCAACCATGCCCAATATTTATCCGATATCCCCAAAGCTGACATTGGCTTTATTTTCCCCAACAGTTTTCGCTCAGCTCTGCAATGCTGGCAGGCTGGTATAAAGAAACGTGTTGCTTACAGAGGGCAATGGCGGCGCATTCTGCTGACCCATTCTCTTCCTCATCACATCAGTCTGAAATACGAACATCATCGTTTGTTTTATCTGGATATAGCCAAACAACTGAACATCAATGTGGTAAACAGTGAAGTTCGTCTATTGTCACCTGACGGGGAAGAAGAAGAAGGCCGCCGGATCATGCAGAACCAGGCTCTGGAACCGGATCGGGTTATCTGTATCGCCCCCGGAGCCCAGTTTGGCGCAGCCAAATGTTATCCTGCCCGGAGCTATGCCCTGGTTGTACAGAATCTGGCAAAGGCAGGTTGGCAACCATTGATTCTGGGTATGCCGGAAGACCGGGAGATTGGCGATAAAATTCTAAAAGAAATTCACACGCCTCACCAGAATATGGCCGGCATAACAAGCCTGAGCGAAGCTCTGCAACTGATTTCC
>JAJRTX010000163.1 GCA_021545665.1 Zetaproteobacteria bacterium
ATCGTCACCCAGCCCTTCAAAACGTAGCTTGTCACACGCATCCGAGGCATTGGATACCAGTTCACGCAGGAATATTTCCTTGTCTGAATACAGGGAATGGATCATTAAATGCAACAACTGTTGTGCTTCAGCCTGGAATTCCAGCGTCTCCTTATGAGCCTTAACCGTCATGTTTGCCATACTCCTATGAATTTATTGACAATATTAGAAATTAAACCATACCGACCTGAACCAGAGCGCCAGTATATTTATAAAATGCATTTGTTGCATTAATTGGGGGTTTTTTCGAGAATTTCAAGGGAGTACGTGAAAAAAGCAGTCATTCACCGCAACAAAGTCAGGCTAATGCTGAAACCGGCCATGCCTCAGAAAATAGATGCTCTGCGCGATCGCCTCATTACTGCGCATGATAAATGGATGCGTAACCGGTAACACCAGAAAATCAGCCATCCATTCCAGCCGGGCACTCTCAAGAGAGACCTTGCCATCGTTGCTGCCAGGAATCAGCAAAGACAGGAACGGGTTAATACTGCGGTTTCCAGTAATAATCCCCAGCTCGAAATTGGCCTCGCCCAGTGTTTTGGGTATGTCCTTTTCGCTGGTCCCCAGCTGCTGGCCTGCCTCACCATTGATAATTCGGAAGCCCGGTACCTCTGACAGCTTATCGATCACTTCGCTACCGCTGTTAGGTGGGCTGAGCATCACCACCCGGCCCAGCTTCGGTAATTCATGCGCGGCCAAATAGCATCGAACCAGTATTCCACCCATCGAGTGGGTAATAAAATGGATGCGACTAATCCTGACCTGCTGCTCACACAGGGCAAGCGCCTCGGGAATCGCTTTTTCTGCCGGCTCTTCAACCGTCCCCTTGCGTGATGGGTAGTCGTGATTCACAACCACATAACCTGCCTGCTGCAGCCTTTTTTTCAGCTTTTTCATCGACGAGCTGGTTCGTGCCAGACCATGCAGCAAAATGACGCCTTCCTTTTCTAGTAGATCGCTGTTTGTCGACTGAATGGAAGATGACATGATTTACTCGTTGCTATTTAGGGCACAAGATCTCGCCCGGAGCTGGTTTGATTAACGGAAATTACACCTGATTGACAGGCAAGTTTCAACAACTTTATCCGTTGTCCGGATAAATGCCTGCCTGCCGCATCCTGCAAGATAGAAAATCTGTAATAACTGACTATAGTCAGTATACAAGCAATGTAAACGCAGACCACCGTTGTCTGCATACCGCGGAGAAGTCATTATGTCAGAATCAATTATCCAGCACATACACCCTGCCAGCACTGACCGTCGCGAAGCATTATTCCCGTATGCACCCGAAGGATGGACCAGTGCCGATGCCGAGGCTCAGGCCAGGAAAGAAAACATCGACCTGGAGGAAGCTCACTGGCGCACCGTCATCGCACTGCAGGAATACTATGCCAAACATGATCATATTCAGATCCGGGAATTACACGACGCACTGGATGAAAAACTTCATGTTGATGGTGGAATGAAATTTCTTTACACCGTATTACCCGGCGGGCCCATCGCACAGGGCTGCCGACTGGCTGGTCTGCATGCACCGGCCGGAAGTGCTGACCCGTCGTTTGGTAGTGTGCAGTAAATAGTGGTCAAATCATGAACTGCGCAAGCCAGGCAGCTCGATCCAGAACATGGATCCTTCGCCTGGCGTACTATCGAAACCAACCTTGCCGGCCATCATTTCTGTTAACTGTTTAACCAGCATCAGCCCCAGCCCCGTCCCTTCAATAATGGTATCTTTATGCTCGCTGAACGGATAAGAACGGAACATTTTTTTTGCCTGCTCGTTCGATATACCGCTGCCTGTATCCTGTACACTAATACGGACCTTGCCATCGTCAACAGATGAACAACTGACCGTCACACTGCCTCCGGTACGATTATACTTACAGGCATTGCCAAGCAGGTTCATCAACACCTGTTTCAATCTGGCATGGTCAGCCTCAACAGAGATACCGGTCGGTAGCTGTTGATTAAATGCTATCCTGACATCTCTTTCCTTGGCCAGTGGCTTGACTGAGTCGACACATTCGTGGATCAATCCAGCACAGTCTACTGTGATGATATTCAGATCGACCATCCTCGCTTCAATCTTGGCCAGATCGAGTAAGTTATTAATTGAATTCTGTAACTGATTGCTTGCAATGAGCAGGTCCGAGGTGTTTTTACGATGCACATCTGAGTATGAAATGTCCATTTTATGTGACTGGGCAAATTCCCGAATGGCACCAAGCGGTGTACGGAGCTTATGGCTCATCCTGGCCAGAAATTCACTTTTGGCTGCATTGGCTATTTCGGCCTCTGCCTTCGCATCAATGAGTTTGTTTGATAAAATAATCGAGTTTAACAGCACCCCGCGGTGAATCATGCCCGTAGCCACAAAAGCGATAATTGCTACGCTAATCATGATACCCATGAACGGATAGATTTCTCCGGGCTGAGTCATGAACCATATTGTTATCGGAGTCATGATAACCAGAACATAGATCAGATAAACAGTCATTACTGCCCCAAGTATTGCAACTGCCCCGGCCATCAAACCACCCAAAGTAAAAGCAAGAAAAATCGGAACTTCAAGGTTATCGAATGGTGCAAACAGCCAGATTATTGACCCCCATACCAGCCCTGTCAGCGTTGAGCCGGTGATAAATGCCCAGTACCAGCCACGCATGCTGCTATCGGCCGGTTGCAGCTTTTTGAAGCGCGCAAACTTGAAACCACGCATTGCAGAGATCAGCATCAATGTACCAAACCAGTACAGTAAAATTTGCTGGGGTACACGCTCCCATAAAATCCAGACCACCAACAATGCCAGCGCCAGGTTCACAAACAATCCGGTAGTGGCATTGCGATACAGGAAGCGTATCTGTTCTGCCTCTATATCAACGCGTTGTGCGTAAGCCTGCTCTGCCTGAGCCACATCTACACTGTTATTATCAGATTCATCCATTCCGTTGTCTCGGTATCCACCCTTCTCTCACAAGGCCTGTTTCCACTACAGTTTTCGGGTATTCTCATGCTTCATGATCAAGCAACCATTTTTTGATATCGAGTAACTTACCATGCCTTGCTCCGGCAAAACCACCGGTTCCATTGGCAGCGGTAACCCGATGGCACGGGGTAATAATGGGCAACGGATTGGCTCTACAGGCGTTGCCAACCGCCCGCGGCGAACTACTCAGCTGTTTGGCTATTTGTCCGTAGGTTCGTGTTTCACCTGTCGGAATGTCTCGCAAAGCCTGCCATACGCGTTGCTGGAATACTGTACCACGTTCATCTGACTTAACATTGAAATGCATCTTCGGGTTTTCGAAATAATGCTGCAGCTGATTTTCCAGATTCTGAAATTGCTGCAGGTTGTTCCTGCCCGCTCGCTGTTGCTGAGCCAAAAAATCTATTTTCAGCAACACGCCATC
>JAJRTX010000164.1 GCA_021545665.1 Zetaproteobacteria bacterium
AAGCGCTACTGGGGAAGACGGTTCTGGGCGCGAGGGTATTTTTCGACCACCAGCGGAAATATTACTGACGACATCATACTTCAGTATTTGGAGTTACACTCCGAAAGGAAACCTACCGGCATCAGCCGGTAGTGGTTTAGTGAAATTGTGGATATTTTTAAGTTAATGTAATAGATGTATCTTTATCATTCAAACATTTAAAATTAGAAGAATTATTTATGTATTTGGTCTAATCGTATGGATGAAAACTAAAGGCATGCCTTCTCATGAGTTTTTTCTCCATTGCTGTATTTCATGCCTTACTGGCCATATTGGTTTTTCCTGTGCAATAAATCTGTTTCATTCTCTCCATCAGGCAAGATCGGACCATGCTATGATGATCTAAAACTAAAACGCATATTCCAGATATGGATCAATTTATTCGTTTTAAATTACCGTTAGCAAACGGGCTAGCCAGAGAAATGTCAGCAGGCTAGGGTTTGTATCTAATAACTATTATTCAGAACTATCTACAGCAGAGGGGAGCGATCAGACATGAAAGCATTAAATATTACAGAGAAAATTCTACTGGATCATCTGGTTGATGGCAGCGAGTTACCAACAGCCGGCACGGTCATTAATATCACTATTGATGAAGCATTTACTCAGGATGCAACAGGAACCATGTGCATGTTACAACTGGAGGCTATGGGCATAGACCGGGTCAAACCATTATCGGTGAACTTTGTGGATCACAGCATGTTACAGGCAGGGTTTAGAAACCCGGATGATCATGCTTACCTGAAAACCGTTGCCGCAAAACTGGGTATCATTTATTCACCTCCGGGAACCGGCATCTGCCATTTTCTGAATATTGAGAATTTTGTTAAACCGGGCATGACCGGCCTTGGTGCGGATAGCCATACGGTGAATGCAGGTGGTGCCGGAGCCATTTATTTCGGAGCCGGCGGTTATGATATTGCACTGGCCATGGCAACCGGTCAGTACTGCCTGCCAATGCCGCAGGTAGTCAAGGTCAATCTAACCGGATCATTGAGTAATGGCGTCATGGCCATGGATGTCATTCTGAAGATGCTGGATATTGTCGGCGTTAAGGGTGGCAAGGGGATTATTTTTGAATATGCAGGCGAAGGCGTTGCCAGTCTCAGTCTGACAGAACGCGCAACCATCACCAATATGGGCGCTGAAATGGGTGCAACCACTTCTATTTTCCCGAGTGATGAACGCACACGCGAATATCTGGAAAGCAGGCAGCGCGGCGATGATTATCAGGAGCTTAGTGCTGATGAAGGCGCTTCGTATGAACGGGTGATTGATATCAACCTGTCCGATCTGGAACCATCAATCGCTATTTATCCTTCTCCGGGCAATGTTGAATCAATTGCCAGCCATGCCGGCACTGAAATTCATCAGGTGTGCGTGGGCAGTTGCACCAACAGTTCCTATGAAAACATTGCCTCATTTGCCGAAGTACTGAAGGGTAAACGCGTGGTTGTGGATACGCTGCTCTATCCTGGTTCAAGGGCTGTAGCCATTCAGCTGGCTGAAGCTGGTTATATCAGCTCTCTTTTATCATCCGGCGTGCGGGTCATGGAAAATGGCTGTGGCGCCTGTATTGGTCAGGGCGGTTCTCCGGTGAGCAAGGGCATTACGCTGCGTACATTCAACCGCAACTTCCCCAAACGTTCGGGCACCAATGATGCGCAGGCGCATCTGGTCAGCCCGCTGGTGGCAGCAGCCAGTGCATTAACTGGCATGATTACTTTACCATCGGATGAGCCGGTTGCATTTAAGGATGTGGCCCAGGTTATTGATACAGATTCATTTGTTTTGCCGCCATCAGCAGAGGAGGCTGCCAAAGTGGAAGTGATTCGCGGCCCCAATATTATGAAGCTGCCTAATGCCGAGGCCTTGCCGGACACATTGTCCGGTGAAGTGATGCTCAAGCTGGAAGACAATATCAGCACCGATGATATTCAGCCTGCCGGAGCTTTCCTGCCGTTGCGCTCAAATGTCAAAGAGTATGCCATGCAGGCCACATACACGCTGGTTGATAATACATTTGCCGAGCGTTGCGTAGCAGTCAGAGATGCAGGCAGTCACGGCTTTATTGTTGCCCGAGACAACTACGGCCAGGGTAGTTCGCGTGAACATGCAGCACTGTGCCCGAGATGGCTGGGCATCAGGGCGGTGATCGTAGTCCAGTTTGCCCGCATTCATGTGGCTAACCTGGTCAACTTCGGCATCGTGCCGCTGACTTTTGCCAATGTTGAGGACTATGAAAAGATCAGCCAGGGTGACAACATCTCTCTGGATGTATCTGATCTGGAAGGCGATCTGTTCATTGATGCCGATGGAGAGAAAATTCCGGTTGTGCCTGCTTTTGAGGCAAAGGATGTGCCCATTCTGAAAGCTGGTGGCGCATTACCTTTCTTTAACCTGACACATTAATAGCCAATTCCAACCGGCGTTCTGATGAGCGCCGGTTGGTACAATCTTGACATAGTCAAAAATCCGGTAGTATCATTATTGCAATGTCGTGAGGAAACGCTTCCAGCGTTCCCTGTTTAATACCATACCGGACTTGTACAAATACAAAACAAATACTGATTGATGAGGATAATCACATGGCACTCAATTTTACTGCGGATGAAGTCTTTGAAATGGCTGAGCACCTGGAACGCAATGGCGCTGATTTTTATAATGATGCAGCTGAATCTGTTGGAAGGGGAAAGTTGCAGGATCTGTTTTTTACCCTGTCCGAGTGGGAACTCAGGCATGAAAAAATCTTTGCCGGTCTGAGAAAGGACCTGACAGCAAAAGAACAGTCTTTAATTACATTTGACCCGGACAGCGAGTCTGCCCGTTATCTGAAAACACTGGTTGAAGGTATGGTGTCATTCGAACATACGCTTGATGCTGATTCTCCGAAAGAGATACTGATGGCCGCAATTGAGTCCGAAAAGGATGCCGTTTCCTTTTATACTGCAATGAGAAACGCTGTGCCGGAAGCACTGGGGAAAAGCAAAATCGATAAGATAATCGAGGAAGAAGCTGCACATGTCAGGATTCTGGGCGAACAATTGGGCAAGCTGATTGGCCGCGCCAGCGGTGTTGAAATCGACACCCATACCCCTGAAGTAAAAGAAGAGAAGAAGACACTAAAACCAGCTAAACGAGTCAACAAAGACATCACATGTGTGGGTGAAGAAGGAAAGCATCATTATAAGAAAAAGGATCTTAGGGGTTCTGTTAGTAATGACCATGTAGAAGCATGGGGTGAAGATGGTATCGGTGAAAACACAATTCTTGCCGAAGAAGAATAGAGATTTCGCACAGCTGACTTAATCTTTTGAACATAACAGGGCAGTAAATAAAGACTGATTTTTCTACCCTTATTTTCTCAGAGAACAGGGATACGAACAGTTATCAATGGTTTTCTTTACAAAGCCTAAGAATGCCCTCTCAGCATAAAAATCAGAGGCCTGAGTCATTGGTTAATACCCTAGATTGGGAGCCAGCCACTTTTCAGCCTCTTCGATGCTCATACCTTTTCGGGTTGCATAAGCTGCCACCTGATCTTTGTTGATTTTGCCGACAGTGAAGTAATGGGCTTGCGAACTGGCGAAGTAGAGGCCGGAGACAGCTGCGCCAGGGGTCATGGCGAAGGATTCAGTCAGACCCATGCCGATGTTGGTTTCGACATCGAGAAGGTTCCACAGAGTTCCTTTCTCGGTGTGTTCGGGGCAGGCCGGATAACCGGCGGCGGGGCGGATACCCTGATATTTTTCTTTGGCTAATTCCTCGGCGTTCAGGGATTCATTCGAGACGTATCCCCAGTGTTTACAACGTACATCCTTGTGCAGCATTTCAGCCAGTGCTTCGGCGAGGCGATCAGCCAGTACTTTGATCATAATGGCGGTATAATCATCATGTTCAGCTTTAAATGCTTCGGCTTTTTCTTCGGCTCCGAAGATGCCTACGGCAAAGCAGCCAATATGGTCATTTTCACGGCCAACAAAATCAGACAGGCAGAGGTTGGGGCGTGAATCTTTTTTATTCTGTTGCTGGCGCAGGAAATGAAAGCGGGTGATTTCCGTGTCTGATTCATCATAAACGATGACACTATCATTATCTGTGGACGCGGCAGGGAACAGGCCGAATACAGCCTTGGCTGTGAACCAGTGTTCAGCAATGATTTTATCCAGCCATACCTGCGCTTCATCGAACAGTTTCTGCGCTTCTTTGCCTTTGTGTGGATCATTCAAAATGCGCGGATAGGCACCATTGAGTTCCCAGGCTGAAAAGAATGGCGACCAGTCGATATAATCACGAATCTCAGCAATAGAAATATTATCCAGCACCTGAACGCCAAGCTGATTTGGCGCCGGGGCGATGGCAGTAGCATCAAGTGTCACAGCATTGGCGCGGGCATCAGCAAGAGAGAGCCAGTCGATCCGGGTCTGGCGGCCAAGATAACCCTCACGAACGGTTTCGTATTCAGCGCGCGTTTTGCTGACGAAAGCATCCCGGTTGGCAACTGAAATAAGATTCTGGGCTACGCCTACGGCGCGTGAAGCGTCTTTTACCCAGATCACCGGCTCATCATACTCCGGCAGGATTTTAACGGCTGTATGCGCTTTGGAAGTGGTGGCGCCACCGAGCATGATTGGCGTGGTGAAACCGAGGCGTTTCATCTCTTTGGCCAGATGTACCATTTCATCCAGCGATGGCGTAATCAAGCCTGATAAGCCAATAATATTGACATCATGTTTCTTTGCTTCTTCGAGAATTCTGGCGGCAGGCACCATCACGCCGATATCAATCACTTCGAAGTTGTTACATTGCAAGACAACACCGACGATATTCTTGCCGATATCGTGTACATCACCCTTAACTGTTGCCATCAGTATCTTACCGTTGGATGAGCTGCCACCGGCTTTTTCTTCTTCAATATACGGCATCAACCAGGCCACGGCTTTTTTCATCACGCGTGCTGATTTCACCACCTGTGGCAGGAACATTTTGCCATCGCCGAACAGATCACCAACGACATTCATGCCATCCATCAACGGCCCTTCAATCACTTCAATCGGCGAATCGAAATGCAGACGCGCTTCTTCGGTATCCTCATCCACGAATTTGTCTATGCCTTTGACCAACGCATGCTCAAGGCGTTTGGCAACCGGCAGTTTGCGCCATTCTTCATCTGCTTTTTTGGCGATTGTGCCGTCGCCGCGATAATTGTCGGCAATGGAGAGCAGGTGATCGGTAGCATCTTCATTGCGATTGAGTACCACATCTTCCACTGCATCACGCAGTTCTTTGGGCAGTTCTTCATACACTTCCAGCATGCCTGCATTAACGATGCCCATATCCATGCCCTGTTTAATGGCGTAATAGAGGAAAACGGAATGAATCGCTTCGCGCACCGGATTATTGCCACGGAAGGAGAAGGAAACATTGGATACACCGCCGGAAATCATCGCGTGCGGCAGGTTCTGTTTGATCCAGCCGGTTGCTTCGATGAAATCGACGGCATAGTTATTGTGCTCTTCAATGCCGGTGGCAATGGCGAAAATATTGGGGTCGAAAATAATATCTTCAGGCGGAAAACCGCATTCATCGACCAGAATTCGGTAGGAGTTCTCACAAATCTCAATCTTGCGCTGATAGGTATCGGCTTGCCCATCTTCATCAAAGGCCATCACCACAACCGCTGCACCATACTTCGCCAGCAATTTGGCATGGTGAACGAAAGCCTCTTTACCTTCTTTCATCGAGATGGAATTGACCACACCCTTGCCCTGAATGCATTTCAGGCCAGCTTCGATGATTTCCCATTTGGATGAATCGATCATCACTGGCACACGTGAAATATCCGGCTCAGAGGCAATCAGGTTCAGAAGGGTGACCATGGCCTGTTTGCCGTCGAGCATCGCTTCATCCATATTGATATCGATAATTTGGGCGCCGTTTTCTACCTGCGTTCTGCATACATCCAGCGCTTTATTAAATTCACCGGCGAGGATTAAGCGTTTGAAAATGGCGGAGCCGGTAACATTGGCGCGCTCACCGACGTTCACAAACAGAGAATCTTTGTTGATATGCAACGGTTCAAGGCCGGAGAGACGGCATTGAATGTTACATACAGGGGCAGGGCGGGGGGCGATGCCGGAAACAGCTTCGGCCATAGCGCGAATATGATCCGGACCCGTGCCGCAGCAGCCGCCGATAATGTTCAGGAATCCCGATTCAGCCCATTCTTTGATCTCGGCTGCCATCTCTTCCGGTGTTTCATCATAACCGCCAAATGCATTGGGTAAACCGGCATTGGGATGTGCATTGATAGCGCAGGAAACTGTATCAGAAAGCTCTTCGATATATTGACGTAACTCACCGGCACCCAAGGCGCAATTCAGGCCGATGGAGATGGGTTTGGCATGTGCCAGTGAATTATAAAAGGCAGTAGCGGTCTGGCCGGACAGGGTGCGTCCGGAGGCATCGGTGATGGTGCCGGAAATCATGATTGGCAGTTGCTGACCCGAATCTTCGAAATATTGTTTCACGGCAAATACGGCTGCTTTGGCATTGAGCGTATCAAAAACTGTTTCGATCAGAATAATATCGGCGCCGCCATCCATCAGGCCACGGGTTGCTTCCGTATAAGTTTCAACCAGTTCATCAAAGGTGACATTGCGGTAACCTGGGTCATTCACATCCGGTGAAATTGAGCAGGTTTGTGATGTCGGCCCCAATACGCCAGCCACAAAACGTGGCTTGGCCGTTCCCGATATCCTGCCTCCCCCGGCATTTGTACATCCATGTACATCGTCTGTGGCAATGGCGTCACATGCTTCGCGCGCCACTTTGGCTCCGGCTACATTGAGTTCATAAACCAGTGCTTCCATGCCGTAGTCGGCCATGGATGCTGAATTGGCATTAAATGTATTGGTTTCAATAATATCTGACCCAGCTTGCAGATAGGCAGCGTGAATTTCACGGATAATCTGTGGCTGAGTCAGCGATAGCAGATCGTTGTTACCCTTGAGTTCGGAAGACCAGTCGGCAAAACGCTCACCCCGGTAATCAGCTTCCTCCAGTCCGTAAGATTGAATCATCGTGCCCATGGCGCCATCAAGGATCAGAATGCGCCGGTCTAATTGTTCACGTAGCAAGTTTTCTCTATTCATGGCGCGGAATCTAGCCTGATTGTCATATGAGAGCACGGGTCAGCAGGGATGCGTATGCATGAACACAGATTCACTGTCCAATGTTCAAGTAGGTATCCATTGCTTTATTATTAATGATTTCACCTTTGTTATTAACTAGTAAGACCCCATAATTCAAGTTATTAATCGCTAATACCCCAGCTTTTCCGCTAACAAATAAAGCCGTGCTCCAGGCATCGGCCAGGGTGGCGTTTGGGGCAATAACGGTGGCGCTCTGAATTTCTGCAACAGGCCAACCCGTTTTCGGGTTGAGGATGTGATGATAACGCTGCCCGTTATGAATAAAATAGCGTTCATAGTCGCCCGAGGTGACAACGCTGACATCTCCCTCCAGTTCCAGGCTGGCAATCACTTCGGCCTTGTTGCGAGGATGGCGAATGCCGATGCGCCATGGTTTGTCCCCGTGTTTCCCGATCAGGCGAATATCACCACCGGCATTGATAATGGCATGGCTGATGCCGTGGCTCTGTAAAACAGCAATCCCCCGATCAATGGCATAGCCTTTGGCGATAGCTCCGAAATCCAGCAGGCAGCGGCTATCCAGACGTATCCAGCCTTGCTGCTGTTTTTTGATACAGTGGCCGGGTGGAATCGCTTTTTTTATAGCTGCGGCCTGCGGAGGGGCGGTTGGCGAATCAGTTTGGGAAAAGCCCCAGAGCAGATTAAGACCGGCCAGCGCCGGATCAAAAGTGCCGCCGCTCAGTTGTTTTATCTTCAGGGCCATATCCAGCAAGTCAGCCACTTCATCATCCAGTTTTACAATGGTGTTGGGCGGAGAATCATTAAAGGCTTTGACTGAATTGGAAACGTCCCCATAAATGGTGAATATATCTTCAATACGCTGCATTTCGATGGCTGCTTCCGTCACAGCCTGTTCCGCCTGGTTCTGTTCGCTACCGGCAATGGTAAACTCAACCAGCGTACCCATAATAAATCGGGTTTCATGGATATCTGAAGGGGAGCTACATGCAACAGAAAGGGCTGTAATGATAATAAGCAGCAGGCGAAACATGGCTGTATTGTTGCTGTTAGTACATGTAAAGCAAGCAACATATAGTATTAATGATTTGCATTTTTCTCTTAATATCCGATAATTCCGCTCAGGTATTTGAGAGGTATATTATTATGGCAGTAGCATTAACTGAAAATGCAGCAAAAAGAGTCCGGAGTTTAATGGACGATCAGGGCAATCCTGACATGAACCTTCGTGCCTTTGTTACCGGCGGCGGTTGTTCCGGTTATCAGTACGGTTTTTCTTTTGATGACCAGGTCAAAGAAGATGATACTGTCGTTGAATGTTTTGGCGTCAGACTTGTGGTTGATCAGAGTAGCCTGGGTATGCTTGATGGATCCGAAATTGATTTTGAGAGTACCGTTCAGGGTGAAACTTTCGTGATTCGCAATCCCAATGCAGAATCCAACTGTGGTTGTGGTAACTCATTCACGCCAGCTGAATCAGGCAATGGCTGTGCCCATTCCTCCGGTTATTGATTTTTAGCTCGGATTATCCACTTATTTTCCCAACGGAGTCTTCGGGCTCCGTTTTTTTTGCCACAATTATAACTGTTCAGAACCATTTCGCCGCATAGTTATCCCGGGGCGATATCTTTTTACATAGCTCAATTCATCTTGTCGCAGAGGAGTACAAAGTAAAGGTAGATTTGTGTACTCTGCAGTGAAATTACTTTTGACTGTTTTGTTCATCGCGCGCGTGCTGAATAGTTACTCATGATCATGTAGGATGTCGAAATGAACGCACTGGAAATTTCCGGACTTCGAAAAGTCTATAATAATGGCAATATAGCTTTGAACAGTGTTTCTTTGTCAGTGCCTCAGGGCAGTTTTTATGCACTTCTTGGCCCGAACGGGGCAGGGAAGAGTACTTTAATTAATATTCTTGCCGATACCGTGCGTCATAATAGTGGGTCTGCGACGCTGTTTGGTCGTGACCTGTTTGATGATCGGGCATGGTGCAAACGACAAATGGGCGTAGTGCCTCAGGAAATAGCCTTTGACCCTTTTTTTACGCCACGTGAAGTATTGCATTTCACCTCTGGTTTGTTTGGAAAGAAACCGGATGATGATTGGATAAACGAATTATTTGATCGTCTGGAACTCACTGAACATGCTATCAAAAATACGCGGCAGTTGTCTGGAGGCATGCGTCGTCGTTTGCTGGTTGCACAAGCCCTGGTGCATAAGCCGAAACTGGTTATTCTTGATGAACCAACAGCAGGTGTTGATGTTGAATTGCGCCGTCGCCTGTGGGCATTTATGCGAGAACTGAAAGATGGGGGAACAACAATATTGCTGACCACCCATTATCTGGATGAAGCCGAAGAATTATGTGATCAGGTGGCCATTATAGACAAAGGAAACCTGCTAACGGCTCAACCTATGTCTGAATTGATGCAACAGGTGGCGTCATCTTATTTATGGTTGAATTATGAGAGAAACATTGACCTTTCCAATAAAGACAAGCTTGCTTTGGCCGATTATCAGCCACGTTGCAACGATGATGGCGTATGCCTGAAACTGAATCGCCATGCCGACGGGCAATCCACCTTCCACACCGCCTATCAGGCTGCCATACAGCAATTTGGACCACCGCTGGATGCAGGAGTGCGTAAAGAAAATCTGGAAGATGTATTTCTTCGCCTGACCGGAAAACAGCCCGAGGCGGAATCATGAGTCAGGCGAATTTGCGAGGTGCATGGACGTTATTCCAACGCGAGGTTCGCCGTTTTCTCAAGGTAAAGATGCAGACCATTGTGACGCCAGCACTGACGGCCATTTTGTATCTGATTATTTTCCGATATGCCATTGGAGAGAGGCATGTACCCGGCATGGAAGTGGATTATTTTACTTTTCTGGTGCCCGGACTGACCATGATGGCAATGTTACAGAATGCCTTTGCCAATACTTCAAGCTCCATGATAATGGGCAAGGTTATGGGTATGCATATCTATTTGCTCATGGCTCCGCTCTCTGCCCTGGAAGTAGTTACTGCTTTCTTTGCCGCTGCTGTGGTGCGTGCGGTGGTTGTGGCTGTGACATTTCTGGCTGTCCTGATGCCATTTGTTGATGTGTCTTTGATGCATCCGGGTATTATTATCCTGTTCGGCATTTGCGGCAGCATTATTATGGGTGGGCTGGGCCTGATTGGCGGCATGTGGTCCAGAGATTTTGATAATGTGGCCATGGTAACGAATTTTATCATCTTGCCGTTAACCTTTCTTTCCGGCGTATTTTATTCAGTGAAGCAACTGCCTGAATCATGGCAGATGGTGAATCATGCCAATCCGTTTTTTTACCTGATTGATGGTTTCCGCTATGGCTTTCTGGGCACAGGTGATACCAATCCATTTGCTTCTATGGGCATTGTGATTGGATCGGCTTCCATTACTTTTGCGGTTGCATGGTACCTATGGCGTATTGGCTGGCGGATGAAAGAGTAAAGTAGCTATTCAGATTGCCCCTGATTCGCTCTATATCGACATCAAAAGTGTGACCAAAAGAAATGCCCGTGGTGCTCATTTACAGGCGTAAACTGCTCTCGAACAAATAAGGGGCAATCTAAACAACTACTTACAGTATATTGAATAATAGAGGATAAAAATGGCGCAAAAATCAAAGAGTAAAGCAGATAGAAAAACGACTGCCTGGTATCACCGCCATACCAATGATCCGCATGTCAAGCGGGCACGGAAAGAGGGCAAGCGTTCGCGGGCCGCATTTAAACTTACTGAAATTCTGGAACAGCATCAGTTACAGATAAAAAAAGATGCTGTGATTGTTGATCTGGGTTGCGCTCCCGGCTCATGGAGCGTGGAACTTGCCAAACATGTGGGGCCAGCCGGACTTATTATCGGCATTGATCTGCTGCCGTTGACTGCCATAACCGGCGTTACATTGATTCAGGATGATTTCGATTCACCGCGAGGACAGGCCGTACTGAAAAATGCATTGCATGGCAGACCGGTGGATCTGATTGTCTCGGATATGGCGCCTGAAATGAGTGGCAATAAACTGGTTGATCAGATGCGCATGATAGGCCTGAATGAAATGACGCTGCACTTCGCCCGCCAGTTTTTGCGGCCGGGTGGTGATATTCTGATGAAAACATTCATGGGCGAGGGCTTTGATGAATTCCGCCGTAATCTGGGCACTTCATTTAAACGAATCAAAAATATCAAACCGGCGGCCAGCCGCAAATCATCATCGGAATTCTTTATTCTGGGCCGAAACTTTAACTTGTGAGCCTTAGTTCTTCTATATGAGCGGGACCTCTTCTTTCTTTGACGGTAAAGAAAGAAGCCAAGAAAGCCGCCCCCGAACATCTCTGTCCTTCGGATTCCCTCACCTGCACATACCCAAATGATCGCGGCTCTGCCGTTTTACTCATTTGTTCATGTTTGTCTCGGCAGATATCTAAGGGGGATGGAGTAACTGAGTCTAATGAAGAAGTGGTTTTTCCTTCTCTCCTCCAAGATTTGCCAAAGTGGTACTTAAAAAGATGGTAACGAGCTGCGGAGCAGTGACCGCCTTTTTAAGTGCTGCTTTGGGCACCCGCAGGGCAAAGATTGCGGAGTGCCTTTTCTTCCATTCTTTCTAAGATTTGCGGAAAAAGAAAGAATAGTTATTTCAAATCCTGTTTAGTGTTAGCAGGATCAGATTCTTTACTGCCCCGGCGTGTCTTGAAGAATTGTTTTAACAGACTACCACACTCATCAGCCAGAATGCCTCCTGTTACTTCAGGCTGATGATTCAGGCGCGGATCTGATAAAATATGATAAAGTGATTCCACTGCACCTGTTTTCAAATCCTTCGCACCATAAACGATGCGTTTTATACGTGCATGGATAATTGCTCCGGCGCACATGGTGCAAGGCTCGAGTGTAACAAAAAGTGTACTACCGGTGAGCCTGTAATTATTTTTATCCTTGCAGGCCTGGCGAATAACCTGCATTTCCGCATGTGCTGATGCATCGTTGGAAGCGATTGGTGAATTCAAACCGGTAAACTCACGACCATCTTCCAGCAACAGCAGTGCGCCAACAGGAACCTCACCATTTTCTGCTGCGATTTCAGCCTGTTGAATGGCCTTATTCATGTAATAAGTATCGTTATTCATTAGTTCGGCTTAATGTCTCAGTTTGGGATCAAAAATATCGCGCAGGCCTTCACCGAGCAGGTTATAACCTAGAACAGTAATCAGAATAGCTAACCCCGGATACATTGATAGCCACCAGGCAATCTGTATATTATCTTTGCCTTCAGTGAGAATGTTGCCCCAGGAAGGATCGGGGGGCTGCACACCAAAGCCAAGAAAGGAGAGACCCGATTCAAGTAGTACCGCACCGGCAATGCCCAGCACGGCAGAAACCAGTACCGGCCCCATGGCATTGGGCAACAGATAACGCCACATCATACGGATTGAAGATACACCAAGACTTTGAGCTGCCAGCACAAATTCTCTTTGCCTGAGACTCAGGAACTCGGCGCGAACAAGACGTGCCACACCCATCCATGAAGTCAGGCCGATTATAATCATAATATTCCAGATTGAAGGCTCAAGAAAAGCGATGACAGCCAGAATCAGAAACAAAGTGGGAAAACATAGTACCATATCTGTGATCCGCATGATCAGCGCATCGATGCGTCCACCGACATAACCGGCAACCGCTCCCAGCATGATACCAATCAGCATAGAGATGCCAACAGCAACAAACCCTACCGCCAACGACACCCTGGCTCCGAAAAGCATGCGTGAGAAAATATCACGACCCAGCGTATCTGTACCGCACCAGTGCCCCCATGATGGCGCCATAAGGATTACTTTTACATTGATTTCAGCCGGGTCATAGGGGGCTATCCATGGCGCTAGAATCGCCAGCAGGGTAACACAGGCTACAATCGTGCCGCCGATCAACATCAGTGGATTTTGGAAGATAATGCGTATCATTTTTTTCCACCATGGCGAATGCGTGGATCGGCCCATGCGTATGATAAATCAGCAATCAGATTCCCGAGCAATGTCAGTATAGCAGCAATGACGGTAACGCCCATGATTACCGGATAATCACGAGACATTACGGCACCAAACAGTAGCTGCCCCATACCGGGTAGTGAAAAGAGTTGTTCAACAATAACTGAACCGCCAATCATCCCTGGAATCGATAAACCAAGCAGGGTGATAATAGGCAGCATGGCATTTTTCAGGGCCAACCGATAACGGATGCTGTTTTCCGGAATGCCCATGGCGCGAGATGTGGTAATATAATCAGAGCTGATTACATCCAGCATGCCAGTGCGCATAAAACGGCTCATGCCGGCCAGTCCGCCGATAGCGGAAATGAAGACAGGCAATATCAGGTGTTTTAACAAATCAAGCTGTTGCTGCCAGTAACTCATCTGCTGCCAGCTATAATCATGAAGACCGGATATGGGTAGCCAGCTCAAATTGACGCCAAAGACAATCATCAGTAATAAACCAAGCCAGAAAGAGGGGATGGCAAAACCGATAAAAACAAAGATCGTCATACCTTTGTCAAACCAGGAATCGCGTCGTACCGCACTTGCTATGCCGATGGGAATGGCAGCGGCAATAATAAGCAACATGGCCAGTATGTTGATCCATAAAGTAACCGGGATGCGTTCGGCAATTTTATCCAGTACAGGTCTGCCATCGGCTGAAAAAGAATTGCCGAAATCCAGTGTGGCAAGGCGCTCCAGCCAATTCCAGTATTGTTCATGCCAGGGTTTATCCAGTCCATAATAAACGCGCAAACGTTCAATATCTTCAGCAGAAACTTTTGGATTGAACTCTGATCCAATAACACTGGGTTCACCTGGAGCCAGATGCATCATGCCGAAGGATATAATGGTGATCCCGAATAACAGCGGAATCATGCCTGCCAGGCGTTTTATCAAATAACCAGTCACGGGCTCACTCTAACCACTAGCTCCTGTTAACACTACATGGCCGAAGCACTATCACTCCAAATGAAGCTTGTCCGCTCTCACTTTTTATCTATTTCTCGTTATTTGATACTTGCCTTTCGCCGATTCCCCATCACCATTCACTTTTTACCATGTTTAAATATGGAGTTAAACCTATGAGAGTAACAGTCTTTGGCAGTGGCTATGTTGGTCTGGTGACGGGCACATGTCTGGCAGAAATGGGTATGGACGTTCTATGTGTCGATATTAATCAGGATAAGATTGATATGTTGAACAGTGGTGGCGTGCCTATTTATGAGTCCGGTCTGAGCACCATGATTCAGAGCAACAGGCGGGCAGGGCGTCTGAGGTTCTCAACGGATATAAAACAAGCTGTCCTACATGGTTTATTCCAAATTATTGCCGTTGGTACACCGCCGGATGAAGATGGTTCCGCAGATTTGCAGTATGTGCTTGCTGTTGCTCAAAGTATTGCTGAACATATGTCTGAGTATAAAATAGTTATTGATAAATCCACTGTGCCTGTGGGTACTGCAGACAAAGTTCGAGAACGCATCATAAGTGTTCTTGAACAAAGAGGGCAGAGTCTGGAGTTTGATATTGTTTCCAATCCGGAATTCCTCAAAGAAGGCGCCGCCATTAATGATTTTATGAAACCTGATCGCATTGTTGTCGGTACAGATAGTGAGAAAGCCAAAAAGCTTATGGACAGTCTCTATGCACCTTTCAATCGTAATCATGAACGCATGGTTCACATGGATATCCGTTCAGCAGAGCTGACCAAATATGCAGCCAATGCCATGCTGGCTACCAAGATCAGTTTTATGAATGAATTGTCCCATATTGCAGAGCGTATGGGAGCTGATATTGAGAAAGTGCGTGTGGGTATTGGTTCAGACCCGCGTATCGGTTACCAGTTTATTTATCCGGGATGTGGTTATGGCGGCTCATGTTTTCCAAAAGATGTGAAAGCACTGGAGAGAACGTCAAAAGAAATCGGATTCCATGCGGAATTGCTGTCGGCTGTAGAGGCGGTAAATAATAGGCAGAAAGAAGTCTTGTTTAATAAAATAAAAGCATATTTCAATGGTCATCTGGAAGGCAGGAAAATCGCTGTCTGGGGGCTGTCATTCAAACCGGAAACAGATGATATGCGTGAGGCACCAAGCAGGGTATTGATCAATGCGTTACTGCAAGCCGGTGCACAGGTTCACGCCTATGATCCGGTGGCTATGAGTGAAGCAGGAAGAATATATAGTGAAACAGCAGGGCTCATATTGGAAGAAGATCAGTATGAAGCCCTGAATGCTGCGGATGCTTTGGCTATTGTGACAGAGTGGAAAGCATTCAGGAGCCCCGATTTTACCCGTATGCAGTCATTGATGAAAGGTTCAGCTGTATTTGATGGGCGTAATCTTTTTGATCCATCTGTTATGCGTAAAGCCGGTTTTATCTATAGCTCAATAGGCCGGTAAGAACCATCTCAGAACTGATAAAATACAGATGGTTAAGGTCTTATTTGAATTTATTAATACAAAAACATTATCCGTACCATTGACGAATACTGCTATTATCAGTACAAATCGGCCTCCTGAAAATCAGGCTCCCATCGTCTAGCGGTTAGGACGCTGGCCTCTCACGCCGGAAACAGGGGTTCGATTCCCCTTGGGAGTACCAAGATACCGTATCACAGCACCATATAAGGCCCGTAAACCTAGTGTTTACAGGCCTTTTCTCTTGCATGGTTGTCACTTGGAGTTATATAATACCCGTATATACTATATCTTTAATACGGCTTGTTATTAATTCAAATTTTATAAAATGAGAGGAAATATGAGATTTTTTCTAATCGCAGCACTGCTAACTTTTTTTACAGGTTGCGGAGTTAGCGTTAGTCCTTTGCCGGGGGTAAGCGTCTATATTCCTATACCCCATAATAGTGATCAGTATAGGCGAGATGACCGTGATTATAATGAGCATGATGGGGATCGACACGACCATGATAAGAATGGCAGTTATCAAGAAAGTGATTAAAACTATTAGATTAGGAAGGGATTGCTGAGATTTGTCTGTTCATTAAAGTCTGTTGCTATATTGATGGTAGGGCGCTAAACAGCCTCAGTTGAACCGATACCAATTCCAGAAATTCGGATGGTTTTACCTTAATGCTTTAATATATCACCTTTTTTAACGTCGCATAATGGATATTATGTAAAGTTATGGAGTTATGTAGTGCCAGACAGAATAAATGATAAAGTTAATTATTACGATAAGTTATGTTCTCTAATAGATGTACTTCGTGAAGAATGTCCCTGGGATAACGAGAAAAACATAATGTCTTTACGGCGTTATACCCTTGAAGAAGTACATGAGTTGCTGGAGGCGGTTGATACTGCAAATACGGTTGGAAACTGGCAGCCACTTAAATCTGAACTTGGTGATCTGTTATTTCATGTAATTTTTTATGCCCGTATTGCCGAAGAGCAAAAGGAATTTAAACTGGCGGATGTAATTAATACACTGGTTGAGAAGATGATTTCCAGACATCCTCATGTATTCAAAAATACTAAAACCGACGATCTCACTGAGCAATGGGACAAGCTAAAGGATGCAGAAAATAATGATCGAAAAAGCCTTATGGATGGCATACCTCCTCTTCCGGCATTAAAATATGCACAAAAACAACAGCAGCGTGCAGCACGTGTCGGGTTTGACTGGAATGATGCTACGGATGTGCTGGTAAAAATGCGTGAGGAACTTGAGGAATTTGAATATGAAGTTACCAATCAATCCAGCATGGAGCGGCTGGAAGATGAATTTGGTGATGTATTATTCACGTTGACGAATCTGGCCCGTAAGTTGGATCTGGATGCTGAATTGAGTCTGATGCATAGCAATAGAAAGTTTGGCAATCGCTTTCGTTTAATGGAAACTTTGGCAGCAGATCGGCAAACACCACTGAACGACATGAATCTTGAGGCAATGGAAAACCTCTATCACGAGGCAAAAAGCATGTATGACAAGGAGTCATCAGTATGAACAGTAAGTTACTTGATCAGGATGAACAAAGTCAGGACTTGCAGATTCAGATCCCTCCGGATGTTCAGCGCGGTGTTTATGCTAATCAATTATTTGTCGTGCATAACCATGAGGAGTTTATTCTCGATTTTATACTGGCCATCCCCCCGGCTGGAGTGGTTAATTCGCGCGTTCTGGTTTCTCCAGCTCACGCCAAACGTATTGTGTCTGTGCTACAGGAGAATATAAGCCGTTATGAGGATCTGTTTGGCCCAATCAAAACGGCAGAACCGGCTGGTATGCCTGATCACCTTAAGGCAAATTAGCTGAAAGTATAATATTTCAGGAATAAGTTCTTTACCCTTGAGCTACATCCGCGATACTTGCCGTTCTTATGCAATGGACTTTATCCAACCAAATCACCATGGGCCGGGTTGTTATTATTCCGGTATTTATGGCTGCTTTCTACCTGCCGGATTCTCTGGGCCACTTGCTTTCAGGCATATTATTTATCATCGCAGCTGTTACGGACTTGCTGGATGGATATATAGCCAGAAAACGGGGTGAAGTGACAGCATTTGGGCGTTTCCTCGATCCAGTAGCTGACAAATTACTGGTTGCTGCAGCGTTAGTACTGTTGGTTTCTGCAAATATGACCCCTGCTGTCCTGGCCATCATCATTATTGGTCGTGAAATCACTATTGGCGCACTGCGTGAATGGTTGGCACAGCATGCAACAGTAGTACATGTTTCCCTGATCGCAAAATGGAAAACCGGATTGCAAATGACTGCGATTTCAGTCCTTTTGCTGCATGAGACTACACTTGGTATTCCGTTACACGATGTGGGTCTGATACTGTTATGGATGGCGGCAGTGCTTACGCTATGGTCCGGCTATGAATATATCCGTGATGCCTGGCCAGAGCTGACAAACAAATAATTACATTCAGGACTGCATTATTTATCGTAATCCGATATCGCAGCATGTTCAGGCGCTCAGTCCATTTCGGACCATAGCACGAAACTTGTCAGAAAATCCGGGTACAAGGTTGATTAATCAAAGGATATTTTGCCGGCTACGAGTAAAATCCTACGCCCGAATATGCGTATAATATCGAGCAGCCTGCTTCGCTTACCTATACCAAAATCAATATGGGGTGTAGCAGCGGAAAAGAACAAATTCATCATACTCATAATATGGCAGAATAATTCGCTACAACCCAGAAAACGAATGCTTTGCCGGGATTCCGATGTCCATATTTTTAATTGACGCAAACAAGCCTTACGCTAATCTTCGCCGCGTTCATCAAGTCCCCATCGTCTAGTCGGCCTAGGACACTGCCCTTTCACGGCGGCAACACCGGTTCGAATCCGGTTGGGGACGCCATTAAAATCAAGCACTTACGGAAACGTAAGTGCTTTTTCTTTGAATTTTTTCTGAATTACGTCAATTTTGCGTCACTAACTGATACACTTGTCCGTTATTTGGTTCGTGGTGTTTACGAATCACGAGCTGAAGCTGAATCAACGACCTTAAAAGAGATTCTGGATCAATACTCAGAGGAAGTCTAATGTGTCAATCAGCGCCCAAAATTGACCCCCCATCAGCGTCTAATTTTGACCCCCCTAAATCATGCTCGATTCTTAAATCTCCAGCTCTCATTTCCAGTCTCTATAATATCGCAATGATGGGTGATTCGATCCAGCATTGCGGT
>JAJRTX010000165.1 GCA_021545665.1 Zetaproteobacteria bacterium
ATAGTGGTTGTGAATCAGGTCTTGTTTGCCAATCGACCGGGTATCTGAGACGATGCCGATGGTTGACTGCAAGCCCAAACGCGCTGGTATGTTGTCTTCAGCCGCGGCTTTGGACAGAAACAGCATTGATGTCGCATGGCAAGCGTCGCCAAAAGCACCAAACATGGGCCGGTAATGGACTGGTTGAGGCGTCGGTATCGAGGCATTTGGATCGCCCATTGGCGCGGCTGCGATCATGCCACCTTTCACAATCATACTCGGTTTGACGCCAAAAAAAGCCGGATCCCATAACACCAGATCGGCCAGTTTTCCTGTTTCAACCGATCCCACTTCATGGGCAATGCCGTGACTGATGGCTGGATTTATGGTGTACTTGGCAAGATAGCGTTTGATGCGGAAATTATCGTTATCCGCGCTGTCTTCCGGCAGGCTGCCTCGCTGCTGCTTCATTTTGTGCGCTGTTTGCCAGGTTCTGATAATCACTTCACCGACACGCCCCATGGCCTGCGAATCCGAAGCAATCATCGCAAACGCACCCAGATCGTGGAGGATATCCTCAGCCGCAATGGTTTCGCGACGGATACGGGATTCGGCAAACGCCACATCTTCAGCAATCCCCGGATCAAGATGATGACACACCATTAGCATATCTAAATGTTCATCCACTGTATTAACTGTATAAGGACGCGTGGGATTGGTTGAGGACGGCAACACATTCGCCAGACCGCAGGCTTTGATAATATCCGGTGCATGACCGCCTCCTGCGCCTTCAGTATGATAAGTATGAATGGTACGTCCCTTGAATGCCGCCAAGGTATCTTCGACAAAGCCTGATTCATTCAGTGTGTCAGTGTGAATCGCGACTTGCACATCGAAACGTTCGGCGACCTCGAGACAACAGTCAATTGCAGCCGGCGTGGTTCCCCAGTCTTCGTGTAGCTTCAAACCCATTGCCCCCGCTCTGACTTGTTCCTCCAGCGCTTGCGGCAAACTGGCATTGCCCTTGCCCAGCAAGCCGAAGTTCATCGGCAATCCATCCAGTGATTGCAACATTCTGTGCAAATTCCACTGCCCGGGCGTGCACGTCGTAGCATTAGTGCCAGTCGCGGGACCAGTCCCGCCACCTAGCATGGTGGTGATCCCAGACATCAACGCCTCTTCAATTTGCTGCGGGCAGATAAAGTGAATATGTGCGTCGATTCCACCGGCAGTTAAAATTTTGCCCTCGCCCGCCAGAATTTCAGTACCGGGTCCGATAATGACATCAACCTTGTGCTGGGTATCGGGATTACCGGCCTTGCCGATTGCCGCGATACGGCCACTTTTGATGCCGACATCGGCTTTGATAATGCCCCAATAATCAACAATCAGCGCGTTGGTAATCACCAGATCCATCGCCAGCCCTGAACCCAGCTGGCTTTGTCCCATGCCATCACGGATTACCTTGCCGCCGCCGAATTTCACTTCATCACCGTAAACAGTGCGATCTTCCTCGACTTCAAGGATCAAATCAGTATCGGCCAGACGCACGCGATCACCCACTGTCGGACCAAACATCTCTGCATAAGCCTGGCGGCTGATTTTACTCATGGCTGATCCTCCAGTTTTCCCATCACTTGTTGCCGAAAACCATAGATTTTACGATCACCTGCGAATGCAACCAGGCTGATTTCACGCTGCTGACCCGGTTCAAAACGAACTGCTGTTCCAGCTGCAATATCAAGGCGAAAACCACGTGTTTTCTCCCTGTCGAAAACCAGCGCTGGATTGGTTTCATAAAAATGATAATGTGAGCCAATCTGGATTGGCCTGTCGCCACTGTTGGCAACAGTCAACTGAATTGTTTGACGCCCGGCATTCAACTCGATGTCACCAGCCGCCACAAGCATTTCACCTGGAATAAGATCTGTCATGTGCTTGCCTCCTATACAATCGGGTTATGAACCGTCACCAGCTTGGTGCCGTCCGGGAAAGTCGCTTCGACCTGCACATCGGCGAGCATGTCGGCAACACCGTCCATCACATCGTCTCTGCTCAGCAAGCCACGTCCATATTCCATCAATTCTGCGACAGTTTTGCCATCACGTGCGCCTTCCATCACAGCCGCTGTGATATAGGCAATCGCTTCAGGATGATTGAGTTTAACACCACGCTGCTTGCGCCGTTCAGCCAGCAGTGCCGCAGTAAATATCAGTAACTTGTCTTTTTCGCGCGGGGTTAGCTGCATACATCACCTTTTAATCAAGTTGCCCAGATGCGGGGTTTATAATCGTCGCTTCGTAAAATGTCTTTGCGCAGGATGCCACGAACCTGTTCAAAAAATTGCCGCACAGATCTGCTTTGTCCATCACTGGCGCGACACACCAGTAACTCACCAATTAATGTGACTCCACGATGCGGAGCGCTGCCAATCAACTCCCTGACTGCATGCAAATGATCGCTGCTTGCAGGGCAGGCAAACAGACTCCCGCAACTGGAGGATGCATTCAGCCCCCAATTTGCAGTGAATGCATTCGCATCAAGGTTCATTTTTTCAATGAACATGGGTTTGTTGTTACGCGTCACATG
>JAJRTX010000166.1 GCA_021545665.1 Zetaproteobacteria bacterium
TGCTATCGCCCGCCTAGTGCCAGGTCCGGAAATCCCGTCGACCGTTGATGTATAGAACCCCATCTCACCAAGTAACTCTTGCAATTCGCATATCCCCTGTTTATCCAAGGGTTCCGCTCGTCCCTGTAAAACGGTTGGCCGCTTGGGCACAGTCGACGTAGAAGAATACCCAGGGCTTTGGTACGTCGGGTTCTTGCCTGGCGAATTGTAACCACCTGTACTTGTGCGCGATGACTCGCCTACCCAGTACAAAACCATGATTAGAACAACCATACATGTGTATGCAAACCATGCAGATATACCAGAAAATATTTTTCTTTTACGTTTTACTGTTTGTCTTTCTGTAGACGCTCTATTTTTTGTAGATTTATCTACTGACGTATATTTTTCCTCGCTGTGCTGACACTTTGTTCCCACCCATTCGACTTTTGTATCTCCCCTTTTTTTTCTATATTTCCCTGCATTATTTAATGACCGGTCAGAACCCCTTGTTTCAGTCTTTTTTTTCTCAAATATGTCCTGTGGTATATCATTGGCACCAGCTGTTTTCCTGTATTTTCCAGCATCTTCATAGATATCTGTCACAAGTGAGTCTAATGACGAAAATCCAACTTTTCTATTTCGATTCATCGCCGCCTCATTGATGCCATGCTTGCCTGCAGTCTTTACTAAAATCTTGATTACTCATTTTTCAAGAATTCAGCGTCACGTTGAAACATCTCTACCAATGTTGGAACTTCATGAAACGTCTGTATGCACAAATCTGTCAATCGTTGCGAAAGTCGAACCATATCATGTGCATTAAACAAAAAAACCGCCAACTCACGCACTTTCCCTGCCACCTTATGACTCATATCATGATCCAAGCCACGACTCTTGGCACTGACCTGTATTGGCTGCGCGACAAAATCCCAGTTACGAACAACACCTTCCAGTTTCAAAATCATGCATTCTATTTCATCATCGGTCGTGCCGTCCTCCACATACTCATGAATTCTATGGATTAGCGTCTCCACATTACCCGCTTCGTTTTCAAGGAATCGCTGCGCCTCGACTTCATAGGTATCCACCACATCGTCAATAAGAATTGGGGCACCCAATTCTCCTATTTCCGTGGACTCTTCTATCGCAATGGTTACTGCTGTAACCAAATCTCTGGGCGGCAATGCATCGAGTGCCTTTTTCACACACTTCCGGTAATCGCCTCTCCTTTCCGATAACTCCGATTCTATGAGGGATAAGTCTGCAACTTGTGGGAAACCCGCCAATGAGCGATCCTCATTGATCAAGGTTAATATATTTTCTTCATCTATCTCCTCATAGGCATAAGCAAGCTCGACAATCCATTTAGCCAGCTCCTTCGCCGAAACCCCGGTTCCGAGGCGACTGATAGCCGCTGTGTATAGGTTTGCCCTCGCAAGCGGTGGAAATTCCGAAGCGTGATTAAAATTGGCAGCATCGCTCTCCAGACTTTCCATCGCCTCCAAGGCTCGATTAGGCCCTACTCCGGGCATCCAGGCGATCTCAGCACCAAGGCGCTTTCTCGGATTCGTGAGGTCAGCGCGAGCTTTCGAGCACGCCTCCTGATCGCCAACCAAGCTCTGTTCATCTGCTAGTTCATAAATGCGCTGCCGGGTGTCTCGTGGTGTGGCACGCAGGACATGAAAAGGGTTATCGTATAAATCCATACTTCAATCCCACTTGAAGCCTATGGGTCGCTTCTTCTCTTCACCGGGTGGTTGATCAGGGAGTGATTTCAGGGCGTCCACCAGACATGCCATATCAAGGCTGTTTTTCTCTGCTCTTGCCGCCAAACGCGCCCCTTCCCTTACAACGAAGGCTGTATCGGATAGCGCCCTTCCAGTCAGCGCATCCAGTAGTGGATCGACATCGATATCGCCTGATGTTGGAACCTCTGACAACAGCTTTTTCAACAAGGCATCAACCTCATCACGCTGAGGCATCCTTACTTCAATGACATGATCAAACCGACCACGGCGCAATATTGCCGGATCGATCATCTCAATCCTGTTCGTCATGCCAACGATCAATACTCTTTTGCCAAGTGCCTGAGGGATACGTCGCAGGAATTCTGCTACTTCTTCAACATGATGGCCGCCTGAGCCGCTGAATTGCTGACGGTCAGAGAGGTA
Organism: Zetaproteobacteria bacterium; assembly: GCA_021545665.1. The sequence goes on from JAJRTX010000166.1 coordinate 2,154, forward strand.
AGACTCCATCTCATCAATCACCACCATCGCTGGGGCATTATCAGTTGCAAGATCGAAAATTTCCGAAATCTTTCTGCTCGTCTCATGGATATAGGGACTACCTACAGAGTTCGCATCAATCGAGTATACAGGCCAGTCCAGAAACTCGACCAGCCGTTCTACGGCGTATGTTTTGCCACAACCTGGCGGGCCATGCAGAACAATGGCAGACGGAAAATCGATACCGAGAGCCTTGTAACGGTCTGGATTAAGAACGATGTCAACCACATGCTCGTTAAAGAATGACTCAAGCATTGGCCTGCCAGGAAGCGAGAAGCTATCTCCAGGGCTTGCAGTATCGTTTTCCTTACGCTTCCCTGCTTTGGCCACTTTTGAGCGCCTTGCTGCCGACTTGTTGACTGGTGCTCCAGCACGAGCAGGGAGGTACCCCGCTTGCTCAACGACATCTCTGAGATCGTCTTCCTCCATCCACGACATCAGTGCATGCAACCGACGGAACGCTGTGACTGAGACCTCAACACCTCCGGTCAGCCACTTTCCGAGTAACACGTCATCCGGGATGCCCGCAGAAACAGACCATGTTGGGAATAATCGAGAATACTTTTCTACATAAATCGCATCGTGCAGAGGAGCATCCTGATCGATTTGCCGAGTTGCATTGAGAGATGCTCCAAATGCGAGTGCATCAACCTTGTTTTCTGGCGCCTTCGCCTCACCAACGGGCACTACGACATGCTCTCCCGAAGATGTAAGCACGTAGAAGTTTTCTTCGCCATAGGTAAAAGTTTGAAATGCACCATCTGGAACCAACCGATGCTCAGACCATTGTTCATACAACGAATCACTGGCGATAAGATTCATACTAGACTGGTCTGTCTTAATGATTTGCCAGTCTTTTCCTTCAAAGGTCACTCCCCGCATAGTTGACCCGTCAGGAAATGAAAAACCTCTGGGAAACCATGCATCCTTGGTCATACTTAACCCCTGATGATGTTGGCAGTATCAAACATTTCTGACTCCCCACCAGAATCCAGCCGGATCTGATATAGATGCTGTACGACTTGCCTGAGTTTCTCGATATCGTCGCCTTGAAGTGCCGACATACCCAGTGAACTTAGTTGATCAAACTGCCCCCTATCAGGGAACAAATGCGGTGACTTAACCATTCTCTTGAACTGATCAACCACGAACCAGTCCTGCCGCCAGAGTATCGCAAAGTTCTTGCTTCTCAATTCATCCAGATGGTTCTCGAAATCATTGTCATTTCGATCAATAGCCCGCTGCGCAGTTCTTGCCAGATTATCAAATGACTGCTCCTCAGAAGGTTTTGCGAATTCTCTAATATGTTCGTCGAAAACTTCTACGACGCGGTCAAGATCGAGCTGGCGAATCTCCTTTAAGTTTTCCTTTCGAACCGCAGCCAGAATCCGTTTGGCTTCAAGAATGTTATCCATAGCCTGTTTATTGACTTCCGGATCCTTCTCATGTGCATCCAGCTCAGTAGCAGATGCCAGCCTTTCCCTTGCCTGATCAAGTTTGGAGTCGTCAACCACACCTTCTATTTCATCAACCCGGGATATAATCCTCTCCCCCTCATCTTTAACGTACTCAGCCGCTGTACTGAAATCGATTTGTCCGTCCTGGCGCGAATAGAAATTACGGCCAGAGTGGAATGTTCCGCCGATACTCGGGACAGATACCTCAAGCACCACAGCGCCGGAATCCTGCACTTCATAATCACAAATGATGTCCGCCCCGGCCGCGATCACACCGTCATCGAAGTCGCTACCGGTAATCTTTAATGTCCCTATTGGTCGATTGTCCGATATTGGATCTTCAATCTCCCCTTCCCACAGTTTGAAGTTGATCGAGCCGCTCCCACCTGCTTTAAGTGATTCTGCGGCCTTGAATATTCTCTGCCCCTTTACAGGAAGCGAGTCTCCTGCCCGGACGATACGATCAAGGATAGGTCGACCACCAAGCTTCTCGAGCGCCTCGATGCCGATGGAATGCGAGGCTGGTATGGCGTCTACTGTTGCTGCGGTACGTGTAATGGTGATTTTGTCCTGCTCAAGGGAA
>JAJRTX010000167.1 GCA_021545665.1 Zetaproteobacteria bacterium
CATCATGCACCGGCTCAATCATCGGCCAAGAAAAACGCTGGGCTACAGAACACCCCATGAAGTGTTCTTCAATACCAAAACTCAACTCACTGAAGTTGCACTTGGCAGTTGAATCCGCGTAATGTGTCACTTTGACTCACATCAAACATATTTTATATTCCTATACATTCTAAAAATGTATTTCGGCTTGTTTGAGTTGAGGCATTTACAGGATTGTTGTGGAGAAATATTACAGCATGCTAAGAGTCGAGAGAGCTGATCGCGCGACTTTCAGACTGCCCGGAGGAAGATGTGTACGCATGTACTGAATATCAAGATAAACAATGCTCCGGCCTTTTTGTGAGGTGCAAAAGGTAACAATGTAACGGTAAATCAGGATATTTTTATTCGTTACTCTGCCGTGCACGACTGCATGGATGCAGAGCAATGCATGAGCAGCTTGCCGAGTAGATTTCTTATAAGTCCGACAGGCCACGGATCGGAGCCTATGCAGCTCGTTATTAAATTCTGTTATATATTGCCAAAAACTTTTTGCAGTATATCTGTTGTTCTTTTAACCGGATTTTTGCGAATAGCGGCTTCTTCTTCGGCCATATAGTGGAATATGCCTGACAGCCCCAGATCGAGCACATGCTGGGTTAGATTAGCATTGGCGTCCGGTACGAAAGGCAGGGACTTGTATTTCCCCATGGCTGTATCATAAGCCTGAATGGCTCCGGCCTGTGATAGTGCTTTTTTGACTACCGGGCGCATTTCATCAGATAACGGATTCGACATCTTGCCTTTAAAATACTGTGTTGCCGCATCATCCGGGCCTTGCAGAATTTTTTTCGCATCGTCGAATGTCATTTCTTTGATGGCATTGCCAAATATACGCTTGGCTTTGGGAGTTGCGGTTTCGGCAGCACGATTCAATCTCAGTTCCAGATCATCCATCATCGAACCCATGCCAACCGCATCCAAAGCTGATTTCACAGTCTGGAGGTTTTCCGGTAGTGGGATGTGAATTTTGGGGTCTGCATTGAATCCGTCACTTTTCCCCAATTGCCCAACCACGTTTTCGGAGCCGATGCGTAGTGCATCTTTGAGTCCGGCAATCATATCCGAATTGCTCAGACTCGATACGGAAGGCAAAGCTGAAGACGTCGATTGACTTCCGCTGGATTCACCCAGCAACCCACCGACCTTATCCATCCATCCAGCCAAAGCCTGAGAAGCAGGCCATACAAGTACTGCCGCAATAATCACCAGGTTCCAGTTCACTCGTTTCATGGCATCACCCCCGTCACACAAACAGTATAATGCATTATCACAAAAGAACCCAGTAAATATTCACAGCCCTGCAAACCCGGAATAATTAGTCTGTGAGTCACTTGCAAAACTCCGGGGGGATGCGCGGTAATTCCATTTCGAGTCCATTTTCGGGATGTGGTGAGGTCTGGCTTGATTTATGGATACTACATTAGAAAGTAATGAGCGAGGCTTTTATGCATTTAAGCTCAGGTTAAATAGCTGCTGTCGTAACCTGTGCAAATTCGGTTTAAAGGTGTTCCATGGCTATCTGAGTCAGAGCCTGGATATGGGCATCACTGTCATTTAATGCAGGAATATAGCGGAACTGTGTGCCACCTGCTGCGAGAAATAAGTCCCGGTTTTGTATGGCAATCTCTTCAACTGTTTCCAGACAATCAGCAGGAAAGCCGGGACAGATAACATCCACTGATCTTACTCCGGACTTTCCCCATGTTTTTAGAGTGACATCAGTATAAGGCTGCACCCATGGTTGTTTGCCAAAACGGGATTGGAAGGCAATAGAAGCATGCTTCTCATCCAGCTCCAGCGCTTCACGGAGAAGGCGCGCAGTTTTTCGACAATGGCAGGGATAGGGGTCACCAGCCTCAAAATAGCTTTTAGGGATGCCATGGAAAGATATCAGCAGGCGCTCTGGCTTGCCATGCTGTTGCCAGTATTTTCTCACACTGTCAGCCAGAGCAGTGATATAGGCAGGATGATCATGGTAGGCATCAATCATGTGCAGACAGGGAATACAGCGCCAGGTTTTCAGTACATCAGCAACCGCGTCAAAGGTAGAAGCAGTGGTAGCAGCTGAATACTGGGGATACAATGGCAGTACGAGCAGTCGATTACTGCCTTTTTCCCTTAATGCTTCCAATCCTGAGCGAATAGAAGGAGTGCCATAACGCATTGCCAGCTCGACATGTGTGTTTTCGCCCAGTTTTTGTCGAAGACTAAGCTCCAGTTTTTGCTGCTGCCGGCGTCCTGTGATCAGAAGTGGTGAGCCTTCATCCGCCCACACTTTTTGATATGCTGCCGCCGATTTAGCCGGGCGAGTGTTGAGGATAATGCCATTGAGAATGAGCCACCACAGCCAGCGCGGTTGTTCAACCACGCGCGGATCCCAGAGGAACTCTTTCAGATAACGACGCACAGCAGATCTGGTCGGTGCATCCGGTGTACCCAGATTGGTTAGCAGTACGCCTGTGCTTGCAGGCTGATCATGATCAAAATGTTTTTGAGCACTATAGGGCATGTATACTCCGCGACTGGCAGGCGTGTGGCTGCATTGCACTCGTTTGAATTGGAAACAGCCAGTCCCGCACTTGCGCGCCTTGCAGCACATCCCGCCAGAACTCGCTGATGGTGCACTTTTCTATGGGACAGGACACTAGCAGCCGCTAGGTGAGCGGCAAGCTGAAGTATAATCCCAAGATCCAATATTGACATGCGGCGCATGTCACAACCTTTTATCACCTGCAAGGACATTGGAAAAATCTGCAACGCTGATATGCACAGAGCAGATGCAAAGCGGTGAGTTATGAATTGATCAGTGTTTCTTTAAAGAATATGAAAACCTGACTGGCGATTGGCAGGATTATGGTTTTTAAAATCAATACCGCTGACAGAGGCGTGAATCGGCCCATGCTTTAGCCATTGCCGCATGGTTTTGATCTGTTCCGCCTCTCCACAAATGCAGACTTCTACACTGCCATCGGACAGATTTCGAACCCAGCCGTGAATACCTAATTCCCGAGCCTTATTTCGAGTATAGTAGCGAAAGCTTACACCCTGAACCCGTCCTTGAATACTAACCAGCAGGCAACAGTTACGCATGGGTTTCCGGAGTCAGTATGGTATCGACCGGTTTGCAGTCAGTTTCAGGGTAATCAGTGGAATAATGCAGACCTCTGGACTCATGCCGTTGTTGGGCACTCTGGATGATGAGTTCGGCTACCAGAGCCAGGTTGCGTAATTCAAGTAGATCCTGACTGACCGGGTGCTTCCAGTAATAAGAAGCAATTTCCTCACTAATCAGGCGCAAACGCCGACGTGCGCGGCGCAGGCGCTCATCAGAGCGGACGATGCCGACGAAGTTAGACATAGTAGCGCGGATCTCATCCCAGTTTTGTTTGATCTGTATGCGTTCGGTTTCAGGAATGATACCGCTGTCATCCCAGTCAGGCACTGATGGAGGGGACAATGTGGGCTGCTTTAAGATATCAGCAGCGCAATAGTCGGCCATAACAAGACATTCGAGTAGCGAGTTGCTGGCCAGGCGGTTGGCTCCGTGCAGGCCTGTGCAGGCCGTTTCACCAATGGCATAAAGACCGTTTATTTGCGTGTGTCCGTGAAGATCCGTCTGGATTCCGCCGCAGATATAATGGGCGGCTGGCACAACAGGAATGGGCTCTCTGGTCATGTCCAGGCCAAAATCTTGCAGGCGATCATGGATATTGGGAAAATGTTCAATGATGGTTTCTTTGCCCAGCGAACGGGCATCCAGATACATACAGTCCACGCCCTGCTTTTTCATCTCATGGTCTATGGCACGTGCAACAATATCACGCGGGGCCATTTCTCCTCGTTCGTCATAATCAAGAACAAAGCGGTGTCCCTGTCGGTCAATCAGATGCGCGCCTTCACCACGCAAGGCTTCACTGAGCAGCATGTTGGAGCCCTGTTGATGAAACAGGCAGGTCGGATGAAACTGGATAAATTCGAGATTCATTACCGGACAACCGGCGCGCCATGCCATGGCAATACCATCACCGGATGCAGCATGTGGATTGGATGTATATAGATATACCTTGCCAGCGCCTCCTGTGGCGAGAATGGTTTGGCCAGCTCTGATGGTCAGAATTTCATTGTCGGCAGATAGCACATATGCCCCGAGACATTGCTTGCTGCCGATATTCTTCATGCGTCTGGATGTTATCAGATCAATAACCGCGTGTTTCTCCAGATGCTGAATGTTGCTGTGTGGAGCAATGCGGGACAGCAGGGCTCTGGTAATGGCCTGACCCGTGGCATCTCTGGCATGTGCTACACGGCGATTGCTGTGGCCACCCTCGTGTGTGAGATGCAGTTTTCCATCACGGATGTCAAATTCAGTGCCTATATCAATCAGCTCCTGAATAATAGCCTGGCCATGTTTAACTGTGGCCCGTACGACTTCTTCATGGCAAAGGCCTGCGCCACATTTTATTGTATCCTGCACATGTGATTCTACAGAATCACTATCTGAGTGTGCGCCGGCAATACCACCCTGTGCATGCCATGTGCTGGAATCCTGGCATGTTCCCTTGTTGACGATAATGACCCGGCCATGTTGGGAAAGCCGACATGCTGTTAGCAGACCTGCAGCACCGCTGCCGATAATGAGGTAGTCTGTCTCCAGTTGTTGTCTGTGTTTCAACATAGCGACATAATCTACTCTGGTGATAATTAATGGCTACAGTGTAAGATGCGCAGTGAGTGATGAATAACTCACCCGGACATGTCATTTTACAATGTTGTTCGTGATGAATGAAGGAGAAATATTTGGAACAACTGGTTACAGTCATAGCCATCGAGAGAGATGAAGCGGTTGTTTCCGGACGCCGGGCCAACTCATGTAGTGATTGTGCCGGCAAAGCATCATGCAGTACACTGGGCTCATGGAAAGATCGCTTCGTTGAGATGCGTGTGAAAAATTCCATTCATGCACGCGTTGGTGATGAAGTGCTGCTGGAATTGCCGGATGCGGTATTAATGCGTGTTGCTTTCCGTCTTTATGGCTTACCGATGCTGGTTTTTGTATTTAGCGGTTTAACCGTTCGCAGTCTTGCTTTATATGCTGCATGGCCATTGCCGGAGGTGTGGGCAGCAGTGGCAGGAGTGTTGGGCATTCTGGCTACGTATGGCTGGATTTTGTATAATTCAGAAAATTCTACATCAGAAAGCCTGAATGCTCGTATGGTGCGGGTCACTCAGTCAGGTAATCAATTTCCAATAAAGATTGTCAATGAAGAGACAGCCCAGCTTCATTAATCTTGTATTCATCTACACATATAAAAATTCATGTTTTTAATCATTGGCAGAAAAGGAGTTCCGGTTTGAGTCTAAGTAAGTATTTTGTTCCATTATTAGTTGTTACATTGATGGCTGCCTGGCCAGCTAATGCCATGCCGCAAAGTTTTGCAGATCTGGCTGAAGAGCAGGCCAATGCTGTAGTCAATATCAGTTCAACCATACATGCCAAACAGCACAAGGGGTTACCTCCGGGATATGGCTTTCCCAAGAATTCCCCGTTTAATGATTTTTTCGAAGATTTTATGCGCAATATGCCACAGCAGCGGCGTGAACAGCATGCGTTAGGCACAGGGTTTATTATTTCAGCGGATGGTTATGTGGTGACCAACAATCATGTTGTGGCAGGCGCTGACAAAGTAATGGTTAAAATGCGTGATGGTACAGAGCGGGAAGCGAAAGTGATTGGCAGTGATTCCAAACTGGACGTGGCATTGCTCAGGGTCAAGGCAAAGGGACTAAAAACAGTAAGGTTGGGGGATTCTGAAAAACTGCGTGTGGGTGACTGGGTGGTGGCCATTGGTAATCCGTTCGGTCTGGAACAGACAGTTACCGCAGGCATAGTCTCGGCCAAGGGTCGTGTCATTGGATCGGGTCCTTATGATGATTTTATTCAGACAGATGCTGCTATTAATCCGGGTAATTCCGGTGGCCCGTTATTTAACCTCAAGGGTGAAGTGGTCGGCATCAATACGGCTATTTATTCCCAGAGCGGAGGCAGTAATGGCATAGGTTTCGCGATCCCGATCAATCTGGCCAAATCAGTGTTGGATGATTTGCGTGAATATGGCCATGTTTCGCGCGCCAGGCTCGGAGTCCATATCACCGATGTAGATCAAGCGACCATGGAAGCTCTGGGGCTGGATAGTCGGGAAGGTGCACTGGTGCCTCAGGTCGAGTCAGGTTCTGCAGCCGATAAGGCAGGAATCAGAGCCGGCGATGTAATTATTTCGATTGATGGAACACCTGTCCGCAAGGCTCACGATCTGCCTATCCGTGTTGCACGGCATGCGCCGGGAGATAAAGTGAAAATTGGCATTGTCCGTGATGGAAAGAAAAAAATTATTACAGTAAAAGTTGACGCCATGCCGGAAGATGAAACAGCTCAGAACGGTGATCCACAGGGTGAGAAAGGCAAACTTCGTTTGGGTATTGTGGGTGAGGATCTAACCCGCAAGCTGGCGAATCAATTGCAGGCGCGGGTGAAATATGGCGTAGTTATCCAACAGGTTCAGCCGGGCTCGCCTGCCCTGCGAGCTGGCATTAAGCGCGGCGATGTCATTTTCCGTATCAATGGTAAGAATATAAAGAACATGCGCAGTTTTTCCAAACTGGCCAAGGGTTTTAAGCATGGTGATGTATTGCGTGTGATGCTGGATCGTCAGGGTGATCAGGTGTTTGCTTTGGTTAAACTGCCCAAGCTGGAAAAAAAGTGACGATTGATGAGCAAATGAGTCTACCACACATCCAGTTGATGTCGCGCCGTGATTGCTGTCTTTGTGATGATGCCAAGACAGTTCTTGCTGCTGTGGCGGAAGATGGATGTTGTACATGGGAGACTGTTAATGTGGATCATGATAAAGCCCTGATGGTTCGGTTTGGTCTTGATGTGCCGGTACTACTGGCAAACGGCAGTATCATTTTTAAACACAGGGTAACGGCTGAACAGCTATCAGATTTTCTGGTTGCCGGGGCGAAAGCTTCCGATAAAAAAGGACAATTGATATGAAGCAACGCTGGCTGGTTATCATCAGTATTCTCATGGCGCTGGGAGCTGGTTTCTGGTTTGCTTTGCCGAAAGCACCCGGGATAATGCATGAAGGAGATAAGAGTGCCAGCCTGAGCCTGCCGGATTTACACGGTGTAATGCATTCATTACCCAAAGGTGAGGTTGTTTTACTAAACTTCTGGGCAACATGGTGTCCGCCATGCCGCCAGGAAATTCCGTCCATGGTTGAGTTACACAAGAAACTTTCTCCACAGGGACTGAGAATTGTAGCGGTATCAGTGGACAAAAATTATGATGATCTTGAGAAATTTGTGAAGGAATATCAAATGCCGTTTCAGGTGCTCCATGACGCAGATAGCATTGCAGCACGACAATATGGTGTGTTTCGGTTTCCAGAGACGTTTCTTATTGACCGCCAGGGTAGGATTCGCCATCAACTGATTGGGGCAGTAGAGTGGATGTCAGAGCCAATGGTCGAAGTGTTGACACAAATGCTTGAAGAACCAGATAGTAGTAGAGACAGGGAAGTGCGAGGGGTTTCAGATGAGCAAAGCGGATCAGGCTCGGGCTAATCACGACGATGTGCTGCATCAGCGCATTAATAGTCTCCGCATAGAATTAAAAGAACACAATTACCATTATTATACACTGGATGCGCCGCAAATCCCGGATGCCGAGTATGATCGCTTATTGCGTCAGCTTGAGAAGCTGGAAGTAGAGCTGGGTGAGCCAGTACCTGCTGATTCTCCGACGCAGATTGTGGGGGCAGTTCCATCTCATACATTTACAGCGCGAGAGCATGGCGAGCCTCTATTGTCGTTGGCTAATGCCTTTGACGAGCAGGAAGTCGAGGCATTTGTTCACCGTATTGGTGATGCTTTGGGGAAAGACAAACTCAGTTTTATCATCGAACCCAAGGTTGATGGGCTGGCGGTTAATCTGAGTTATAAAAATGGTAGTCTGGATATTGCCGCCACGCGCGGTGACGGCACAAGTGGCGAAGATGTCACTGATAATATTCGCACCATCAGCGATATTCCCTGGCACTTAAAGTGTGAGAACAAGTCGCCTCCGGCTATGCTGGAAGTGCGTGGTGAAGTGTATATGTCAAAAGCCGCCTTTGCTGAACTCAATGAACGACAGGATGCGGAAGGAGCATCGCCATTTGCCAATCCACGTAATGCGGCGGCGGGTTCGCTGAGGCAACTGGATGCGAAAGTAACGGCCAAGCGCGGCTTACGTTTTTTTGCCTATGGCACAGGGCTTGGCGGCCATGAACTGGCAGCAAACCAGTCCGGTTTACTGGGCAGGCTAAAGAATTTCGGGTTTGCCGTGCAGGGAACGGCCATGGCTGATAATGTGGAAACACTTCTGAAGTGCTATCAAGAGCTATTGGAGCAGCGCTCCAGCATGTCTTACGAGATTGATGGCGCGGTCTATAAGCTGAATGATTTTGCCTTGCAGAACCGCCTGGGCGCAGTTGCCCGTTCGCCGCGCTGGGCAATTGCACATAAGTTTCCTGCTGAAGAAGTTGCTACGACAGTTCGAGGTATCATCTGGCAGGTGGGTCGGACAGGAGTGATTACTCCTGTTGCAGACTTGGAGCCTATTAATGTAGGCGGTGTCATTGTCTCGCGTGCCATCCTACACAATATCCAGGAAATGACGCGAAAGGATATTAGAGAAAACGATAGGGTGGTTGTTCGAAGAGCGGGTGATGTTATCCCTGAAGTTGCCCGAATATTTGAATATGAAAACGGTAGAGGGAAAGCACCTTCGGCACCACTCAAATGTCCCGTATGTGAATCTCATGTAGAGCAGTCTGACACTGAAGTTGCGATTCGTTGTTCGGGGGGCTTGTCCTGTTCTGCCCAGTTGAAAGAGAGATTGAAGCACTTTGTTTCTCGTGGGGCAATGGATATTGATACCCTTGGGGCAAAGTTGATAGAGATGCTGGTCGATGAGCCAGAAGGCTCGAATCTTAAAATATGCTCAATTGATCAAATATATAAACCAAATTTCTTTGATTCTTTGGAGGGGCGCAAAGGCTTCGGCGAGAAAAAAATAAATGCGTTAAAAAAGGCAGTGGAAAATAGCAAAAAGAGGTCTTTATCTAAATTTATCTTTGCACTTGGTATTCGAGATGTTGGCGAAGTTACGGCAATTGCTTTGGCGAACCGCTTTCATTGCATCGAAAAAATTAGAGAAGCTAGTATTGAAGAGCTACAATCCATTGATGATGTTGGACCAGAGGTGACAAAGAGTATTAAGTCATTTTTTGAAGAAAAGCATAATATTACAGTCTTGGAATCTCTTAAAAGAGACGGGGTATGGCCTAAAGTAATCGAGTCAAATGCAGTTGTGTCTGACAGTCCATTTAAGGGGAAAAGTGTTGTTGTGACTGGAACTCTTGAATCTATGAGTAGGCCTGAGGCTCAAGAAAAATTACGACTTTTGGGAGCTAAGCCAACAGGATCAGTTTCAAAAAATACAGACTTAGTCATAGCAGGATCAGGCGCAGGATCAAAGCTAGATAAGGCTAATCAGTTAGGAGTAAAGGTTATAGATGAAAACACTTTCCTTAACCTTCTGGGTGGAAATAAATTGGAAGAGCCCAAAGAATCCAAGCAGGGTGTTTTATTATGAAAGAGTTTTTCCCATTATTTAAATGGGCTGTTCCCACTGACTTTTCTGATGCTGTTAACCTGTGTCGATTTGAAGAAGGAGATACCCTTTATGATAGTTCCTTGGCTTATTGCGAAAGCTGGGAAGAGGCGAAGGGAGAAATTAATCATTCTTTACAGGTAAGGTATCCAGCTCGTTCAAGCAATGTGGTAAAAGGGACAGGAGGAGTATTCGAGAAAAACTGGTCTTCTGAAGTTAGGCTTGATCTATATAAAAATCTAATAAGGATAAAGTCAATCACAACTACTCAAGGGAAGCTTTATACTGCGTTATGGAAGAATAATTTGAAGGCCTTAGAGCCAAACAAAAGTCTTTCAATTCCAATTAGATTAAAGCAAGTAATGGCTATGCTTAAAGAAGCTCCTCATGAGCTATCCAATTACTCTAAGGGCCACTTAACATTTGTTTTACCTAGAGATATTTCGAATCCAGTTTCAAAGGTGAAATATCAAAAAGTCTATTCTGCTTTGAACCCCCACCTCCAACCTGATGGGCCAATAATATTATCACCGAAAGAAGCTGATTTCCCTAATTGTGAAAATATTGCCCCAACAATTGATATTGTACTTTTCACAGTAAAGCTAAGTGATGAAGAGGAATTGGCTGAGTTAATCAAATCAGCTGTGTATGTGCCAACTAAGAATGCAAAGAAAGACATGTTTAGACTAGCCAGTCATGGGATAATTATTGATCGCTCCATATCATGGGAAGATTCTTGATTGCGTCATCAATAGAAATAATATCGATTAAGTTTTCGGTTCAGGGGAATGCTGATTCCCCATATGAAGTAACTTTTACAGTTAAAGGAAAAAATTTAAATGCCTTTTGGGCCTGTCGGAAAACGATATAATCTTGTAGAATAAATGGAAATTATCTAATTGGGGGGATTTCCATGAGTCAACGTAACCAGCCGCATTTTGCGATCTGTCTTGATGAGCTTGTGGTATATGATCATCCCTACCGCAAG
>JAJRTX010000168.1 GCA_021545665.1 Zetaproteobacteria bacterium
CACTCATCTACATGGCTACGGAGCTGGTTAATAATCGGCGTAGGGTCGTATCGCTGCGAATCACCCTCCGGGCCAATGGTTGTCCCTAAGTCCATTTGCGCCTGTTCAACCGGCCCTTTTCGCTTTCGGGGGCTGGGAATAGGCGTTATAAACTCTGCCCTACGACGGGCATTGACGACTTTCTGTGTCGGCTGTCCCGATTCATCAAGCTCCCAGTGAGCATTTGGATGCTCATATGGCGAGTTCAAGATTGGTTTTTCAAAAAAACTGATCTGACACTTAAGCCATCCCCATTTTATTATTTTAATTGTTTTGGCTACCCTACCATCCACGCAATCTTACTTTGCTTTATCCTAACTTCTTCGCCAGGTCTTTGTGACCTGTGATCGCGGAGACCTCCATAGTCCCCAAGCCCAATTCAAAAAACCGACTGGTGGCTTCGTGGCGCAGGTCATGAAAACGCAGGCCTTTGATCTTGGCGTTTTTACAGGCACGGGAGAAGGCCTGCGTGACGGAGTCACCCCGAATAGGAAAGAGATAGTCGGTGATACGGTGGGGCTGCCGCTCGATCACCTCGATTGCCTTGGAAGAAAGAGGTATTTCTTGGTCATCGCAATTTTTGGTGTCACTTAAAGCTTGAACATATTGATGTTCGCCCATTGCAGATTGACCAGCTCACTGCGACGCGCCCCGGTCTCTAGTGCAAGATGGATAATATCTTCATAACAGCCATATTCTTTGGCCTACTTTTAGTAGGCGCTCTTCTTCACCCGGCTGTAAACGACGGTCACGGCCCTTGCCCTTGGGTGGCAAACCCACTGAATCAACGGGGTTGCCACGAGGCAGATAGATATCCCACTCTTGTTGAGCTAGCTTTAATATGCGACTCAACAGCGACATCTCTTTGCGCACCGTGTCGCCTTTGACCGTTTCCAGCCGCATATCGCGGAACTCTTTTACGTAAGTGGTGTAATCGCTGCCAGTACACGACCACCCAGCTTACCCATGAGAAACTTACCTCGTACTTCGATATCCGCTTCGGATTTTTTGCTGGGGGCTACTTCAGTGAGATAACGGTTGACGAGTTCGGAGAGGAGGGGGTTTTCCGCAATCGAGGTAGACAAGAACACGCCTCGGTCCATTTCTGATTCGACATTGCGAGTCCGTTGCTTAGCTCTGACTTTGGCATTGAATGTTTTGGACTGGACTGGGTAGTCCCTTCTTGTGGACCTTTGCTTACCACTGACTGCCGCCATGTTTGTCCCCTTAGAAACAATAAGAACTGTCCCAGATGTTTCTGAGTGTCCCAAAGAGGTAAATTGAAGATGGCGCGCCCGAGAGGATTCGAACCTCTGACCTCAGCCTCCGGAGGGCTGCGCTCTATCCAGCTGAGCTACGGGCGCTTACGGCTTATGTGAAAATAGAATTATTTGGATTAAAATGATATGGCAAGACCAAGCTTGAGGTCAGCTCCACTGCTCCATCGGCAAGCATACCTCTATTCAACTTTTGAGTCTACGCCAAAATTCCCAATCACTTGTTTGGGGATGAATCAGTAACAATATTGAGATAGCAAATAACAGGTGTCGTATTTGCCCTGTGATACGCAATAGCAATACATTGAAATTCTTTTAATCTAATCTCTCTTGGTAATCATAAAAAGAAAAATAACCCTATGTTATCAGTTGGTTATGTTGTGGATAGCGTTGTATTATCGTAAATGCTTATGCAGCAGAAATTTTCACCTACACTAAACATTAAGACCGTAATTCCGATAAGATTTACGCAGGGAAGGGTTTCATGCAAGTACACGTATCAATATCACCATTTAACCGAAATCGGCAGGTGTAAAATGACAATTGAAGTCTCAACCAACAACGAAACAGCCACGATTAAGATTATTGGTCGTTTTGATTTTTCCTCACAACGCGACTTTCGCAATGCTTACCAGAATCAGCAACAAAATATCCGCGAATATATCGTCGATCTCAGTCAGACTGAATATATAGATAGCTCAGCCCTTGGCATGTTGTTGCTTTTAAAAGAGTATGTGGAATCAAAAAAAGGCCATAGCAAACTTCTTCAGCCTGCCCCCGAAATAAAAAAAATCCTGACGATGTCTAATTTCGATCAGTTGTTTACAATTTCAGAATAAGCGCATGAACTCTGGTCTTGCTCTGGTTGTTGATGATGAACCAACCAATCGTTTCATCCTTAAATCACTGCTAAAAAAAAATAACTTCGATGTTATTGAGGCCATTAATGGCAAGCAGGCAATTGAGATTTTTCTGGAAAAAAGTCCTGACATCATATTTATGGATATTATGATGCCAGTTATGGATGGTTATATCGCAACAGAAAAAATAAAATCCCTCAGTAAAGAGAAGTTTATACCTGTGATTTTTCTTACCGCAATGACCAATGAAGAAAGCCTGAATAAGTGTATTGATTCAGGTGGCGATGATTTTCTGACGAAGCCATTCAATAAAATGATATTAATGTCAAAGATTCAGTCAATGCGTCGAATTCAGGATTTAATCACGCAAACAACCACACTGAAGGATATGATGCAGCGCGATGAGGAAGTTGCGGAAAAAGTTTTTAATACCGCCATCACAACGGCCAATGTTCAGCCGGATTCTCTACGCTCCATCTTGCAACCCGCAGGCCTGTTTAGCGGTGATATGATTCTGACCAGTTATACCCCTTCCCACGATTTAGATATCCTTGTCGGTGATTTTACGGGACACGGTCTGAGCGCTGCAATTGGTGCATTACCTGCGTCTGAAATATTTCACGCAATGTCTAAAAAAGGCTTCACAGGCCCGCAAATACTTGAACGAATAAATGAAAAGCTGAATCTGATTCTTCCAACGGGGATGTTTATGGCGGCGCAGTTTGTTCGTGTCAGGCATGAACTTGATCACATTGAGGCCTGCAATAGTGGTATGCCTGACATCCTGATACTTGATAGCGAAAAACGGAATATAAAACACAGAATAGCCTCAAAAACACTGCCACTTGGAATTACCACTAGCTTTTCAACAAGTTCAAATTTTCAATACATTCCATTAAAGATGGGCGATAGAGTTATTCTTTTTAGTGATGGTGCAATCGAGTCGAGAAATAATGAAGGTCAACTCTTTGGTCAGGAACAGCTGGAGTCTGCCCTGCAAGCCTCGTCAAGCGAATTTTCAATTGATACTGGGTTGTCGTCAATAAATACACATAATCATGATTGCCCGCAAGATGATGATATTAGTCTCATTGAAATTATTTGTTCGCCACGCCTTTTGCCTAGCTGGGAACCTGAAAATTCCAAAAATAAAAAATATCGTGATAAGGATGGTTGTGCATTAGACGAAATAAATATGAATTTAAAATACTCTGGTGAACGCTTGCGCATTGCTTACCCAATTCCAGCAATCGTTAATTTTATAAAAAGCTCACCAGGATTCGATAAGCACTATCAGGCACTATTCACTATTCTTACAGAATTATTCCTTAACTCGCTAGATCATGGGGTTCTTAAGCTGGATTCGTCACTTAAACAAACAGCTGTGGGCTTTAGTGAATATTTCACCCAGAGAGATTCGCGTTTATCCAGGCTTAATGATGGTTACATTCACATATCAATTGCATCTATTCCTGAGTCTTACGGTGCAAGTATTCATATCACCATCAAAGATAGTGGTGTTGGGTTTAATTATATAAATTCTGAGGCCCCTCAGAATAAAGATAAGCAGTATTGTGGTAGGGGAATCAATCTCGTGCGAGGACTTTGCTCATCACTTCGATACAAAGGCAACGGAAATACTGTTGAGGCTGTTTATGAACTTAAACACTAAACATCTAAATATTGATATTTTATTTACAGAGAACAAACCATGAATACACAGCTCTCAGGAAATGTTCTGGTTGTAGAAGACAATGTCGTCAATCAAAAATTGACATGCTCGATTTTGAAAAAAATAGGCCTGGATTTTGAAGTTGCTGGCCATGGTGAAGAAGCAATATCATTGTGGAAAACCAATAGTTTTGATGTGATTTTAATGGACTGCCAAATGCCAATTATGGATGGTTATGTCGCTACTCAAAAAATCAGACAAATGGAAACGAATTCCCGCACGCCTATCATTGCACTCACGGCTAATGCGATGGAAAATGATGATATTCGCTGTATAAACTCTGGAATGGATGATTTTTTATCCAAGCCATTTACCATTCAGGATTTCATTTCTATTTTGGAGAAATGGTTACAGCGACCAAAACTAACGAACCACGATACTAATGCGTCAGAGGATCTGGACGGTGTCATTATTAGTGAGCTAAGGGAAATGTTAGAAGATGAGTTTAGCGATGTTATCGATATATATATAAAAAGCACCACCCACATCATTGATGAAATGATGCGGGCCTATCAGGTTAGCGATTACGTCGAAATTCAGCGTTTAGCTCACAGTTTAAAGTCGAGTTCTGAATACGTTGGTGCCATAAAAATAATGACTCTAGCAAAAAACCTTGAGCAGCAACTCATGGAAAATATTTTTTTAGATATACAGTCTAAAATAGGAAAGCTTAATAAGCACTTTATTGCGACAATCCCGGCGCTACAAAATTTGTCGTTGTAGTGGCCGTTGCTGGTTGAATGGATTCAGAAATGGGATTTTGTTTTACTGCACTGGACTGAATGTGGCAGCATAACTGTTGCACAATTCTACGAAGGACTACTTTTTTGTTTGGCTAGAAAACTGTCTAGCTGATTGGCAAAATTCATTCGATCTTTCTGATTCAGAGCAGCGGGACCGCCAGTATGGATACCGCTACCGCGCATAGTTTCCATAAAATCACGCATAGCCAGCCGTTGACGAATATTCTCTGAGCTATAAAATTCACCGCGTGGATTGAGGGCATGGCCACCCTTCTCGATGATCTCGGCGGCCAGAGGGATGTCGGCGGTGATAACCAGGTCGTCTGTCTCAATTTGCTGGACGATGTAATCGTCGGCAACATCAAATCCGGCCGAAACCTGAATGCTTTTGATAAAACGTGATGAGGGTGTTTGCAGTGGCTGATTGGCAACCAGAGTCAGCGGAAGCTCAACCCGTTCAGCGGCACGATAGAGAATGTCTTTTATTACGCTAGGACAGGCATCGGCGTCAACCCAGATGTGCATGTTCTGTCCTGTGAGAAAAAGTTGGCGGAGCGGACGGGACTCGAACCCGCGACCCCCGGCGTGACAGGCCGGTATTCTAACCAACTGAACTACCGCTCCGGAAAGAGGACGCATATTGCCCCAACAGAAGTAAAAGATCAAGTTATTGTTTGGCTAAAAGAAAAACAATATCAAATAATTGGCTGTTACCAGAATGATGAGTATCAGCAGTGTGAGCAGCAGACGTTTGAGTCTGGGGTTCTTTTCAACCGCCTGATTGACGTTAGCTCTGGCTGTAGACGACGCAGGAGCCCCCTTTACAACCTCCTTTTTTAGCAATTCCGTCAAACTCTGGTCCTGATTTTGTTCTAGAAGTCGGGTCAGTGTATGGGTATTGCTTGCCTGCCAGGTGGTAGCCGCTTGCTGACCTAGCTGGATAACGTCTTTGACAACGGGGTACTTTTTGGCCAAACGGGTGGTGGTATCGATAAGGTGCTTGGTACCTCGTTTATCCATATCGATTAACTTGGCGAGGATTAGTAGCAGCGTGGCATTATCGGTAGCCAGGGTTTCTGCCGCCCCCATAAAAAAAGCGCAGATCAGGGTGGCGCTGGTGGCGCTGTCTTCCAGCAGTTGCTTGGGAAACTGAGCCTGTTGCGTTTGGCTGAACTGGAACAGCTTCTGTTCAGCGACCGTTAAACATGGGTTTTGTTTTTCTGTTGCGTTCTGATGTTTGCTCATTGGGCGCGTTATAATGTTGTTTTTCTAATTTGTGTTGTTGATAACTGTTGATCGGGCAGAGGTGATTTTTCTTGAGGCATTGCCATTTACTTCCTGACTGGAATCCGCAGTTTGCATCGGTATCGCCAATGTATGCCCCTTTACGTCACCTGGCCAAACATTTTAGTGCCTTTAAACAGTGGCCTGTCCTGCCTGATTACCAACAATTTTTAAATATATGGCCAGACACCATTACCACCCTGACGGGGCAGCCGTTAAAAGTCGTTGCTCAGGATGGCAAGCCGGGTTGTTTTGAAGAACACTATGCACCGCGTATATTTAAAACCGGTGAGTTACAGACGCGCACGGAAAACTGGCATGATTTTTTTCAGTATCTGACCTGGTTTATGTTTCCACAGACCAAGGCCGAGATTAATGCCATTCATCTGCCCTATGCCCGGCAACGGATTGAAGTGATGCAACAACATGGCCAGCGTACGCCTGTGGAGAATATGTTGTCGCTGTTTGATGAGGGGGGCGCGATCATTGTTTCGTCAGATCGTTCTCTGTTGCAATTGTGCCGTGAATTTAAATGGAAACAGTTGTTTTGGCAGCGTCGCGATGAGTTGGCGAAAAAGCTGGCTTGTATCACCTTTGGCCACGCCATGTATGAAAAGGGTTTGGCACCCTACATCGGAATGACGGCAAACTGTATTTTGATTGAGGCAGATCAGGCGTTTTTTCTTAAAAAAAATGCACAACAGCTGCAATGGTTGGATGAGCAACTGGCGGCACTGTTTAAGGCGGGTGAAGTGTTGAACGGCCCAAAAGACCTGCAACCCTTTCCTATTCTGGGTCTGCCGGGTTGGGATAGCGGCAATGATGTTGAGAAATATTACGACAACACCAATTATTTTCGTCCCGGCCGAAAAGGCAATCACCCGTCGGTATTGGTTAAATGCTCATGAAGCTTGAGTTTGAACCCATTGGCATTTTGCATTCCTGTTTTAAGCAGCGCTTTGGCATCCCTTCACAGGCACGATTGGCAACAACTGCACGTGGCTGGATAGAGTTTTACCCACCCTATGACAGAGAAGAAGCATTTGCCGGGTTGGAGGGTTTTTCTCATATATGGTTGATATTTCAGTTTCACCAAAGCCTGGCTAATGATGTGAGTTTTACTGTTCAGCCGCCGCAAAAAGATGGTGCCAGGTTTGGTCTGTGGGCAACACGGGCGCCGAACCGTCCCAATCAGATTGGCCAATCGCTGGTGGAGCTGGAGCGGGTTGAAACCACAAAGGCCAAGGTAAGGCTGCATCTCAAAGGGATTGATCTGGTTGAAGGGACGCCCATCATTGATGTTAAACCCTACTTACCTTACGTCGATGCCATTGCTGATGCCCGGGGTGGTTTTGCCCATCAGGCACCGCAGCCAAGGTTGCAGGTTGATTTTACTGAACATGCAGTACAACAATTAGCAGCGATAGAAAATAACTATTCTGATTTGTGGCAGTTGATTATTGAGGTGCTGCAATATGATCCGCGGCCCATCTATTATCGAAAAAGGTCGAATAAAAAAATATTTTCTATGGAACTGTATGATTTGATTTTGTGCTTCGAAATTGTTGATGCTCAGAATGTCAGTGTCCTGAGTTTGGCTTCTGCCGCAGAGGATCAAACAGATACTCAAGACCGTTGACCTTCATCTCGTGAACGATGCGCAGCAGATGGCCTAGCTCACCTTTGGGAAAGCCCTTGTTGGCAAACCAGATGACATAGGGCTCGGGCAGGTCGATCAATAAATGGTTGGCATATTTGCCGAATGGCATGCGATAACCGGCCAGTTTTAACATTAGTTTTGGATCGCCAAAGGGCATGTCTGTGTTTTTTTCGCTCATGGCGACACTGTAAGCGTTAACAATAATTTTTTCGAGTGGTAGATAAGATGGTGAATGAAGAATTGAGTCCCTATCAGCAGCTGGGAGGTGAAGAGGCAGTACAAAAACTGGTCGAGCGTTTTTATGAATTGATGGACACCTTGCCGCAGGCGCAAGCGATTCGTGCCATGCATCCGGATGACTTGTCGGGTTCTGCGGACAAACTGTTTAAATTTTTATCCGGTTGGTTGGGTGGGCCGCCACTTTATATGGAAGAGTTTGGCCACCCTCGTCTGCGTATGCGTCACATGCATGTTGCCATTGATGAGGCCGCACGTGACGCCTGGATGTTGTGTATGAAAAAGGCGTTGGAAGAAATGAATATTGAAGATGAAATGTTAAAACAACATCTATTACATTCATTATTCAAGACGGCTGATTTTATGCGCAACCAGGATGCGTCATGATGAACAGCTGACCCCAATCTGCTGGACTGAATCTGAGGCTGGGCTAGCGTAGTGTTCCATGCCCTCGTGCTCATCAAATGGCCGTTGTAATAAGCACATCAACCGATCTATTTCACTATAATCTTTTTTCTGTTCCGCCATTTCAATGGCGCGTTGTGCCATGTGGTTGCGCAATACATATTTTGGATTGGCCTGCTTCATAGCCGTCTGGCGTTGTGAGTCAGGCTGTGCATATTGGCGCAGGGCCTGACGATAATCTTTCAGCCACTGATCAAAGGCGGCTGATTCAGAAAATATATCTCTTAGGGCCAGATCGGTTTGGTCACTGCCACGTTCAACATCACAAAGCTGGCGAAACAGGTGGGTGTAATCTGTTTGGCTGTGTTGCATTTGTATTAGCAGTGATTTTATTAACGGCTCCAAATCATGCTTGTGACTTTCAAAGCCCAGTTTGTTGGCCATGCGCTGTTGATATTCTGTGGTAAATGTTTGCCAGTATTGCCCCAAGGCCTGTTTAGCATCATCTTCAGAGATAAATGGCGTCAACGTCTGTGCCAGGCAGGCCAGGTTCCACAGGCCGATTTCGGGTTGCTGGTCATAGGCATAACGACCCGAGTGATCCGAGAGGTTGCAGATGTGGTGTGGGCGATAGTCATCAAGAAAACCGAAGGGGCCATAGTCCAGGGTCAGGCCAAGAATGGACATGTTGTCGGTGTTCATAACACCATGACAAAACCCCACCGCCTGCCATTGGGCAATCAGTTTGGCTGTGCGCTCGATAACGGCGTGCAGCAGGGCTAGATAGGGGTTGCTGGCCGTGCTTAGTTCGGGATAGTGATGTTGTATGACGTAGTCGAGCAGCTGTTTGAGCAGCTCGAATTTGTTGCGGTAATAAAAATATTCCAGCGAACCAAAACGCACATGGCTGGGGGCGAGGCGTGTGAGGATGGCGCTGCTCTCTACCTGTTCGCGGTAGACCTTGTCGTCACAGCCGGTGATGCACAGCGCCCGCGTGGTGGGAATGCCGAGGCCAAACATGGCCTCGCTGCAAAGATATTCACGAATGCTCGAACGTAATACGGCACGGCCATCGCCCATGCGTGAAAAAGGTGTCATGCCGCTACCCTTGAGTTGAATCTCCCAGCGTTGGCCTTGGCTGTTGGTGGTTTCGCCGAGCATGATGGCGCGGCCGTCACCCAGTGATGGTACGAACTGCCCAAACTGATGGCCGGCGTAACGCATGGCAAGATGGGCGGCGTTGTTGATGCTTTGATTGCCGCTGACAATGGCGGTGAATTCGGCTGTTTGATGGCAATCCGGTGTCAGTTCCAGTAGTTCGGCGGCGGCCGGATTAAAATGGATGAGCTCAACAGCATTGAGGGTCGGGCTAGGTTCAACCCGGGCATAAAAGTCTTCGGGTAGATTGGAAAACGAGTTGCTGAATGGTAACGAGTTTAGGGTGTGTTTCATTTTATAACCTAGCATTATACTCAGGTACTTTATCTGTTTCGCCGGCACATGCCAAGCGACAAGCATATATAATGCGCCGACGAACGATGATTAGCAGGAGTGCTTAATGCCAAAGGCAAGTGAATTAAAGCGGGGCATGGTGGTGGAAATTGACGCAATGCCCTTTAGCGTCAAGCAGATTAATGTGCGCAGCCCCACTTCGCGCGGTGCCAACACCCTTTATAAGGTGAGGTTTACCAATCTGAAAACCGGTCAGAAGCTGGATGAGAGCTACAAGGGCGAGGATTTCATTAAAGAAGCCGATTGTGTGCGGGTGCCGGTGCAGTTCTCCTATATCGATGGTGAGAGTTATGTCTTCATGAATAGCGAAGACTACAGTCAGTACAGTCTGCACCAGGATGAGCTGGCCGAGCAGTTAGGTTATATCAGTGAAGGGCAGGAAGGTTTGACTGCGTTGATCATGGATGATGCAATTCTGGGGATTGAGTTGCCTGTCTCGGTTGCGTTGCAGGTGGTTGACACGGCACCGGGCATTAAGGGTGCCAGCGCCAGCAGTCGTACCAAAACCGCCAGATTGAGTACCGGCCTGGAAATTCAGGTGCCGGAGTATCTGGAAACCGATGAGATGGTTAAGGTCAATACCAGCACGGGCAAGTTTATGTCGCGGGCGTAGCGCCTGTATCGTGCAAAGCTCTCTGTGAACATCACTCGAATAACTTTTAGAGAAAACAAGATGACTGACAACACCGCCCTATCGGCAGATGAACTGATTGAGATGGATGACTTTTTACTGAGTGAAGGTGAGGAGCGCCTGACCATCGACGAGGCCCATGGCTATATGACAGCGCTGCTCGTTAGTCATGCCGCTGAAGACGAGGCGGCAATGCTGGCGTCTATTCTGGGTGAGACCGAGCAGCCGGAAACGATTGTCCAGCTGTTGCTGCGCATGTTTCAGGAAATCAGTGCCGAGCTGGCATCAGGCAAGCCGTTCGAGCCCATGGTGATCGAAGAGGAAGAAGATGGTGAAACCTTCGAGGTCTATGAGGGCTGGTGTTACGGATTCATGCTGGCAGTGTCTGACCATGAGGCAGCTTGGGCTGGCTTGTCGAAAGATGGCCGTGCATTGCTGGAACCCATTGCCACTCTGGCGCTACTGCGCGAAGAAGAACTGGACATAGACGACGAGGAGTATTCGGGTTGGGTCGGTCTTTTGCCTGGCTCTGTCAGTGGCTTGTACGCAGAGGCCTGTTAGTTCGCCGTTTTAAGACTGTTTGCGGCGATTATAATCCGTTACCAATCGATCGATCTTTTCCTGGTTATATTCGCGTAGGCCACTGAGAACAATATTCTTTTCGCCGTGGCCGACAGTCTTGCCATTGGCTTTGACGACAAACTTCAGGCTGACATTGCCACGTTTGCCATCCGCTTCCAGGTGTGAGCTGCTGAGCTCAAGCGTGGGTGTCTGAAAATCAAAATCATCAATATTGATCATCATGCGCTCGTAGATCACCAAGGGGCGGTCGGTGTTGATCATGACGCCCTTGTCTTTCATCAACGGCACCAGAATGTGGGGAAAGGTCTGGCCTGAGAACTTTACATATTGTTGGATCAAATCAGAAATCTGCGACTGGTCAGTTGAGCACTCACCCGAGCGATTGATGTTGAGGTATTCCTTCTGCTTGTCATCACAGATGCTGATGTCGCTGGCGTCTGTCTGTGGAAACAGCAACGGCACACTGTCGGAAACCATGCCGCCAAAGTTGAAGCGCATGTGCTGGCTGAGGCCGTAATGATGCAAGCCCAGGGCAAACAACAGGTCGCCAGGCACACAAAAGCGCTTGGCATCTTCATCATGAATGGGGTTGAAATCACCGGCAATCTGTTTGGCAAAGTTGCTGGCCTGTTGGCGGCTAACGAGAATGCTGTTGTCTTGGCGGGAAAAGAAATCTTCTAAACGCATTGTAGTGACCCTGTGTTATTGCGCGTTATCTTATCAGGTTTCGGGCAGACTTTGAGTGTGGTTACCTTATAATGTCGGCATGAATAAAAAGAGTGAGCAAGGATTACCTATGTCTGAACAGTCTGTCGAAACCATCTGCATCGCCGAGTTGATGGCGCAAAGTGGGGTTAAGTTTGGCACCAGCGGTGCCCGTGGTCTGGCGGTGGACATGACTGATCGGGTCTGCTTTGCCTACACACTGGCCTTTGTCCGTTACCTGATGGCGATTGGCGATATCAGCGTGGGTGATCAGGTTGCCATTGCCGGCGATTATCGCCCCAGCTCGCCACGCATTATGGCTGCGGTGGCGATGGCGGTACGTGCCGCCGGTTGTCAGCCGCTCAATGCTGGCTTTATCCCCACCCCCGCCATTGCCCTGCATGGTATTCGTCATGGCATCGCCAGTCTGATGGTGACTGGTAGTCACATTCCTGACGACCGTAACGGCATCAAGTTCAACAAGCCCAGTGGTGAGATCCTCAAACAAGATGAAGCGGGTATTGCCGCTGCCGAGGTAGAAATTGCCACCGCGTTGTTTGATGCTCAGGGCAATACGGTTGCCCCTGTGCCGCTGCCAGAGGTGGTGGCTGATGCCCGTCATGCCTATGTGCAGCGCTATCTGGATTTTTTCCCGGCCGCGTGCCTGAGCGGTTTGCGTGTGGGGGTGTATCAGCACTCCTCAGTTGCTCGTGATGTGATGGTGGATATCTTCTCCGGCCTTGGTGCCGAGGTGGTGGCGCTGGGGCGCTCTGAGGTGTTTATTCCGGTGGATACCGAAGCCGTACGTGATGAAGATGTGGTGTTAGCCAAGCGCTGGGCCAGCGAGCAACGCTTTAATTGCATCGTTTCTGCCGATGGTGATGGCGATCGTCCCCTGGTCAGTGATGAGCATGGTCACTGGCTGCGCGGCGATGTCGCCGGTATCCTTTGTGCCCGTTATCTCGGTGCCACAACCGTGGCCACCCCGGTCAGCAGCAACAGCGCGCTGGAAAAAAGCGCTTGGTTTGAGCGCATTGACCGTACCCGTATTGGCTCACCGTTCGTGATCACTGCCATGCAGCAGGCGCTGGATGCGGGGCTGGACAAGGTGGTTGGCTACGAAGCCAATGGCGGCTTTCTCATCGCCAGTGATATCAGGCTTGATGGCCGGGTTCTGCCTGCCCTGCCCACCCGCGATGCGGTGATCGTGCCACTGGCTATTTTGATGCTGGCCAAACAGGCAAACTGTTCCATCTCCGAGCTGCTGCAACAGTTGCCACAGCGTTACAGCAGCAGTGACCGGTTGAAACAGTTCCCCACTGAACTGAGCCAGGCCCGTATCGGTGCCTTTGATTGCGGCGACTTTGAGCAGGACAAGCAGACCATCGAAGCCGTCTTTGGCCAGTTCGGCCAGGTTAAATCCCTGGACCGCACTGATGGCCTGCGTATCACCTTTGACAATGGCGAGGTGGTGCACCTGCGCCCGTCCGGCAATGCCCCCGAGTTGCGTTGTTATAATGAGGCCGCCACTGAGGCCCGGGCCCTGGAGTTGAACGCTATTTGCATGGAAATCATGGCTAATTGGCGCGATTAACGGGGGGTTGGTCAAGTTTTGCAGTGAATGCCCGCTAAAAATAGACACATACTTTTAATACAGGGATAACGGCTGTGGCGGTACAAGAATTCGATTTTAGCAGTGGCAAGGTGCTGAATTCCAATCGCAAACAAGCCATTTTGGCGATTGAAAACGATGCTGACGTCGACGTGGTAAAAGAGGTTTTGCGACACAAGTCTTATAAAGACCTTGGCCGGGAAACCGAATTGCGGGCCGTGCTAGAGGCAGTGCGCAAGCACAAGGTGGGGGTGCTGTTTCTAGATGCCGAGCTGTCAGGCATCAATATTAAAGAGTTGTTGCCCAGTATTAAAAAGGGGTTTGCTGAATTAAATGTCGTGGTGATGAGTCGTTCGGTGACCAAAGAGAGTCTCGGTGAAACCCTGCGACTGGGGGCGGTTGGGTTTTTGGTCAAGCCGCTACAGCAAGATGCCGTAGAAAAGCAAATGGCCAAGCTTAAATGACTGATACGCAAGCATAAAAAAAGCCCGCATTATAGCGGGCTTTTTTGTCTCTGAAGACAGCTTACTTCTGCGGCGCAGCGCAAGTCAGTTCTTCTTCGATCTTACCTGACTCAACTTCGTCAATGATCTTTTGATATTCAGGGGTGACTGGGCAGCCACAAGCATGCTCAGTTGTTGCGTGCAGACGAGCCTGCTCCATGTGCCATGAGGCAATTTTGAGGTGTTGATCAACGTTCATTTTAAAACCTTCTTAAATCACAAAATTTAATCGAGCCCAATGCTCTGAGGCGGATTTTAGCATAACAGTCAGGAATTTTAAGCATACTGGCTGTCATACCTTGTGTGAGATACTGGCGAAAAAAGGAATGAAGCATGGCCCAACTACACCCGCAATTGGCACAAGACTGTCTCAAACTGGGGCAATTCCCCCTTTGTCAGCTATTGCTGCTACGTGATGCCAACTACCCCTGGTTTATCCTGGTGCCGGATCGCGAGGCCGTTCGCGAAATTCATCATCTGTCAGAGCAAGATCAGCAGCAGTTGCTGCGAGAGTCCATGGCGCTATCGCGGGCGCTGGAACAGGCCTTCAGCCCGGATAAACTCAACATCGCCGCCTTGGGCAATATGGTGCCGCAGCTGCATATTCACCACATTGCCCGTTACACCACTGACCCTGCCTGGCCGGCA
>JAJRTX010000169.1 GCA_021545665.1 Zetaproteobacteria bacterium
TGGTGAGTCATCCCTTTCAAGAGGGAGCCATGATGTCTACAGAACACCCCATGAAGTGTTCTTCAATACCAAAACTCAACTCACTGAAGTTGCACTTGGCAGTTGAATCCGCGTAATATTTCATGTTTCACACTAAAAGGTGAAAAAAAATGATTAATAAAGCTAAAGCATAGACTCATCAGGATACGCATCTTCTCCCCAAGCATAATATGAATACCGCGCCTTCAAATTTTGATCTCCCTCTGAATAGGCTTCAGTTTGATTATCAGCAATCAACAGGTTGTCCTGCTCAGCTCGACGAAAAGTATTGCTTAAGGGCCAATCTGCAATTTCATATGCTTTGCCATCTGCGCCTGCCAATACAGGCCTCAGCCCCATACTCTGAATTTGCCGAGTTAAACTATCCCTGCCATTCTCAAACCGGTACGCAGCTATTTTATTATTAACAGGATGCACAACCACATGATCCAATATTTGCGTTGGTATTAGAAACCCATTGGTTCTGATATGAGCATTTGGAAACAGCGGAAAGAATAAAAGGAACCTCAAGCTATAAATAGGTAATATCACTCTCAGAATTGGTTTTAGGAAAGATTTGAAGCTTCGTGCATAAGTAAATGCTCTAAAATCACAGGCAGAGGTAAAACTCTGCCATGAGCCTGTAGTCCCAACAATTCCAACGCCCGGCAAGCTTATATGCCTGAATAACAACTCCAGCCAGCCTTCACGAAGAGGTTCGGAATACGAATTAAGAAAACAGAAATACTCAAATTTTTCGCGATATGCCTGAAAAGCTTTCATATATGAGCCAATATCAAAACCTTTATCGATAACAAACAGCTCCCTGTAATCCATATCAACCAGACAATCCCGGTATTCGGATACGCCCTCATTCTCATCAAAACCCTTAAAGACAAGCAACAGAACATGAGAAACACCAGCATTGTGTTTCTTATATGCTGAAACAAAGTTTTTGAAGACATCTATGCCGTTACACCGCCTGACAAGATGCACAATACAAACTTTATCTCTGGATCTATGCGATGAGGCATTCATATTCTATGAATATCTAGCTTGTCCATCCACCACTTAACAGCAGAATCAATTCCCTCATCTAAAGAAAATTTGGGAATAAAGAAAACTTCATTACTCAAGCGCTTATTACTCCCCACCAATAGTGCGGGATCATTTGTAGCAATAGGAAATGCTCCAAAGTCTACCTTATCAATATAAGCAGTTTTGTCGGCTATGAGTTCCACAACATCTTTCAAACTAACCGGCTCTCCAGATGCAATATTTACCGACCCTTTGACAGCGTCATTGTCTAATAAACAAACAAACCCTTTAGCAACATCCTCCACATGCATGAAATCACGAATCTGTGTTCCTGCAGAACATTTAACAGCCTCTTTCTTGAGCATAGAGCAGATTACATTTGGAACAAAGCGACTTTCAACCTCATTGGGGCCATACAAATGGAAAATACGCCCCCACGCAGCACTGATATTCTCCTGAGCACAATAAGACTGAAAAATACCATTCAAACGGTTTTTAGATGCGCCGTCTAATGTATTAGGGGCTAGAGGAGTTCCCCCCTCGACGCAATTTCCATCACTCCAGTCATACTCGGCACATGTCCCGGCATAAACCACTCTCTCACCACCGAATTGATTGAAATTCTTGAGTAAACTAATGCTGGCCTGCACCCAGATAAGATTGTTTTCAGTTGTCCAAAACTTCCCATGCGTCACATCCCATGCGAAATGGAGAAGGTGAGTTGGACCAATCTCTTCAAATAGTAATTTCTGCTGTTTTTCATTTAACAGATCGCAAACATGAAAATAAAGCCCATCTGATTGATCAGGGAAATTTTCATGTTCCAATAAGGCAATATGCACCTCATATCCCAGGTTTAGCAATTCAGGAATGGCATGACGCCCAATAAATCCTGTTCCACCTGTTACAAGCACCCGCTTCATCAATCAGTAATCCTCATACAATTCATCTTTTTCAGAAATGCTGCTTATAGGTAAAGGCCATGAAACATCAAAAGATGTATCATTCCATCGAACACCTTTTGTACAACTCGGCACATAATAGTTGGACATTTGATAAAATACTTCTGCATTATCGGACAATGTTTGGAACCCATGGGCAAAGCCTTCAGGGATATATAGTGCCTTCCGATTGTTAGACGAAAGTTCAATGCCGTAGCACTGCTTATATGTAGTTGAATTGATCCGTAAATCTATAATCACATCATAGATTGAACCCATCGTGCAACGAACAAGCTTTATCTCTTCATGGGGAGCTTCCTGAAAATGCATGCCGCGCACTGTCCCTTTTCTGGAATTAAAAGAAACATTGCACTGAACCCAATCTGCATTCAGTCCATGTACCTCAAATTCCTTGCGGCAAAAACTTCGGGCAAAGAAACCTCGCTCATCCTGAATAAGCTCAGGTTCAATCAGATAAGCGCCAGCCAGCATATTTTGTATAAATCTCATATCAAAGAACGCGGATAGTCGGAATAGCAACCGCAAACTTGCCACCCCACTCTCGAATGAACTCCAGCTGTTTCATAACTTCAGCCTGAATGTTCCACGGAAGAATCAGTACAATGTCAGGCTTCTGTTCCCGTATAACATCGGGATGCAAAACCGGCACATGAGTTCCCGGTAAGAATTTCCCTTGCTTGGAAGGAGCAGCATCACATGCGTAGGGTAACATATCCGGCTTGATACCTGCGTAATTCAGTAGCGTGCAACCCTTTGCTGCAGCTCCGTAGCCAGCAACAGACTTACCCGCCCGTTTCTGCTCAATGAGAAAGAGAAGCAGATCATCCTTCACTTTATCCGCACGCAACTGAAAGCGCTGATATACCTCCAGCGACCGCATACCCTGGCTGGCTTCCTCAGCAAGCAAGGACTCCACTACTGCTTCAGTCGGACGGGCGTCATCGGCATGACAACCGTATACGCGCAGGCTTCCTCCATGCGTGGGAAGCTCTTCAACATCGCAGACACGCAACCCAGCACTGGCGAAAATCTGCTTTACAGAATAAAGCGACAGATAGGAAAAATGCTCATGATAGACTGTATCAAACTGAGTATGTTCAAGTAAACGCATCAGGTGTGGAAATTCCAGTGTAATGGTGCCACCCGGTTTTAGTGCTGTCTTAAGACCAATCGTGAAATCATTAATGTCAGGCACATGTGCATACACATTATTACCCAGAATGAGATCTGCCTGCTTTCCTTCCTCTGCAAGTTTCTGCGCCAGAGACTCTCCAAAAAACTTCTGAAGAACGGGAATGCCGAGCTTTTCGGCTGCGGCCGCAGTACTCGCTGTTGGCTCAACCCCAAGACACGGAATCCCCGCCTCAACGAAGTTCTTTAACAAATACCCATCATTAGATGCAACCTCGACAACATGACTATTCTGATCCAATCCTAAACGCTTGGTTATCATCTCACAGTAGAGAGCAGCGTGCTCCAACCAGCCCTGGGATATAGAAGAAAAGTAAGCATAATCAGGGCTAAACAATTCATCGGCCTGAGTAAAGTCTTCGGTTTGCACCAACCAGCAATGCTCACAAACAAACAGCTTAAGGGGATAATAGCGCTCCGGATTTTTGAGTTCATTCTCACTAATATATGCATTAGATGGTGGTGCAAAACCCAAGTCGAGAAAAACATGCTCTAATGGTTTCTGGCAATAACGACAATTCATTTAGTTGATTGCTCCTGAAATTTTGCAATTTGATTAAGCGAAACG
This sequence comes from Zetaproteobacteria bacterium, assembly GCA_021545665.1. Next base: position 3,778 of record JAJRTX010000169.1, read on the forward strand.
TCGCGCATATCTTGATTATTTTGATACGCCTTGTACCAGGCCGCTATGTTCTCCAAAGCATATGACAATGACCATTGCGGCTGCCAGCCCAGGCGCAAACGAGCCTTTGAACAATCAAGTTTAAGGTAATGCGCTTCGTGAGGATGTACGGCTTCATCCAGAACCCAGCTCGCATCCTCACCCCAAAGTTGAGTCAATTGGTCAACAATCCAATGCACTGGCTTTGCATCACTGTCGTTCGGACCAAAATTCCATCCCTCAGCCCAGTCCGAACCATCCTCATATAATTTTTCAGCCAATAGCAGATAGCCTGAAAGTGGTTCCAACACATGTTGCCAGGGACGAATCGCATGCGGACTACGGATAAGAACTGGCTGATTCTCAGCAACTGCACGCATCATATCTGGAATCAGACGATCCTCAGCCCAATCTCCACCGCCAATTACATTTCCTGCACGGGCACTAGCAACTGAGGCAATGCCACCTTCTTTATTGAAGAAAGACTGGCGAAACGCAGAAGTCACCAGCTCTGCACAACCCTTGCTATTCGAATATGGATCATAGCCACCCATGGCCTCATTTTCACGATAACTCCATACCCATTCGCGATTTTCATAACATTTATCACTGGTAATAATTACAGCACTCTTTACGCAAGATGATAACCTGATTGCTTCCAATACATTAACTGTGCCCATCACATTGGTTGAATATGTTTCAACCGGATTTTCATATGATGGCCTAACCAGTGCTTGAGCAGCCAAATGAAATACAATTTCAGGCTGCTCTTCCTGCATAACAATCTTAATCTTCTCAAGATCACGGACATCCCCGATTATTGACTTCATCTCTGCCGCTACAGATGCCTCTTCAAACAGGCTAGGGCTTGTCGGTGGAGATAATGAATAGCCAACCAAATCAGCACCAAGACTCTGCAACCAGAGCGAAAACCAGCTTCCTTTAAAACCGGTATGGCCGGTAATCAGAACTTTCTTCCCTTTCCAGAATTCAGCATTCATGCCCATACTTTCCATGGTGCTGCGCCGGTCACCCAAAGTTCTTCTAAATAATTTTTGTCCCGCAAGGTATCCATTGGTTGCCAGAACCCATGATGATAATAAGCCGACAGCTTATGATCATTGGCAAGCCGCTCTAAAGGCTCTTTTTCCCATGCAATATTATCGCCATCAATATAGTTAAAAATTTCAGGAGAAAGCACAAAAAAACCGGCATTCACCCATCCACCATCGCCCACTGGCTTTTCTTGAAAACCCAACACTTTGTTCTTTTCAGTGGTCAAAGACCCAAATCGCCCGGGTGGCTGAGCAGCAGTCAATGTAGCCAGAGAATCTGATTCTTTGTGCTGCTTAATGACATCTCTGATATTTACATCACCAACACCATCTCCATATGTAAAACAAAAATCCTCGCCATTAAGATATGGGGCCACGCGCTTAAGTCGGCCTCCTGTCATGGTGTCATCACCAGTATCAACTAAAGTAACTTTCCATGGCTCCGATGTGTTTTGATGAATGTCTATCCTGTTATGATCGGAAAAGTCAAAAGTCACATCTGATGTATGCAGGAAGTAATTTGCAAAATACTCTTTGATACAATAACCTTTATAACCCAAACAAATAATAAATTCATTGATGCCATAAGTACTGTAGATTTTCATGATATGCCATACAATGGGCTTACCGCCGACTTCGACCATTGGCTTTGGCTTCAAATTAGTCTCTTCACTGATTCTGGTTCCAAGCCCACCGGCTAACAAAACTGCTTTCACTTGTATTCCTCCTATTGATAACATACTACATTATTTAGCAGCCTTGGATTAGATTTCCATGATTCAACTCTTAGTGTAGCACATAACTGAGAGGGTTAAATTAATCTCCAGCTATTACACATACTGATTTTCAATTTTATGCTGGTGAAAGAATAGCGACTTCCTGACCGTCATCAGCTTCTTCATGAAATCCGGACCACCACCCTTTTAAATAGTCCCCCTCGAGTTTGAGCCCTCCATTCTTAATCATGCGTTTCATTACTTCGTCGGTAAACGCAACAGCTCCGGTGGGATAGGAAGCATCATTAATATAGCAGCCTTCACCATAAGGATGCTCAAACCTTAATCCAAATGGAGTAAGGTTTGTTTTCTTTGCTGATTCAACCAATTCATCCGAATAAAGAAAGAAAGTGGCATAAGCCATTCCATCTGACTTGAGAATTCTGGTAATTTCTTTCATATAATGAGTAATTTCATCTTCAAACAAATGTGTAAATACAGACCCCAGAAAAACCCGGTCAACAGAATGGTCTTCAACAGGCAGTGAGAAGTCTAAAGATGTTTTTTCTCCAAGCGGATTATAAAGCTCATGCTTAATGTTAAAGTGGTGAAACTCAAAATTGGGGTGATCGACAGTAATATTCTTCTGGCACCAGAGAATAGAATCGCGCGTTACATCCATGCCAATATAGCACCCATCAGACCCAATGATATCGAAAAGTTGGAATGCATCCCGGCCAATGCCGCAACCTATCTCCAGGACTGTCATATCCTCATCAAGACCCATATATTGTTGATATCGCTCTATATGGGCTTTCCCAATCGGATCTAAAGTCTCAGGTCCAGCACCTGTCAGTAAAACCAGATGGTGAGGCATTTTATAATCTCTGAATGAAGCCATCTCCATTTTGGGCGGCATTCGTAATGAATTCCCATCACTGGTAGGCACATGAATGCTCCCATCCGGTGTTCTATGTAGAGTTGCAGCAAGACTTGCAGGAACAACGCTCAATTCATCCCCTGTTTCAAACTGGAACTCATAAAACTCATCCGGACTAATAGTCCAATGCTCATTGCTAGATGCCCAAAAAGCCCACCAGCAGTCTTTGCCGGATGGCCGATTAATTTTTATTTTCAAAGCTTCCTGATTATAAGCTGCCACCTTGATTCCTCCTGTTTAAAACTTATTAAAAAAGATTTCATTTCAAATGCTTTAATCAATTAATTATAGATGATACTTTAAATGATGAATAACTAGAATTCATATATTATTAAACTATTTTGACCAGCACAAACTCAGCCAACAGGCTTTCCCCTGTTAAATTCTATCCCTTTTGTTGGCACATCTACGCTATTATTCGGCAAATAATCCCCCCAGGTTATTTTGCTTAAGAGGGCTATATTGCCTTCGCCTCCACCCATGGATTCACGTGTCCGGTTATCAGAGATAAGTAAATTCTTCTGCCCGCCCTGCCTGAAAGTACCACTGGTTGGCCACTCATCCATTTCATAAGCTTCTCCATCTCTGCCCACAACAAGCAACTTATAGCCTTTTTTAAGAAGTTTGTTTGTCATACTTTTTCGACCACTTTCAAAATACGATGCATCCATCTTCTCATTGAACTCCTGGTTAACAACCTGCTCAAGAAACAACTCACGATTCATCATAAACCCGGTGCTTCGAATATGGGGGTTGGGGTATGCCGGAAATCTAGCCCACAATAACATTACGTGCCTGAAATGGCTTAACCACCAGATAGACAATCGACATAGTGTTTTGAAGTGCCTGGCAGCAATATAAAGTTGCCTAATAATAACCATGCTCTTTTGTTTCCATGAGTCTTCCAATAAAGCCTTCTTTAGCACACCCATAAAAGTTATTTTTTCAGGCTCTGTAGCAGCCTTAAATGATACATTGTGGCCAAATACTGCAGGTAAGAAATAATAATAATGGTAATGTAGCCGGGCATCCGGTTTTACGACACGCGACACCTTTAAAAGCAGCTTTAGCGAATTATACAGGCTTTCAAATGAAGCTGTGGCAGCGACAATTCCTACATCAGGCGATTGTATATGCTTATACATTTTAGCAAGCCATCCATCTCCATCTACTTGAGAATACGAATTCAAGAACAGGATGAACTTGTGATTCAGAACTTTTGCAGCGAAAGCATAGGCTCCAATATCATAATGCTCATCCGGCATCCTCAGCCCTATGAAACTTATCCCTTCCAGATAGCTCTTTGCTTTAATAAGGTCTTTATAGTGAGTATAATTTTTAAAGATTATTACCAAATCATGGCCTACCCCAGACGCATGGTTCTGGTAACTTATTATAAAATCTCTTAAAAGTTGCTCGTGGTCTTTATCTCCATAGCGTGAAAGATATACGACTGCCAAATCAGAATTTTCCTGCTCCCCCTCTTCCCACCCAGGAAGAAAATTAGAATGATAATTTTCACTCATACCCTTCGCTGCCTTTTCATCTGACATAGAGTGGACAAGCGGATTAACTCCAAGCTCCATAATCTCCGGATGCATTTCATAATAGGAAATAGAATCAAAATGTTCACTCGGATTACGCCCCTCTTCGGCTCCATAAACAATATAATGTTCAAGTGGATTTATTCCTGCCTGCTTAATATCGGGATTGTGTTCAAGATAATATAAGGAATCAAATAACGGATGCGGATTACGGCCTTCCGCCCCTCCGCTAACAACAAAATGTTCGAGCGGATTTAAGCCCGCCTGTTTAACATCGGGGTTGTGTTCGAGATAATATAAAGAATTAAATAACGAATGCGGATTGCGACCTTCAAAAGCGCCATATGAAATATAATGCATAAAAGGAGCCATTGCTATATTTCTTACGTCTGGATTATTGGTCAAATAATAGTCTTTATCAAACAAGTGCGTTCGGCCCAGCCTTAATCTTGTTTTCCAACTGCCCAGCAGCCCTCCCAAAGACTGCAAGCCTCGCTTCCCACCCTTTCCCAATAACATCTCAATGTGCTCATTCTTGGCTATTAGCTGCCTAGCCTGTGCCTCTATGTATAAGTCTTTGCTTTGGGCCAGTAGACTCATCTCATTTTCGAGATTATCTGATTTTTCCTGTTCCTGCTGTAGCCTCTCCTGTAATTGGATGATTTTATGATCACTATTAGACTGCGCAGAGAGAGAAATTTCACGAAAATGTAAATATTCATCTGGATCCAACCGATTAGACTGTATCTGCTTATAGATTGAATTTACGTATTTTAGCTCATTTCTTCTTGAAGAATCAAAATTCTTATAATCAATGTTTATTACTTTAGATGCCTTCTCAACATTAGCACCAAATAGCCCTAACCTCTCAGCTAATACAGCAATTTCTTTAAACGGTTCTTTAATAATTTCTTCGTATTTTATAGTAATATAATTGCAATCGCTTAAAAAATATCTGGCAGATAGCACTGACTGCAACCAAATGCTGGCATTCCGCATAGCAGACCATTTATTAATCGACATATTGGAAGCGATAACGGCTGATACTTCCCGGCATACATAAACGATTTTAATTTCAAACCCTAAATTTTTTAGTGCATATTCCCACACAGGTAAAGTGAAACAAAATCGAGGATCTTTCATGCCTATAATAGAAGCACCTTTAAATTCATTATCAATCAAGCCTTTAATAATAGGCTTATATTTTGACAACATGTTTTCATTAAAATCACTTTTTTCTGGTAAAAAACCATCCACATATTCAGCATTAAATTCAGCAATTATGTCATTGTTCAAATTGTTTAGTGATTCCAGTTCAAAAAAGATCGGGTTGTGTTTATAGACCTCAGTATCCAAGAAATTGGCGGGATCACCAAACTCCACCCCTAGCTCACTGATAACATTACTTACGGCGGATGTTCCGCTTCTTGGCGGCCCTAGAACAAGAATCGCTACAGGCTTATTTTTTCTCATGATCTCTGACTACCCACTTGAAAAAACTCTCCGTCAGAGTTCTGAATACTGCATGCAGGTTCTGTTGCAATACGCACATACCCACCTTGTGCTCGCGCATTGGCAACAGGCTCAACTTTAAACATAACCACATCAGAAATTCGATGTAAGAAAGCAACATTCCCGTTCACAATACCGGAACAGCCTGCATTGACAAAATAGGTTCCATGTAAAAAACTATTCAGGAAACGAAACCTTATTTTCACCGTTTCTCCCTCATCAATAAATGCAATCCCTTCACCTGTAGAATGAGAACTCATCGCCCCAAGATCCACTCCTGTTACTGACTTAATAAGCATCCCAAAATGCACATGATATGCAGCTTTGGTGAACTGAACCTCATAAGCAAAAGTATAAGTTGCCCCTGAACATAAAATATTCACCGGTTCATCATCATTTAAAATTTTCACATCACTTATTAGCGCACCATTAGATTCATGGCACAGCATGCTTGAGGAAATAAGATCAGGGTCAAACCTGGCGACATTATCAGCCTCTAAAATATTTTCTGCTTCTACTGCCACATTCTGGTCAATATCTGTTGAGGCCTGATCAGACTTGAACTTCTCATCACTTATCTCCTGTATGATTGCCATTCTGCTTTCTGGAGGTGCATATAACAGCTTATGATATCTGGCTATGACATCTTTTGGCTTACCAGTCAGCACTTGTTCACCATGATCTAATAGGATAGCCCGGTCACATAGTTCAATGATATTTCCTGCCGAATGAGAAACAAATAGAATAGTTGTGCCACTTTCTCGCAACTGCTGTATACGGGAAAAACACTTTCTTTGGAACGCCTCATCTCCTACGGATAATATCTCATCAATCACAAGAATATCTGCATCCACATTTATTGAGATTGCAAATGCTAGACGAGCAAACATACCACTGGAATATGTTTTGACCGGCTGATCTATAAATTCACCAATATCTGTAAAAGTAAGTATTTTATCAAAGCGACTTTCAATTTCTTTAGTCGAAAGGCCCAACAATATACCTGAAGTATAAACATTTTCCCTACCAGTAAAGTCCAAATTGAAGCCAGCTCCAAGCTCCAACATTACGGCCATTCGTCCATTTACTACCAAATCACCAGTAGTAGGCGTTAACGTTCCGCAAAGCACTTGGAGTAAAGTAGATTTTCCCGAGCCATTATGACCCACAATCCCTATAGTTTCCCCATGCTTTACTGACAGTTCGATGTTATTTAGTGCAAAAACTTTTTTACAGTGCTTTGTTCCACCAGGTGCAAACATCTGCCTAAGGCGATCTATCGGATTTTTATAAATCTCATATGTTTTTGAAATATTCTTCAGTTGAATGATATATTCAGATGACATCAGCAAACGCCTTTTTTGTTTTCATAAACCATGCATAACCAAACCAAACAACCAACAATGCCACCATTAAACTAATTGAATACTGTGTCCAATCAGGTAGTTCAGCTCTAAAAAGAACACCTCTTGCTTGTTCAAGAATACTTGTCAAAGGATTCAAGTAGATATAACCCCTAAGCGCCACAGGAACGGCTGAAATAGGGTAGAAAATAGGACTGAGAAAAAGAAGGAAAGAAGACATAAGAGTAACAATTTGACCAACATCTCGAATAAATACGCCAAGTGATGATACTATAAACCCAAAACCCAAAGCAAATAATAATAACGGTAAAATCATAAGAGGTAGTAATAATACAGTTAATGGTGGCGCACCAAAAATCAACAAATACATAGCTAGCGCCACCACTGAACTTATCATCCCATTTATCATCGCCACAATAAGCACTACAACCGGCAACACCTCAACTGGAAAAACAACTTTCTTGATGTAATTCTGATTTTCTTTCATCAAGCCAGCAGATCGGTTCACCGTTTCCATAAAAACAGTAAATATTATAAGCCCCACAAAAAACAATAATGCAAAGGTCATCGTTCCGGATCCATCTCCCCCCCACCGCGCAGGAAAGATTTTCGTAAATACGAGGGTGTACATTGCCAATGTGAGCACTGGAACCATGACATACCATACAACTCCAAGTGCATAACCTCGATACCTTGCCACAAACTCTCGCTCCACCAGATTCCTGATAAGCATCCTGTGAGTCAAGATCATTACTAGAAATGAAAGTGGGTGTACTACTTGTTTCGACAAAAAAGAATTCAATTAACCCTCTCGATAGTCCTTTTCATTTTATTTTTTATGCGGCACATACAGCTCCTCGACATATCCAGCACGCAACCAGTATGGGGAGCGTGAGCATGCGATTCCTGATACAAGTTCACGAACTGTAAACTGGTTGGCCTCATGGTTGATAGAGAGCAAGGCATCAGCTTGACTCATAGCAAATTCAACATACTCCTTAGCATGAGATTCATCCATTTCTGTGAACGAA
>JAJRTX010000170.1 GCA_021545665.1 Zetaproteobacteria bacterium
TCAGCCTGGTGGAAATCCCCTGCATTCCAGAGAATCTTCCTCCGTGGGATATGCAAGCAATATTGCAGTTTTATGAGGAAAAACTGGAGATACTAAGATCTCCAGTAAAAATAGAAGATATTGCAGAGAATGCATCAGAAATGAATATTCTTTTCAATGCACATAGCCTGAAAAATGTCGATCCCGTACCTCTCATAATTAACCATATAAATCAATTGGCCAATACCGATGTACCACGTCAGAGCCTATTTGTTATTTTAAGTGAACTCTACTTAAATGCACTTGATCATGGCATCCTGAAGCTGGACTCTAAACTAAAATCAAGTCCTGCGGGGTTTGAAAAATATTTCACTGAGCGGGAACGACGGCTCAATAAACTGGATAAGGGCTATATTCGAATCTCATTACGAATGCAACTTCACGAAACAGGCGGCCAATTTAATTTAGTCTTTGAAGACAGTGGCTCCGGGTTCAATTATGAAAATCACGTCACTAGCCAAACCGATAAAAATTCATTGAGTGGTCGTGGCATTTCTCTTATCAAACAACTTTGTACTTCAATCACCTATTTCGACCCCGGTAACCGGGTAGAGGCAATTTACCAATGGAATAATCAGGATCTTTAACATTCATGCTACTCAATATTTGATCTCGCTAAGACACTAAGAAATCATAGTTCTTTCCTTTGCGAGCTTCGCATCCTGGTGAGAGTAACTGGATACAAATTTGGAACTTTTATTTAGACACACAAAACTTTGAATTCCAGCTAAGCAACCGTAGGTTGGGCTGAATGGTGTTTATGAAGACCAACACTCAGGGTTAATTAAAGGTTGGGCTTCGTTTCTCTCAGCCCAACCTACGAGCTTATGTTCGACTCGTGAGTTTCGATATGCGTTCCCACGCAGGAGCGTGGGAACGAGGAAATACACAAAACAATTAACGCGTGAGCACAACACCCGCGCCCACCCTACGGTACTTATTGATATACATTTACCCTCTATTTACAAGTATAAAAGCCATGATAAATAAAAATAGTTATATAAAGGCAGGCTCATTTACTGAATATAAAATAAGGAACACCCCTTCCATCAATACGCCTTACCACAAATACTGGCTGCTATTTATTATTCTGTTGCTGTCATCCCTGATACAGGCTAGCACGGCAGTGGCAGCACAAACAGTCACCTACACAGTGGGTGTTGTCCCCCAATTCGGGGCGCAACGTATTCATAAAATATGGCAGCCTGTTATTAATGAACTGCAAAAGCTCACCCACCTGCAGTTCAGGCTTGAGGGATCGCCCAGCATCCCGGAATTTGAAAAACAATTCATTTCCGGTAAATTTGATTTTGCCTACATGAACCCCTATCACTTACTGATCGCCAACAGGGAAGCAGGCTATCTGCCTCTGGTAAAAGATCAGGGGAAAATGCTTTCCGGTATTCTGGTCGTACGCAAGGATAGTCCCTTAAAAACCATCAAAGATCTGGACGGTAGGATACTGGCTTTTCCAGCCCCGAATGCACTGGGGGCATCCCTACTAATGCGTGCAGAACTACAAAACATTTACCATATAGCAGTAAAGCCCCGTTATGTTAAATCACATGACTCTGTTTACATGAACGTTATCCTGGGGCAAACAGCCGCCGGTGGCGGTGTGCAAAAAACATTCAACAGACAATCTGAAAATATACGCAATAAATTACGCATTGTTCATCGCACCAAAAAAGTTTTCCCACACCCAGTTGCTTTTCACCCGCGGGTGCCAGAAACAGTATACCGGCAGGTGCGCGAAGCATTTTTGAAAATGGGTCAAACTGAAACCGGAAAAAAACTTCTGGCCAAAATACCCTTTAAAACAATTGGCCCTGCGACGCTAGATGATTACCACCCTATTGAAAAAATGGGTCTGGGACCTTTCTATGTCAAATAAGAGATAATGATGGGTATCCGTTCCAAATTATTACTGCCGTTAATAACAGGTATTATAGCTTTCAACCTATTTTTGCATTTTTACTGGGTAGATAGCTACCTGTCTGATGAATATAGACACTATAAAGAAACACATACAAAATTAATTAGATTGCTGGAGCCGGAAATGATACGAGCTCAGATATCTGGAGATCTTGCACACATGCATATCTTTCTGAACCAGCAGATGGAACTACAAAAAGAAGAGTGGAAACAGCTTATTGTCTATGATCACGAGGACAATCGGCTTTACCCCCTGACCGAATCAGCTCCTGTATTGGGAAAATACATATTCGAACTACGTCATGATCTGTATTTTGATGGCACTTCATTTGGACACATGCTACTTGCGGTTGATTGGGAACATGAACGGCAGGAAGAAATTCAACGCATTCACCAGCTTGAGAAATTACTCATTATTGCCTTTTTCATAATCACCCTTATCAGTGTTTTCTGGCAAAATCGTCTTATTCTTCAACCCCTGTTAAGATTGAAAAATGCTGCTAAAAAATTATCAGAGGGCGATTTCAGAGAAGAACTTCCTGTAGCAGCTAAAGATGAAGTTGGACAGTTGACGCGCGTTTTTGAAAAGATGCGCTTTAATCTAAAACAGACCCATGTGGACTTGAAGCAGGCATTAATGGATGCCAGATCCAGTGAGGCGCAGCACCGTGCCGTGATCAACACGATGGCCGATGCACTTATCACCATTAACAAACAGGGTAATATTGAAAGCTTCAATCCGGCCGCAGAACGAATTTTTGGTTACGATGCTGCTGAAGTTCTGGATAAAAATGTCAGCATGCTCATGCCAGAGCCTCATGCCAGTGCCCATGATGGTTATCTATCACGTTATCTTGAGTCGGGTGAGACACACATACTTGGCCGAACATGTGAACTCGAGGCTCTGCGCAAGGATGGCAGCATCATGGCCATTGAACTGAAAGTCAGTGAAATCGATGCCGGTACAAATCAAATGTTCAGCGGTATCATCAGCGACATCAGTGAGCGCAAGCGAACTGAAACTGAATTACGCATTGCCGCCACCGCCTTTGATGCCCAGGAAGGCATCATCATTACTGATCCCAATGCAACTATTCTGCGGGTCAATCAGGCTTGCACCCGCATTACCGGTTATGATGAAGATGAACTGATTGGTCAGAATCCCCGCATTCTTCACTCAGGCCATCAAACACCTGACTTCTATAGAGAGATGTGGAGCAGTCTCAAGGATAAGGGTCAATGGGCTGGTGAAGTCTGGAACAAGCGTAAAAATGGTGAAATATATCCTCAATGGGCATCCTTGACTGCCGTTAAGGATGAGCAAGCCAATGTCACACATTACGTAGGCAGCTTTCTGGATATTTCCGAGATAAAGGAAAAAGAATTGCAACTTGTGCATCAGGCCCAGCAACTTAGCATTGCCAGGGATGCTGCCGAAGCAGCGGCCATAGCAAAATCTGAGTTTCTCTCGATCATGAGTCACGAGATACGCACACCATTGAACGGCATACTGGGGATGGCCCAGCTACTGAATGACACCCCGATGGATAAGGAACAAAGTAAATATTTGCAAATTATCACTCAATCTGGAAATGCCCTGTTAACCATCATTAATGATATTCTTGATTTTTCCAAAATGGGGGCAGGAAAAATGGAACTTGAACTGATTGAGTTTAACCTTGAGCAAACAGCCCTCGAAATAATACATCTGCTAAATGTCAAAGCCGAAGAGAAGAATCTTGAGTTACGATTTCATTATGCACCAGACTGCCCCCGGCATCTAATTGGCGATGCCGGGCGCATCCGGCAAATACTGATCAACCTTATTGGCAATGCCATCAAGTTTACCGAGAAGGGTTATGTAGCACTGGAAATAAGCTGTCCAGCGAGCTCAAAACCGGTCGATCATGATTATGCACAGTTGGTTTTAAAAATAAAAGATACCGGCATAGGCATCAGCTCAGAAAATCATGCCCGGTTATTTGATTCATTCTCACAGGCAGATGGTTCCACTACCCGTAGATTTGGTGGTACCGGACTGGGGCTGGCAATTTGTAAGAAACTGGTTGAAATGATGGATGCTAATATCAGCATCGAAAGTGAACTGGGTAAAGGTACGACATTCCTGATACACATAAACTTGCCAGTTGCTATGCAGGAAAATCGCAGCGTATAAAAATCAAAGCTTACACCTCTAAACAAACACTCCCGCTGCAAACTGCGAGGAATGAAATCCACAAAGATTCAAGCTTCACATTCATGGTTTGATATAGCCCATATTAGTAAACCGAAAGACTCACCACAAATATGAAGATTAATAATAAACAGGAATTAGGAACTCCGATTTAGTCTGATACCTTTATGGCATTATCCTGAATTTTACCTCGTTCACCCAGCTCTGGCTTTATCGTCTTTGTATCAGCCGAATCAAGTTTTTTCAGTTCACGTTCAATAATGTCCATGGTCGCACGACCGATATATTCACTATCAGCATCAAGCGAGCTGACTGCCTCTAAATAGCCACGGGCAATTATTCGACCTAATGGCTTCGGGTTGTATAGTAATTTTTTAATTGTAAACGGATTAAACGTTAAGGGATTGTAACCTTTTTTTAAATAGCCTTGTTTCACCAACAATTTTTCCACCGGTGTTCCTGGCTGAATACCAATAAAAAAGATAAACGGCAAAACGTTATCTCGACCAAACATCTGGTAGAGTTCCTTTATGCGATCAATCGTTTTCTGAAGCGTTAGCCGAGTTTCACCAGGTGCATTTAATGGCATATACAGCTTAACCTTCTGATCGGTATAACCGGCATCCTTGAACATCTGAAAAGCTTCCATTTGCTGATCAAGTGAATAACCCAGTGTCAGCGTGTTGATAATTTCCTGTGTACCCGTGAATGACAAATCAAGACTGGCCAGACCACTATCAAGCATTTTCCTGGCCAGATCCACGTTGAGATAGTTCAGACGTAAATAACCTGTCCATTGTATTTTTAACTTTCGCCTGATTATCTCATCAAGTATCTCTTCGACATGATGCGTACTGCGTCGGGTAGAGCAGAATTGTGCATCGGTAAACCAGATCTTTTTAACACCATAACGTGTATTCAATGACTCGATTTCATCAACGACTTCGACAGGATCGCGATAACGTTGATCATGCCCTTCTATTTTATTATAAAGACAAAAATGGCACTGATAGGGGCAACCCCGTTTGGTATGTACGCCAATAAAATCATCCGTATATTCGGTAATTTCTGGAAAAATCGATTCTACATATTCAAAATTAACGGCGCTTAGTTTTGACAGATCAAAATTACCGGTCCTGTTTGTATAATTAATTTCACCATGACTATTTTTACAATAACATTCACCAATTGTGGTGCTTTCACCATTAACCACTGACAACATGGCAGGCTCACCTTCACCAACAACAACGACGGTATTGACCGGGCAGTTTTTGACAACATACTTACCAAAAATCGATACGGCAGTCCCACCGACAACAATTTTGGTTTCAGGTTTCAACTTGCGCACCAGCTTCATAAAAGCAAAGTTACGTATTCGATTAGCGGTGTATTCATAGATAATCGAAACCGCACTGATTCCTGCTGTTATTCGCCGCCAGAGACTGGGAGAATGATCGAAATTCATGACGACATCCAGTGCATCATCTTCAGGATGAGGTCCAAATGACTGCATATTGCGCCATGAAAAAGCCACCACATCCGGATCAATCGCCAATAGTCGAGATTTCAGCGCCTGCGTTCTCTCCGCTTTGGGAACAAGAGCAAGATCGAGTATTTCCTGTTTAATGTCAGGACGTTGTTTATGAATAAAATCAGCAACATAGATAACACCACCTGGGTATATTTTCCAGCAGGGTAAGCGAACATAAAGAATGGTCTTTACCTTCTTATTTATTATCTCACTCAAAATTATTCCTTTACTGATAAAAACTACTTCAATATATTTTTGTTATCGATATTTCTATCAACGCCTGGCAGCAGGTTTCTATCGAGTTTACACAAAAATACTCAGGCCACTATTGCTGCAGGTCAATATCAAATGATTGAACCGCCCATTCTAGATTCAGTATCAGGTTCTACACAGGATAACGGAGATGAAAACGCAAGAAAAAGGAGAGTTTGGGAAAGGCTAAAACAAAAATGGCACAGTCCGAAGAGTGTGCCATTGATGAAAACATCCAGATGTTTATATTATGTGGTAGCGGGGGCTGGATTTGAACCAACGACCTTCGGGTTATGAGCCCGACGAGCTACCAGGCTGCTCCACCCCGCATCAGAAGGTTGGCATTCTAAACGCACCGCCATGAATTAGCAAGCCCGAGGTTACGAAAAAGCAGCAGTACATACGGCCATGAGTGCGCCGGGAAACATACCAATCCCCAATACCATCAGGGCATTCGCGCTAATTACAAGACGCATGTCAGTGCTGCATTCCAGGGCTTCCTTACTACTCGGTTCGTCGAAATACATCAGTTTGATAATGCGCAGGTAGTAGAACACCCCAACGATGGAGAAGACAACACCCACTATAGCCAGCCAGACCATGTCAGCAGCAACGACTTCCTGGAGCACGGCCAGTTTCGCCCAGAAGCCGAGGAACGGTGGCACTCCGGCCATTGAGAACATCAGAATCAGCATCATAAAAGCATACCAGGGACTACGCTTGTTCAAGCCTTTGAAGTCATCCAGCTTGTCGCCTTCGAATCCCTTACGACTAAGAAGGATAATCATGCCAAAACCGCCCAGGGCCATGAGCACATAGGTCAGAGCATAGAACATGGACGCGGAAAACCCGCTTTGCGTACCGGTCAGAATACCCAGAATCAGAAAGCCAACGTGGGAAATAGTCGAATAAGCCAGCATACGTTTGAGGTTAGTCTGGGCAATGGCAACGATATTACCAATCACCATCGACAATACCGCCAGAATAATCAAAATCCCCTGCCATTGATCATGCAGATCGATCAGGCCATCCACCAGCAGCCGCACCAGCATGGCAAACGCGGCAATCTTGGGCGCAGTACCAATGTACAGGGTCACTGCCGTCGGTGCGCCGTGATAGACATCCGGCACCCACATATGAAAAGGCACGGCTCCGAGTTTGAAGGCCATACCAACGAGCAGGAAGACCAACCCAAAGGCCAGCAGCGTTTTGTCGCCAGATACCGCACGCTCAGCGATACTATCGAGTTGCAGGGTGCCGGTTACGCCATAGATCATGGACATGCCGTAAAGCAGCATACCGGAGGCAATCGCACCGAGGACAAAATATTTCATTGCCGCTTCAGAAGCTCTGCTGGAATCACGCTGCATAGCCACCATGGCGTATAGGGACAGGGACAACAGTTCCAGCCCCAGATAAAGCGTCAGCAGGCTGTGGGCCGAGATCATGATCATCATCCCCAACATGCCGAACAGACCCAGAAGATAGAACTCTCCCTTAAACATGCCGTGATCACGCAGATAATCTTTCGCGTACACAAAGACCACGAACACGGCAAAATAAACGCCGAGTTTAAGCACATGGCTCATGGCATCGGCCACATAGGTGCCATTGAATGTTGTCAGTCTTTCATCGCTATAGCCATAGAGCGTCAGTACCGCCACCAGCACCAGGGTAAACAACGATAGCAGGTAGGTCAGGTAGCGATCCTGATCTTTAAGAAACAGATCGATCAGCAACAGCACACAGGTCATGCCGAGGACGAATATCTCGGGAAGAGCCAGTAGAAAATTGGGCATTTCAATATTCATTTAATATTGCCATTCTTGTGTTTACAGCTTGGACTGCATGATGTGTTGCAACAGGTTATTAACGGTGGGCTCCATCACTTCCAGCAACGGTGCAGGCCAGAGACCAAACAGCAATACCGTCACCGCCAGAACGCCCAGAATAAAGAACTCACGTTTGTTGATATCTTCCAGTGCAGCAACATTGTCATTGGCCACATCACCGAAGATGACGCGTTTGACCATCCACAGGGTATAGGCTGCACCCAGTATCAGGGTAATCGCGGCAAGGAAGGCAAACCAGAAATTCGCCTTGAAGCTGCTGAGGATGACCATGAACTCACCGACAAAACCAGAGGTTCCCGGCAGACCCGCATTGGCCATGGAAAACAGCACCATGAAAGCCGCAAAGGTCGGCATGGTATTGGCGACGCCACCATAGTCGTTGATCTCGCGGCTATGCATCCGGTCATAGAGGACTCCGACACAAAGGAACATGGCGCCGGAGATAAATCCGTGGGAAATCATTTGTACAATGCCGCCCTCGATGCCCATCGCTGCGCCTTCAAGACTGCCGGTATTATTAAAAATACGCCAGGCGACAAAAAAGCCAAGGGTAACAAAACCCATGTGAGCAATGGATGAATAGGCAATCAGCTTTTTCATATCCTGCTGTGCCAGGGCGACAAAACCAATATAGACCACGGCAATCAGGGACAGGCTGATCATCAACCAGTCCAGTTCCTGACTGGCGTCGGGAGTAATGGGCAATGAGAAGCGTAAGAAACCGTAAGCGCCAAGCTTGAGCATGATCGCAGCAAGGATCACCGAACCGCCAGTGGGCGCTTCAACGTGAGCATCCGGCAACCAGGTATGTACTGGCCACATGGGCACCTTGACAGCAAAGGCGATCAGGAATGCGAGGAAGATCAGCAGTTGCGGAGTCATCCCCATATTGTAGTTCTGGAAATCAGCTATCAGGAAACTGCCGGTCTGGAAATACAGATACAGCAGCGCCACCAGCATGAACACCGAACCGAAAAAGGTATAAAGGAAAAACTTCATGGTGGCATAGACTCGACGCGGCCCGCCCCAGATACCAATAATCAGGAACATCGGGATAAGCATGGCTTCCCAGAATACATAAAACAGGGCGCCATCCAGTGCCGCAAACACGCCGATCATCAAACCATCCATGATCAGGAACGCAGCCATGTATTGTGCGACCCGTTCCTTAATCACTTCCCAACCGGCCAGCACTACCAGTACGGTCATGAAACTGGTCAACAGAATCAGCGGCATGGCAATACCGTCCACACCCAGGTTGTAATAGATGTTGAAACGGGGGATCCATTCTACCGGTCCTTCGACAAACTGCATCGCTGCAGTCCCCGTGTCAAAGGCGGTGTATAACGGAATGGAAAGCACAAAGGTCAATACAGAAAACAGCAGCGCCAGTCCGCGTGCGACCGGCTTTTGCGATTCGCTGTTTGCAGACAGGACGGCAAGCCCCCCAAGAATGGGCGTCCATATGACAAGACTCAGAAGTGGCCAATCAGCAAACATTAAATATAACCCTGGTTAGAGAACAAATATGGCTAATAACGCCATCAGACCAATGATCATGGCAAAGGCATAGGTATATAGATAACCGGTCTGGATTCGGCGCATGATGCCCGAAAACCAGCCCACCGTATAAGCGGAACCATTGATGACGATCGTATCAATCAAAAATGTATCCCCCGCTTTCCACAGCACCTTACCTATAAGCCGACTACCGCCAGCGAAAACGATTTCATTAAACCGATCAAATCCATATTTATTCATCAGCATCGTATAGATAAGCGAGAATTTTTTGCTGATGGCCTCAGGGATATCCGGGCGTTTCATATAAAAATACCAGGCCGTAAATACACCCGATGCAGCCATCCAGAATGGCAAGGTGCTAAATGAGTGCATGATCATGGCAAAGGCGCCATGGAATTCATGGCTCAGTTCACCCAGCACATCATGTTCAGGCAGAACAAAAATTGCATTACCAAAGAAATCACCGAAGGCCATGCTGTCAACGAAGAAGTAGCCAATAAATACCGAGGGAATCGCCAGCGCAATCAGTGGCAGAGTCACGACCTTTGGCGTTTCATGCAGGTGCTCACGAGTGTGATCATCCATACGTTCCTTGCCATGGAATACCAGGAAGTACATACGGAAACTGTAAAGCGCGGTAATAAAGACGCCCAACACCACGGCAAAATAAGCATAACCGGAACCTGCCAAACTGGAGTGGCCAACGGCTTCGATAATGGAATCCTTGGAGAAAAAGCCGGA
>JAJRTX010000171.1 GCA_021545665.1 Zetaproteobacteria bacterium
CGCTACTGGGGAAGACGGTTCTGGGCGCGAGGGTATTTTTCGACCACCAGCGGAAATATTACTGACGACATCATACTTCAGTATTTGGAGTTACACTCCGAAAGGAAACCTACCGGCATCAGCCGGTAGTGGTTTAGTTTCCGCCCTTGGCAGTGGTTATAATCTGCTGCTGTGTGAATCTGATGAGGACCTGGCTGGTTACCTGCTTAGTTTAAGCATACTTGATGAAGTGCAGATTATGCAAATAGCTGTGGCTAAGTCATTCAGACGACAGGGCCTGGCTGCTCGCATGACGTGTCATTTGATCGAAGAAGAAGCTGCTATGGCTACAATATCCCTGGAAGTCCGGGAATCTAACAAAGCGGCGCTACAACTGTATGCCCGGCTGGGCTTTGATGAGTTCGGAAAACGAGAGAATTATTATTCTCCGGATATCTCGGGCCAACGTGAAAATGCCATTTTGATGGTGAAGAAACTGAAGTGATTCCCTTATTCTTATTATGTTTTATGATGCTGATTTCTTGACCCGCTGATTTTGCAGGTGCAGCTTTCCGGCTATCTTTTTTTGCAGGTGACATGAAATAACCATGAAATTATCCGGTGCGGAAATTTTTGTTGAATGTCTGAAACGTGAGAACGTGGATACTATTTTTGGTTATCCCGGCGGTGCGGTATTGCAGCTGTATGATGCAATTTTCCAGCAAAGCCATTTCAAACATTATCTGGTACGCCATGAACAGGCCGCTTTGCATGCGGCCAATGGTTATGCGCGTGTATCCGGACGTTGTGGCGTAGCAGTGGTTACTTCAGGTCCGGGAGCAACAAATGCGGTGACCGGACTGGCTGATTCATATGCTGATTCAATCCCGACAGTCTGTTTTTCAGGGCAGGTTCCATCCAGCCTGATTGGCAATGATGCTTTTCAGGAAGCAGATATTGTCGGCATTACCCGTTCGGCCACCAAGCATAATTTTCTGGTTAAGCGCGTTGAGGATCTGGCCCTGATTATTCGTCAGGCCTTTCATATTGCCATGACCGGTCGTCCTGGTCCGGTGCTGGTTGATATTCCCAAGGATATCAGCATCAATGTCTGTGAATTTGTGTGGCCTGAAACCGTGCATATGCGCTCTTATCAGCCAGTCACGCATGGCCACCCCGGACAAATTAAAAAAGCGATTAAATCCATGCTATCGGCAAAAAGGCCGGTGCTTTATTCCGGTGGTGGCATCATGAATTCAGCTGGCAGTGCATCATTGCTCAGGGAATTGTCTCATGCCCTGAATGCCCCGGTTACCAATACCCTGATGGGATTGGGTGGTGTGCCACATGATGATGAGCATTTTGTCGGTATGCTGGGTATGCATGGCACTTATGAAGCGAATATGGCAGTTTCTCACTGCGATCTGCTGATTGCGGTCGGAGCGCGTTTTGATGACCGGGTTACCGGTCGGTTGGATGCCTTTGCACCAGATGCAAAGGTCATCCATATTGATGTTGACCCGTCATCGATTTCGAAAAACATCCACGCTCACCTACCTATTGTGGGTGATGTTGGTATCGTGCTCAAACAACTGCTTGAGGAGATTGCACGCAAAAATGGTGTGCCCGATGTAGAGGCACTGAACCTGTGGTGGGATCAGATTAATGAGTGGCGTGAGAAGGATTCTCTGGGTTTTGAACAGTCTGAGGATGGCCCGATCAAGCCTCAGACTGTCATTTGCAAAGTTTATAAAAAGACGGCTGGCAATGCTATTGTGGCAACAGATGTGGGACAGCATCAGATGTGGGCAGCACAATACTATGGTTTTAATAAACCAAATCGCTGGTTAACCTCCGGCGGACTGGGAACCATGGGCTATGGTTTGCCGGCAGCACTTGGCGCACAGGTTGCTATGCCGAAAGAAAAGGTTGTATTGTTTACCGGCGATTCATCGATTCAGATGTGTAGTCAGGAGTTTTCAACTGCTTTTCAACACAATCTGCCCGTTATCGTTATTATATTAAATAATGGCTATATGGGCATGGTTCGCCAATGGCAGGAGATGTTCTACGAATCGCGTTATGCTCATTCCTATTTTGATTCCTTGCCGGATTTTGTGAAGCTGGCAGAAGCTTATGGCGGAGTTGGCATCCGCGTGGACAGGCCGGATGAGCTTGATTCAGCACTGGATCAGGCATTCAGTGTAGGAGATCGTTTTGTATTGATTGATGTGGCCGTTTCCAAAGAAGAAAATGTATTCCCTATGGTGCCTTCGGGAGCAGCATTGAATGAAATGGTGCTGTCATGAGGCATACCATTACTGTACTGGTTGAAAATGAATTTGGCGTATTGACTCGTATTGCCGGGCTTTTTTCAGCCCGTGGTTACAATATCGAAAGCCTGAATGTTGCTCCGACACTGGATAAAACCGTCAGTCGTATGACTCTGGTCACGCGTGGCGATGAGCGTATCATTGAGCAGATCAAGAAACAGTTAAACAAGTTGATTCCGGTCATTAAAGTCGAGGATATTTCGCATCTGGTTCATATGGAACGGGGGATGCTGCTGGTTAAGGTCAATAATGATCTGGAAAAGCATGATGCACTCATTGCACTGACAGAATTAGTACGCTGTAAAGTGATTGATGATGTTGAAGGTAGTCATATGATTCTGGAGCTGACAGGGCAGGCGGACAAACTGGATGATTTTCTAAAACAGATAGATCATTTTGGTGTTGTTGAAATGACACGGACGGGCCCCGTCGGCATGCGTCGTGGCATTAAGGGTTTTACTGTCAATTAAATTTCAAACTGCCTGCTGTAGAGTAATCATCAGGATTAATCGTAACTCTGAATGAATGTAAATCTTCTCAAAACTGCCGCAACGGTTATAAAAGATCCAATTACGAGAAAAGAGCCGCCCGGATTGTTTTTAATAGTTTGTTGCAGAGCTTTTTCAGGTTGCTTTGCCACATCAGGATGTCTGCTGCTGATCAGCTCCCGTGTATAGGTTTCAAGCAATGGCAAAGCGTCATCGAGTGAACGATCTTCCCGGGTAAAGACAAGAATGGCATCAAAAGGATCGGCAAGCCCGGGCAATGAGGGTAGCAGTGCTTCAACAGCATGGCGATTATGGGCGGCGTCCAGCCAGACATTGGCACTATTGATGCGAATATGTTGCAGCCGACCGGGGATGGTGCAATTTGTAATCGCCTGATGTGCCTGTTTGAGGTCAAGTTCGATCATGCCAGTATTGTATAAGAGACTGATTGCAGCATACGCCAGCCCTGCATTGATGTATTGATGTTGGCCGGGTGTTTTCAGGTCGTTCCATTCACCTTCCTGTGGATTGGAAAAACTGACATGCGGATTAAAATCGTGCAGCACCTGCGCCACTGTATCGGTTTGTATGGCACTGATGCAGTAGTGGCAATCCTGCATGACAAAAGTTTTTTCAGCGGTTATCTCGGCCAATGAATTGCCCAGCCATGCCTGATGATCAAAGCCAATGGGGGTGATCAGGGCCATATCGGCTGGTATGGCTGTGGTTGCATCCAGGCGTGCGCCTACGCCTGCTTCGAGGATTTCCACATCCACAGCAGCGCGGGAAAATAAATCCAGAGCCAGAGCCGTAGCGGTCTCGAAATAGGATGCTCGCACCATCCGGGCCAGTGGCAATAAGTGGCTCAGACTCTCACTCATATTGCTGTTATTTACCGGCGTATTATTGATACGAATGCGTTCGTTAAAAGCGAGCATATGTGGAGAAGTATACAGGCCGACATTCAGACCGGCTGTTTGCAGAGCTGCTGCGAGCATTGTAGCAGTTGAACCTTTGCCATTGGTTCCGGCGATGCGAATGCGCAGTCTTGGCCGGTGTGTGGTGATGCCATCCAGTAGTTTGAGCACACGCTCATGGCCGGGCTGATAGTCACGGTCAGCTGCCGGACTACCCAGTTCCTCCAGACATTTTTCAATGCTGATCATTTTCTCCTGCATGGCATCAATCAACTACAGTGAATGCAAAAAACTGGCAGTTTAAGAGTCAGGTAGCAGCAATGCTCTGGCGATATGGTCTGTCTGTTAAATGTGTTAACAGTGTGTACAGATATTCTGTCAGTTCACGCCTGTCCACAACATCATCGATCAGACCATGCTCAAGTAGAAATTCAGAGCGCTGAAAACCTTCTGGAAGCGTTTGTCCGACTGTTTCCTGAATGACACGGGGACCGGCGAAACCGATCAACGCACCGGGTTCGGCAATAATGACATCGCCCAGCCATGCAACGGATGCGGAAACGCCGCCCATTGTCGGGTCGGCAAGCAGACAAATAAAAGGTAGTCTGGCATCATTCAGTTGATTCACAGTCGATGAAGTTTTGGCCATTTGCATCAGAGATAATACTCCTTCCTGCATGCGTGCGCCGCCTGAGGCTGTAACCAGCAAAAAAGGGCATTGCTGTTTCAGTGCTTGCTCCATACCGCGAACAATCTTTTCACCGGCCACTGAACCCATACTTCCACCCATATAGCTAAATTCAAAAATGGAGGCTGAAACTATTTGCCCTTTGATATGACCCAGATAATTACGAACGGCATCTTCTGCTCCAGCCTTTTTGGCTGCTTCACGGGTGCGATCTTTATATTTCTTTTTATCTTTGAATAATAACGGATCCTGAGAACGCAGTTTTCTGTCGTGCTCCTCAAAACTGTCTGTATCAAACAGATGCTCGGCACGTTGCAAAGCTGTCATGCGCAAATGCTGACCACACTTGGAACAAACCATAGCCTTTCGAGCCAGTTCCTTGTTGTAAAGGGCCTCGGAACAACCAGGACATTTAACCCACAAGCCTTCCGGTGATCCGGCATCACCGGATTTCAGAATGTTCTTCGGAGTTTCGATCAGGCGTGTAAACCAGCTCATAGTAAGGGGTTCCTCATTGTGTTTTAAAAAATAAACTCATCAACCTGGGTCAGCATGCGTAAATAGGGCACGTTCAGAGCTTCTATCTGGGCAGCCATGACATTCAGCGTTTCAGGTTTCATATGGTAAAGATAAACTGGAATATTGCCCAGCTGGTTCAGTTTTTGTAGTTCCTCCATCATGCCGTTTGGAGTCAGATGGCCGCTGATATCTGCCAACTTCCGATAGGCATTGGGAACCGAGCAGTCCATGATGATGGCCTTCAGGTTCGGTTGCATATTGGCAATTTCCCAGATGCGGTCTGTATTGCCAGTGTCAGCAGTATAAATCACCTGGACATCATTCTGTTCCACTAAAAAACCTGTACAGGGAACGGGGTGATTGACGGTAATGGCAGTAATCTGAACGCCATCAATTATAAAAGGTGTTTCAACCTCTATATTATTGAGATGCAGAATGGGGTCATCAGTAGTGGGAATGTAGGTAAAATCAGGCCATATAAGATTATTGATAAAATGTTTCTTCAGTACCTCATTGTTTTCCGGCAGGCTGTGAATGGTAAATCCCCGGTTTTCAGCCGTGCCGCCCATGCGCTTCAAAGAGCGGTTGTCAGCCAGAAATGCAATATCTTTTATATGGTCAAGATGGGTATGAGAAAGGCAGATATGGCGAATGTTATACTGCTCTTCCAGAGACAAAGCCTCCGTGGGTGACCCGGCATCAAGAAGAATAGAGTCATTAATAAGAAATGAAGTCAGCCGAAAGCCCAGTAACTGGCCACCATAACACCCCAGAACTTTTAATTTCAACTCAGACTCCTGCCTATTGATCTGTTAGTAGCAACAGCTTGTCGCATGCGCTTTGCTGAAGATGATAATGCCACTCTGATGTTAGCGGGATCATCTGTTTGTGCAATCTGGGATACGAAATGACTCCCTACAACCACACCATCAGCAAATTGTGCAACAGCACTGGCTTGCGAAGGTGTCTTTACACCAAAGCCAACGCATATTGGCATCTCAGACATGGCTTTGATGTGATCTACCTTGCATTTTATCTCTGATGTATCGCCCATATCTGCACCTGTAATACCTGTTAGTGACACATAATAAATAAAGCCACTGCCATGTTTGCATGCCAACAGGATGCGTTCGTCTGTCGAAGTGGGCGAAAGCAACAGGATGCGGCCCAGGTCATGATTTTTCAGTGCAGCATCACAGATTGCACCCTCTTCAGGTGGGATATCGACAATCAATACGCCATCTGCACCTGCGGCGCTCGCTTTTTCAGCAAAGATTTCAAAACCCATGGCATATGGCACATTGGCATAACCCATCAGCACAATGCCCAAATCCGGGTAAGCCTGGCGCACAGTCCGGGTCAATTCGAATACATCACTGATATGTGTGCCTGCTGCAAGGGCGCGTTCACTGGCAGCTTGAATGACAGGACCATCAGCCATTGGATCGGAAAATGGCATACCGATCTCAATAATGTCACTTTGTTCTGCCAGGGTCAGCAGCAATTCGCAGCTGGTTTTGAGATTTGGATCGCCAGCGGTCAGGTAAGTCACCAGTGCCGCTCGTTTCCCATTTTTGCAACGGTCAAAGATTTGCGTCAGGCGATGAATGCTCATGCCAAATCACCCCCGTTTTCTTCCTGCAAAAGTTTGAACACGGTATCTATGTCCTTATCACCCCTGCCGGAGAGATTAATCAATACTATCTGATCCGGATGCATATCGGCAGCGATTCGCAAACCGGCAGCAACGGCATGGCTGGACTCAAGCGCAGGGATAATGCCTTCGCAGCGCGTCAGTATTTTAAATGCTTCCAGAGCATCATTGTCGGTAGCTGAATCCAGATCCAGCCTGCCACTTTCCACCATGGCTGCCAGTTCCGGACCAACACCCGGATAATCCAGCCCTGCTGAAATGCTGTGTGTGCTGGTGATTTGCCCCTCATCATCTTCGAGCAGATAACTCAGGCTGCCATGTAGAATGCCCGGAACACCTTCGGCCAGAGAAGCAGCATGCTCACCTGTTTCTATACCATGCCCGCCAGCTTCTACAGCTACAAGGCGAATATTATCATCCTGCAATGGATGCAGAAGGCCAATAGCATTGGAGCCGCCTCCCACACAGGCAACGGCAACATCGGGCAAACGCCCGGCCTGTTCAATGCATTGCGCACGGGCTTCCTGTCCAATGACAGTATGAAACTGGCGAACCATCAGCGGGAACGGGTGCGGGCCCGCCGCAGTGCCAAAAATATAATAGGTGTCTTCACATGTTGCGACCCAGACTCTTAAGGCCTCATTGACCGCATCCTTAAGCGTTGCCGAACCGGAATTGACAGGCACGACATTGGCTCCGAGCAGCTTCATGCGGAACACATTGGGTGCCTGGCGGGCAATATCTTCGCGCCCCATATAGATATTGCATTCCATATTAAACATGGCAGCAACAGTTGCTGTGGCGACGCCGTGCTGGCCTGCCCCGGTCTCTGCGATCACCTTCTTTTTACCCATGCGCCGTGCCAGCAGTGCCTGCCCGATGGTATTGTTGACCTTATGTGCACCGGTATGATTCAGGTCTTCGCGTTTCAAATAGATTTGTGCACCGCCATTTTCTTCAGAGAGGCGTTTGGCATAATAGAGTGGCGTGGCGCGTCCAACATAGTTCTTCAGCAGGTCAAGACGCTCTGCATGAAAGGTCGGATCGGCCCAGGCTTCAAAAAACGCCTCTTCGATCTCTTTGAGTGGTTGCATCAGGGTTTCAGCCGCAAAGCGGCCACCGAAGCGTCCGAAGTGGCCGCCTGCATCAGGCGCATGCGTGATGTCCAGATTATAAATTGAATGATTCAAAGCTTCCTGCTGCGGTTGACTCATACTTCTCCCTGATCCAGGTGCCAGCCACGCACGGCTGTAACAAATGCCTGCATTTTACCGGCATCTTTTATACCCGGCGACATCTCAACGCCAGAGGATACATCCACTGCAAACCATTGGCGAACAGCCAGAGCCTGAGTCACATTTTCCGCATTCAGGCCACCGGCCAGAATAAGCGGAAATGGATGAGAAAACTCCTGCAGCAGAGACCAGTCGAATGATTTGCCAGTGCCACCAAAAACACCTGCCGGTGCCTTTGCATCAAGCAGAACCGCACAGTCACAGGATGTGGCACATTGCAGATCGTCCAAGCGATTGACAGCAATGGCTTTCATTACCGGTAGTTTTTGAGCCTGGCAGAATTCCGCAGACTCATGACCATGCAATTGAATGATATCCAGAGGGCAAACTTTTAACATGTCGTCAATTTGCTTCTGAGTCGGATTAACAAACAGACCCACGGCGGAAACAGAATCCGGTAATTGGCGAATAATTTCCGTTGCTTTTTCAGGCTTGATATAACGGGGTGATTTGCCATAAAAAACGAACCCGAGCGCATCTACGCCAAGCTCTGAAGCAACGATTGCATCTTCAGGACGGGTAATGCCACAGATTTTTATACGCACATGATCTGCAGGTGAAAGAAATGACATCGCAGCACTCTAGGTAGAGCTTGCACTTATGCCAAATTTCCGGCGACTTATCCGGGATTCTGAGGTTGAATGGATAATGTGTGAAAGGTCTGAAAAGAAAAGCCCACAACCATAAAGGTTATGAGCTTTCGGAGACTGGATTCAAACCAGTGCGGTTTTTTCAGTGTTTTCCGGCTTAGTATAAGCCTTTTTGAATTGTAGAGGTTAGTTGGCTGCTGGCAGGCTATCTGCTGGAGCCTTTTCACTCAGCTTAGATGGGTCAAAACCGCCTCCGGCTTTCTGTTGCTCACTACTGGCAGGAACGACTGGAGCCGAATTCACCGTTGCACGCTCAACAACTGAACCTGTCTGTTGCTGTGAAAAGAATGCCAGTGTCAGGCTGGTCACCATGAATGCTGCCGCAAGGCCACCAGTCATCTTGCCCAGGAACGAACCGGAACCACGGCTGCCAAACAATGTCTGGGCACCACCACCGCCAAATGAAGCACCCATATCAGCACCCTGGCCGCGCTGAATTAATATTACGCCGATCAGTACCAGAGCTACTATTACATGTACGATAATCAGAACTGTTGTCATTTTTCCTTATCTCCTCAGCTTACCACATTGGCAGCAGCTTTTACAATCTGCATAAACGAATCTGCTTTCAGGCTGGCTCCACCAACCAGTGCGCCTTCCACGCCCGAACAGGCCATTAAAGCCTCCGCATTAGCAGCATTAACACTGCCGCCATAAAGTACGCGGCAATCATGCCCCAGGCGACCAAGCTCCTCATGAATGAATGTATGGGTAGCAGTAACCTGCTCCGGTGTAGCCGTCCTGCCTGTGCCAATAGCCCAGACCGGCTCATAGGCTATCGTAAGCGGAACTCCGGTATCTACATCGGCAAGAATCGCCAGCTGTGCCTTTAATACTTCATTCGTTGTTCCTGCTTCACGCTCATCCAGATGCTCGCCTATACACAGAATCGGTTCCAGCCCTGCACTCATTGCCGCTTCAAGTTTCTTGAGAATAAGATCGTTGGTTTCACCCATAATATCCCGTCGCTCGGAATGACCTATAATTGTATAATGGCAGCCTGCGTCTCTCAGCATCATAGGCGAAATCGAACCTGTAAAAGCACCTTTCGGCTCGTAATAAACATTCTGTGAGCCCAGACGCACCCCTTTATTGCTTAACGGCTCGGACAATGAATGCAGCAGGGTGTAGGGTGGCATCAAAGCCATTTCAACATGCTCCGCTGCCGGGTTTTCCTTCAGCTCAGTCACAAATCCCAGAGCCTCAGCAAGAATTCCATTCATTTTCCAGTTGCCTGCAATCAGACATCTTTTCGGTCCGCTCATAATAATCCTCCTATGAAAACGGGGCGCGAAGTTTAGGAAAATCCAGTGCATACGCAAGGGAAAATGTAAGGCAGTTCACTTTTCGATCTGCCTGCAGGATACTTCCAAACCATATAGTTGCATTGGGAAACGTGAATAACATCTTATAATGCAAGCTACCATACAACCACCGTTTTACGATAGCATCTCGAAAAAATAGCAGGATGTTGGTTTTTTTTGAGGTTCCCTATTGAAGCATCAGGCAAAAAAATCATTGGGTCAGCATTTCCTGAAAGATCGACAGGCCGTCCATCGCATGATACATATGCTTCCGGAAACAGCGAGCGCCATCGAAATCGGACCGGGGCCGGGTGCTTTAACTGAAAGTCTGCTGCTGCGGGTAGCGAAATTAACCGTCATCGAAATGGATGACCGATTTGCTGAACACTGGTTAAATATCAGCATATCGAATCCTGTCCTTTCAGTGATTCATGGCGATGTGATGGAAGAACTGGAGTTAGTAGCTGCCAGTTGTGGTCCGGACTGGATCGTTGGTAATCTACCCTACAATATCAGCGGGCCACTGACAGCAAAACTGGCTGGACTTTCCCTGACAGGCGGTATGGTCTTGATGTATCAGCGTGAAGTCGCGGCCCGAATTGCAGCTGATGCGGGCAGTAAAACCTATGGTGGTCTATCGGTACTGGTACGCCATTATTATAATGTAAGGCGTTTACTGACGCTGCCGCCCGGAGCTTTTGCACCGCCGCCAAAAGTGCATTCAGCGGTTATTATTCTTACCCCGCATGGCAAAAAACCACCTTGTAGTTATACCCTGTTGCAGCAAACCGTTCGTCAGGGTTTCACCCACAGGCGCAAAACCATTAATAATAATTTCAAAGGTCGATTCAGTACAGAACAATGGGAATCTATCGATATAAATCCCCGGTTTCGCCCTGAACAGCTGGATTATATGGCCTGGACCAGAATCGCACTTGCTCTGGATGGGCAATCAGAAAATTCCTGACCCTGAGCAGAGTCAGGCCACAGCATTCAGCCAGCTATCCAGTTCACCCTTTGCCTCCAGCGCATACAACTCATCACAACCGCCGACATGGCGATTGTTAATGAAAATCTGGGGAATTGAGTGTGCACCGATCGTACGCTTCAGCATTTCCGAGTGACGCCCTATATCGTTCTTTACATTATACTCGATAAATTCGAGACCTTTTTTCTTTAGTAACAACTTGGCCCGAATGCAGTAGGGGCAGAAATCGCCAGAATACATTTCAATCTTTGTCATTTATACGTCCTATCGTTTATGTGATGTGCGGGCTATTGACAGTACCCGCACCTGTTTGTTCAATTTTAGCGCAGCACGGGCTGCATAATGCAGGGTTGTGCCAGTAGTCAAAATATCATCCACAATCCAAATAGTGGCATTTTCCTGCAAACTCAGAGCGTGGTCGTTGCATGCTGCAAAAGCCTTACGCAGATTTTCCCGCCGTGCCTTGCCAGTTAATGATGATTGCCTGGGTTGGTTGCCCACGCGGCGCAGCAGGCACCAATCCCATTCACAACCCACGGCTTCAGCTAACCAACGGCACATGTTTGCCGCATGATGCTGACCGCTTTTACGCATCCGGGACAGCGGCATGGGAACAGGCAGCAACAGATCATCTGTCATGATATATTCAACCATTCGGGGTACTGCAGCAGTCAGCAGCCAGCGTACTCCGGCCTCATGACCATGCAATTTCCAGTTCAGCATAGTTTCACGTACCGGGCCGCTATATTCGTACAAGCTATGCGTTTCATACTGTGCAGGAGGCCGTTGTAAACAACGCCCGCATGGCCCTGGCACCATATCTTCCGGCAGGATATTACCACAGGTAAGACAAACTGTATGCGGCCAGATATGTATGTTTTCAAGACAGTTGGCACAACAGCCGTCACGGGTGGCAAGCGGATGTTGACAAAACAGGCAGACTGGCGGAAAGACCAGTTTTCTGACTTCGTCAACCCGAAGGCCAACATTGGTTGACAGCTTACCCATGCCGCCCAGCATGCCGCACATGTCTGATTCCCGCAATTGGTTCGCCAATATTGCTGAACACAGTATGCGTCACTTTAGCGCCAGCCAGTGTGATGGCACGTATATTCGTGTGGCAGGGCATCAACTGATTAATTTTTCTTCCAATGATTATCTGGGCCTGAGTTTTCATCCGGATTTATGTAAATCAGCCATACGCGTTATTAAAAGTCATGGTCTGGGCAGTGGCGCTTCACGTCTGGTGTCCGGTGATGATCCCATACTGCATGTGCTTGAAGCCAGGCTTGCCCGCTGGAAAGGTTATGAGAGCTGTCTGATCGTTGGTTCCGGCATGCTGGCCAATATAGGGCTGTTGCAGGCGCTGGCAAATCGCCATACCCATATATTTGCCGATAAACTGAACCATGCTTCTCTGGTCGATGGAGCACGCCTGTCCACCGCATTCACCCACCGTTTCGAGCATCTGAATACTAAACAACTGGATCAGCTGCTTTGTGATCATGCGGCAGAAAAACGGATCATTGTTTCCGATGGTATATTCAGTATGGATGGTGATTGTGCCGATGCAAACAGACTGGCTCAGCTGGCTGAACAACATAATACCCTGCTGCTGATCGATGATGCACATGGCATCGGAACCGTCGGCAAAGAGGGTCGCGGACTGACAGCCGAATGCGATATTGCCGGGCATTCACGACTGGTCGAGGTCGGCACATTTGGTAAGGCCTTCGGCAGCTATGGCGCATTTATTCTCGGGGCTCATGAACTTATCGACGGGCTGCGTCAGCGTTTGCGCACCATGATTTACTCCACCGCTTTGCCTGTTGCCGTTGTTGCCGCAGCTGATGCAGCATTGACTTTGATAATGTCGGGGACAGTTGTGCAGTCTTTGCAGGACAGACTGAGTTATTTCCGCCAACAGGTAACGGATTTACCCATGACAGGTTCTGTTACTGCCATCCAGCCCTTGATTCTCGGCAGTAATGAACGTGCTTTGCAAGCAGCAGCCACGCTGTGCGAAGCCGGTTTTTTTGTACCAGCCATCCGGCCACCAACTGTGCCTTTCGGTACGGCACGTCTGCGTATCACTATCTCAGCGGCACATACACATGAGCAGATTGATCAACTGGTCAATGCTCTTAAAAAACTATGAATCATCCACTGGTTTTTTTGCATGGCTGGGGCCAATCCGAACGCATCTGGTTTCAACAGCGCCAGTTTTTTCCTAATGCCATTTTCATTAATCTACCCGGTCATGGTGGAACAGCAGATACTCCTGCTGAGCAATGGATCCAAATTATTGCTGATCAGCTGCCAGAACAGCCCGCTGTACTGGTCGGATGGTCATTGGGCGGCATACTGGCTATGGAAATCGCCTGTCACAGACTCAAACGTCTAAAAGCTCTGGTTCTGATTTCGTCTACCCCCAGTTTTCGCATGCGGGACGGCTGGGAGTATGGATGCAGTAAGCATATATTTTCAGCTTTTGAACAGGCCGCGATCACTCAATCCACCAGGGTGATGAGCCGCTTTTTTGCCTTAACATTACATGGAGACGGGCTGTCTCGCAGCACTTACAACAATCTGGCCAGACAGGCGGTGAACAGGCAAACCCCTGTAACAATGGCTGGTATCACTACCGGGCTTGAGCTGCTAAGCACTATCGATTTGAGAGATCAGCTGCATACACTGTCTCTGCCAACACTGATTGTGCATGGCACGCAGGATGCCATTGTGCCGTTTGCTGCCAGTCGCGCTCTGGCAAAAGCATTGCCAAACAATCAACTACAGACATTTGAGACTTGCGGTCACGCACCCTTTCTGACGCAGCCTGAGGCATTCAACACATTTCTGAATAACTGGAGGCAAACACTGTGAATACATCTCATATTAAAACCCTTCATGTGAAACGTGCCTTTACAAAAGCATCTGACAGCTATGATGCACATGCAGTCCTGCAGCGCGAAATTGCGGACCGCCTGCTGACACATCTGGATTTTACCAGACTCAAACCTGAACGCATTATGGATCTTGGTTGTGGTACTGGATATTTTACCCGTCTGCTGCGTCACAAGTATAAAAAAGCCACCATAGTTGCAGCAGATTTATCTGAGGCGATGGTTAAAACAACCCGTCATTCGCATGGTCTTCGCTGTCCCTGGCATGGCCGCCATTTGCACGCCACTGCAGATGCCATCAACCTGCCGTTTAAGTCCGGCAGTTTTGATCTGGTTTGTTCAAACCTGACCATGCAGTGGGTAACCAGTCCTGAACAGATGTTGAAAGAAATGCGTCGTGTGCTAGCCCCCGGCGGCCTGATGCTATTTTCTACCTTCGGGCGGCGCACCTTGTCTGAGTTGAGACAATCACTGGCACATATAGAGCCCGAACGGGCCGGGCATGTGCTTCCATTCCCTGATGTAACCTCACTCGGCGATGCGCTAACCAGCCTGTCAGTTGAAATGTCAGTCACTGACACCGATCTATTCACGCTGACCTATCCGGATACCATCAGCCTGATCCGCGAATTAAAGGGTCTGGGTGCCTCGGCAGCGGCCATTCGCGGGCGCAAGAATGGTCTCTATGGCCGCGCCCTGATTAAGCAACTTGAACAGGAATATACTGCTTTACATCGCACTGAAGATGGACAGATTTATGCCACCTTTGAAGCACTATATGCTCAGGCATGGTATAAAAAAGAAGCTATGGAGTTGCCGGAAAATTATATTCCCATCGAACAGGTCAGAAATCGTGGCACGTAGTATTTTTATTACAGCAAGCGATACGGACGCGGGAAAAACCTGGGTCAGTACCGGCCTGATCCACTCTATGTTACAGGTTGGTATTAATGTCAAAGCACTGAAACCCATTGCCTGCGGCATAGATGCAGAGGGACAGAATGAAGATATAACTGCACTGCTGAACATTCAGCACTTACAATATGTGGAAGATATCAACCTGTACTGTTTTCAGCATCCATCTGCCCCTGCACTTGCTGCTGCTGCCGAGCACAGGTGCATCAATCCAAACCAGCTCATAACATGGTGTAGAGAAAAAGCTGAAGATGCAGACATTTGCCTGATTGAAGGGGTAGGTGGCCTGATGGTACCCCTGACCGCAAATTATCTGGTCTGTGACTGGATAAAAGATATGCCCGAAGTTGAAGTTTGGCTGGTGGTCGGCTGCAAGTTGGGTTCCATCAATCATGCCCTGCTGACAATGGATAAACTAAATCAGACGGGTAGGTCTCCTGCCCGTATCATCCTCAATGCAACCAATCCGGATGACAATTACAGGCTGGAGTCATCCCTGATAGCAATAACTCCCTTCCTTGCCCGGAATTGTCAGGTGCACTTCCTGAAGTATGGCTCTACAATAGATTCGGTCGCCAATTTCTGGTCGTAAAGTCCTGATGCCAATACTCAACTAACAAGTCGTATATCCAACATGTGAATAATGAAAAAGGATTGAGCCTTTTTGAATTGTTATTTTGAGTTGGTCGCCTTTTCCAGTTCCAGCTCAATAATCTGTTTCAAAATAGCTGGTGGAGGCAAACCACGGATCAGCAGTCCGTTGAAAAGGAATACAGGGGTACTTCTGATTTTCAGCCTTTCGGCCTCCTTCTGATCAGCTTCCACTGCTTTAACCGCTGAAGAATCATCATAGTCTTTTTCTGCTCGAACTATATCGAGTCCGGCATCTTCAGCTAATCTCATCAGAGCCTTTTTGTCCAATGGAGTGTCTTTAAATTCGGCTTGCCGTTTAAAAATTAAATCATGAAGTGGCCAGAACTTGCCCTGCTTGTGCGCAGCTTCACCCAGTTGCGCCAGAGCTTTGGAGGAATGATGCATACTCAACGGCATATTTTTGAAGACCAGTTTAACCTGATCTCCATAACCAGGGAGTATAGTTTGTAAAATAACATGGGCCTTACGACAGTGTGGACACTGAAAATCGCTGAATTCAACAATTGTCAGTTTGGCATTGACTCCACCATGGAAGGGGTCTGAACCTGTATCAATCTCATGGCGAGGGTATGTCTGAGCTTTTCTAAAACCGGCCACATCAAATTTTGATGCCGTTGCGATCCCTTTCTGCATCTGGAGCTGGCCAATTATACCGGCAGCGGTAATAAGGACAAAAACCAGCACAAAACCGAAACGTGTCTGACCGGAAAACGGAATCATGGCGCGGACACCAGCGCTAATACTTGCAAGCCGGAATCCATTAGTCAGATGTAGTGATAAAATTAGCACGGCAATATTCAATGCATAGGTAAGCAGACATAGCAGACACAGGGTTTCAAGGGTGAAAAACATTAGTTGCCCCAGGTAAATATTGGCAACTACGGCCGCTGCAGATGTGAGTAATATCAGGCCGTTACTTATACGAGCATTATTTTCAGGCTTAAAGGCAGCGATAGCAGCCAGGGCTATCCAGAACAGGTAAAGCAAGGTGCCCAGCCATGACAGGGGAACACCGAATATTGTGGAATATGGAGAAGCACTGACTGCCTCACAACTGATACTGCGGCTAATGCCGCAAAATCCAAAGTCTTCAAGTTTGCCGGTAAAAATCTGTTGATGCAGATAGGTCAGATAAATACTGGATGCCAGACCGACTACAGATAGAAGTATTATTATTATATTGATATTTCGTTGATTACAGGAGGTATTACTCTGATGGTCGCTCATACAGAGATACTGATTACTGAATTCGTAACGGTCGGTTTATTCTTCTGGATCAAGAGTTTACAGTTTCTCAAGCAGTTCCTGTCTACGGGGTTGGTAGATTTCCTGACTAATCTTATTTTCATCTCGCAGTCGTTTCAGAAACTCAATCTGATCCTCAATTGCCGGATGTGACTGATTGAATTCAGTAATAATACTGACCATTTTCCCATCGTATTCTGCAGAAGAAATCAGTTCCTTGCTCAACAGTCTTTGCAGCCTCTCTATTCTTAGCTCGCGGGTCGTATCAACTGTGGTCGGGGCCACTTCGACGGGAGATGCCTTGTAAATAACGACAGGGGGGACTGCCTGTTGAGGACGCACTACTTTTTTCGCCTGAATTGCGGCGATATGTTTGACTGGTACACGCAGCCAGTCTGGACGGTTCTGATACAGGGACTGGCCTTGCTGCGGTTTCAGCTGCCAGTAAGATTTTTCAACCTTGTTGCTCCATCTGTTATCCGCTTCCGGATCGTCCAGCATATAGCTCTCGTCTTCTATTATTTTGGTTTGATGAGCCGGGCGTCCTTCGATACTGGCGAGATACCAGATGCTTTGCTGCCCGGAGAAGAAAACATATCCTTTTATTCTACCCATTTCCGATTTGAAGGCAATCCCCTGCTGAGCTTCCAGCATATTAGCAGCATCTGAAATTTCTATGGAGAGCATCTGAATTTCAGCACTGCTGAAGACCTCAATAGTCTTCCCGGAGGAGAAAAGGCCATCAATTTTTGCTTCTCCCGAGGAAAAAATTTCACCAAATAGCAATTCTTTCTTAAAACGCATCAGCTTCATCATAGCGGCAAGACTGGCGGGAGAAATCTGCGAGGCATTGCTGTGCAATGAGCTGTTGGGGGTAATTGAACTCAGTTGAACTATGTTTACTTCAGCCCAAATAGTTGCCGGAGTTATCAGCAGCCACAGGAAGGTCGCAAACATGATGGTAAAAATATAATTTCTCATA
>JAJRTX010000172.1 GCA_021545665.1 Zetaproteobacteria bacterium
GAGACTATCCGTCTTCAGCGTATAAAAAGTGTTCTGCCAGATCTCACCCGGCACCAGGAGCTTGTTGTGGAACTGGAACAGTTAGGCGAGATAGTACTTTTGCCTGAAGATTTTCCGGATCGACGCCAGCAGGTCAATCAGAAACTCGAGACTGCTCAGACGCTTCTCGACAAAGAATCGACTCATCTCAATGATTTGCAGGAGCAGAATAGCCAGTTAAATATACAACAGGATGTGTTGGAGCAGGCAGAAAGTATTGAAGATCTTCATACCCGTTTGGGGGCGTATCGTGAGGCGCTAAGGAAGAGGCCTAAACTGGAAATAGAGAAACAGCAAAAGCTTGATGCTTCAGCATTATTATTAAAAGAAGTGCGTCCTGAGTTGCCATTAAGTGAAATTGAACAATTGCGTCCGATACTAGCGCGGCAGAGCCGTGTATCCGACTCGGGAAATCGTAAGGCCCGGCTTGATTCACGCATTGAGCAGGCTGAGTCAAATCAACATGGAGTCGAGGAAATCTTGAAGCGATCCCGCAGGGAGCGCGATCAACTGCCCGAGGTGAATTCGGCAGAAGTATTACAACGAAGTATTGCCACAGCTAGAAAACTGGGTGATGTCGATAGCGGTATCGCATCTGATCAAGACGAGCAACGTATCTTAGATGCAGAATGCGCTAACGACCTTTCCCGGCTTGGCTACTGGGTGGGACAACTGGATGAGTTATCAGGTTTGGCCTTACCTCGCCGGGAAGCGCTCTCAAGCATTGAAGATACCTTCGTTGAAAATGCAGCGCGTAGCCGAAGACTGGAAGAGAAGCGACAAGATATCGCTGTTGTAATACAGAATGCCAGTTTGCGACTTAGTGAAATTCTGCACACGTGTGCAGTGCCTTCAGAAGATGACCTTGTACAGGCGCGGGATGATAGAGATCGCCTATGGCACTTACTGCGGAGACAATGGGTTGAGGATGAGGATGTTACCGATGAGGTCACATCGTTAGCTATCGATAACGATTTGCCAGATGCTTTTGAAACTCGAATTACTGCAAGTGATGAATTGTCGGATCGTCTTCGGCGTGAAGCAGACCGGGTACATGAAAAAGCGATTTTGCAGGTAAAAAAGGAGGATGCGCAGCAGCGCATTGCAGAGATAGAGCAAGATATAGAGCAATGTGCCGAGGAGAAGGCGCGTCTTGATATCGATTGGAAAGATCTGTGGGCTCCTTATGGGATCAAACCCGGTATGCCTCGGGAGATGTTGGCTTGGTTGAATGATATAGAAACACTACGTGAGCGAGTAGGACAGGTGGCTGCCCTCCAGCAGCAGATCAATGGGCAGGAGCAAGTTCGTGACACCCATATTCAGAAGCTCCAATTACATTTGAAGGAGCTGGGACACGATGTGGCCCAGTCTGAATTGCTCGAGCCACTGCTGGTTGAGTGTGAAGATATAGCGGAAAAAATTGATGAAAACCGGCGGAAATTTATTGCCTTGGACAAGGAGATTGATGTCCTAGAGATTAGCCTTGAGACTCATATTGAAGAAGGTCGACAGGCGACAAGTGACCTCGACGTATGGCAAACGGAATGGAATGACGAGGTAAGGGAACTTGGTTTGGAAGGGGGAATATCTACAAGTGAGATGGCTGTTGTCATTGAAAAAGTGGGCAACATCTTTGTCATGATGGGCGAGGTAGAAAGACTGGGGAGCCAGCTTAAAGTACTAGATGTGGATATCAATAATTTCTGCACTCAGTCTACCCGGGTCTCTGAAATGACTGCCACAAAACTCCAGGAACTTCCTGCCGATGAAATAGTAATCCAACTCAATGCGCTTTTGGTATTAAACCGGACACAGTTAACACGGCAACAGCACCTGGCGGATCAGATTGAGCATTTAAATCAGGCTATATCTACCTCGAAGTTCACTATAAAAACCATGAGTGAGCGATTGGAGTGCCTGTGCACAGAGGCCAAAATAGAAAATCCCGAAGATCTGGATAGGGCGGAGCGTGAATCAGGCAGGTATCGAGGAATTGATGCGGAAATCAGGATGATCAAGCAAAGGATCGTGCTGGCGGGTGATGGTTCAACCATTGAACAACTACGAAAAGAAGCTGAGGGCATCGCCTCAGATGAATTGCTCGTTGAGATTGAACGTCAGGTTAGACGGGTCGATAAGGATCTTGAGCCAAAACGCAATCAACTTCACGAAACCAAAGTGCGGGAAGAGAGTGAGCTTGAGCGTATTAATGGCAGTGGTCAAGCAGCAGAATACGCCGCTGAGGCGCAGGGGTTGCTTGCCAGCATACGTGTTGATGCTGACCAGTATACCAGAGTAAAACTGGCTAGCAGGATATTGCGTGATGAAATAGAGCGTTATCGAAGAGAAAATCAGGGGCCTCTAGTGAAGCGCGCTAGCGAATTATTTTCTGAACTTACAGCGAACTCATTTACGGCATTGAGGGCGGATTTCAATAAAAATGATGAACCTATACTCGTGGGGATACGCCCGAATGAGGGCGAAGAACAAGTACCTGTAGACGGGATGAGCAATGGTGCGCGCGATCAACTTTACTTGGCTTTACGTATTGCCTCCCTTGAGAAATACATGGAGTCTTCAGAACCAATGCCATTCATTGTCGATGATATTCTTGTCGACTTTGATGACAAACGTTCTGAATCAGCACTTGGTGTACTTTTGGAGCTTTCTCAGAAGACTCAGGTTATTTTGTTTACTCATCACTCAAGGGTCGTCGAACAAGTTAGTAGTTTGAGTGGAGGGGTGCGGGTGCATGAGCTGTAAAGAGTGGTTTTATTTGATGAGAACTAAAATAAGTATGTTGGTGTCGTCGTTGGTTGGAATGGGTACTATTTCTATCTGATTGGTCAATTGGAACGATATCGTGAGCAATTAACAGATGCTGGACAGGTAATTATGAATAATTTGACTATTGCGATTTCATCCAGAGCTTTGTTTGATTTGGAAGAGAGTCATCGAATTTATGTTGAAAATGGTATCGATGCCTATTGCAAATACCAAATCGAGCATGAAGATGAACCGTTAGAAGAAGGTGCAGCTTTCGATTTGGTGAAAAAGTTACTGGCGCTGAATAATGGCTCAACGGAAAATCCAAGAGTGGAAGTCGTTCTTCTTTCTAAGAATAGTGCAGATACAGGGCTCCGGATATTTAACTCGATACAGGCACATGGTCTGGATATAACCAGAGCTGCTTTTAGCAGTGGGCAATCACCTTATCGTTACGCGATTCCCTTTTCAGTCCAGCTTTTTTTGTCGACGGATGGTGACGATGTTGCCGAAGCTCTTGCATTAGGCCTTGCAGCAGCGACTATTATCCCATCAAAAAGATCGAATAGTGACAGTGCTCAGCTGCGTATTGCCTTCGATGGTGATGCCGTTATCTTTTCGGATGATTCCGAAAAAATATATAAGCAGCATGGTCTAGAGGTGTTCAATAAAACTGAAAAAGATGCGGCAAAAGAGCCAATGCCTGGGGGGCCGTTTAAAAACTTCCTATCTGCTTTGCAGCGAATCCAGTCA
The DNA here is from genome assembly GCA_021545665.1 of Zetaproteobacteria bacterium. The sequence goes on from JAJRTX010000172.1 coordinate 3,562, forward strand.
TCATGGCCAGAAAATGAGTCGCCTATTCGCACAGCTCTAGTGACCGCAAGATCTTCCCCATCTCATGAACGAGTGATACGCACATTGCGGGCATGGGGTATACGTATTGATGAAGCATTGTTTCTGGGGGGCGTGGAAAAAGGGGCGTTTTTGAAGGCTTTTAACGCAGATATATTCTTTGATGATCAGCTGGTCCATTGTGACTCTGCAAGAGAGTATGTCAGTGCTGGACATGTGCCTCATGGTGTGGCGAATGAAACAAAAGAATCAGACCCGAGTATTATGACGCCCACAGCTGAGGAGCACGCATACCATCAGGGTTGGAAGAATTGTCCTTAATGTTCAAAGGAAGATGGGAACCCATATTCACAGGATGAGGAGGAAAAATTTATTCAATGGTTTATTGATAAGAACGTGGTCTATGATCCCGTTACTCAAGCCGATTTATATAATAAATGGGTGGAAGGCTGGAAAGTAGCCTATGGATTCTCAATGAGAAACGATATCCAATTTTAGGGAAGGCCAGATCAATAAGGCTGACATTATATTTTTGAAAATACTCTCTGCTTGGGGGATGTCAACTACCTTCTCACTACGTACCAATTTTCAGACTGCAGGCCCAAGTAGTATATTATTTAATTTGTAATAAAATTTATCATCCCTAGATATGGCCCAAAATTTTCAGTGTTTTAATGCATGAATTCCCATTGAAGAATTCTTCCAAGGCAAGATTAAATGCCGAATCATCATTCTCCGAGACGGCAGAAAATAGCGTCATGGACGATTGAAATTTTAAGTTGTCTGGGTAGGGGAGGGTCTCTGATATGTCGCAGCCGACATGCTCAAGCACTGCATTAGTACATTCTTTCAAACGAGTGCCCAGCAGGGGATGGCTCAAATATTGGCGTGCATGCTCAATATCCGCAATGGCAAAGTGTTGAGAGGTTTCGCTTTTCCCTAGACCAGAAATTTGAGGAAAAATAAACCAGACCCAATGCCCACTCTTTATCCCTGCCTTCAATTCTAGCAATGCCTGCTCATAAAGTGGTTGTTGTGCTTCAATAAATCGATTTAACCGTATTTCTGACTTCATGTTCACAGTGGAGCTCCATTAATTGGATGACAGATTACACGAATATTTCGTGAGCGCTGCTTCCTTTTCTTCGTGAATAATCTCCATGCGTCAATAATCGACGCACGCTGACAGTATCATCCTTGCACATGGCTTCGCCTGAAAAGAAGGGGGCATACAGTAATCCATCAAACGGGAGATACAGATCATGTACAAAGTTCAATACAAGTCACACAACGCCTATCAGTCCTGGGTCACAAATGGGTCCTATGGTGATGAGCGTTCGGCACTCAGTAACGCATCGAGAGTTTCTGCGCGATATTTCATGGTGCGCGTTATCGATTCCAATGGCTGCCTCGTTTGGTCGTGTTGATGTAATGACTCAGCCGAAATACTGCAATGTCAGGGGTAGGGAGCATTTATTATTCAACAGATTGTAGAAAGGGCAAGCCAATGACGAATGACAAGAAACAGCTAATACATGTCGATTTGCAAGAGATCATCGGCTTCATCGAACATGCTGAGATGGTGCCTGAGTACGGTGAACTCCTGTTCACCAGCTCAAGTGCTGTCGTCGTTCTGGATCTTGCCGGTAACTTCCTGCAGACGCACTGGTTTGAATCATCGGTTTCGGGCATCGCCGGGCCAGAGCCAAGGGTAATTGCTCAACAGCGAACCCCTAGGGGTTGGCAGTTTCTTCATCAAGAGGAGGAAAGCCTAAAAAATTGTACTTTGCACCCCGACAGCGCCAGCAACATCGCCCTGGAATCCGCAGACGTTGAAGCTCAGTCAGCGGCTTGGAGCCCCTGTGGGGGCTTCGTCGCCGTTGGATCCCCTGAGTCCACACTGTCGATCTGGGACACGCAGAGTGGCGAACTGCTACTCCGCAAAGCGGTGGTTGTGGAAAACGCGCAGGAAGTTGACGAGCCGAGTCGGCATGTAATTGCAGGCTGGAGCGCCAGTGGAAAAGAGATCACCACGATCGTTCGGGCCAGCTGGATGTGGTCAACCTTCGTCTGGGATGTCGAGACGGGCGATTTTATTGTCGCTATTGATCCCTAACGCACGAGTTCGGGCCATGACCTGCAGTCAGCGGTGATGCTGAGATGACGTATTGTACGTGGCAGATTATTGTCGTGATGATAGTTGCTTGGTTGAAATCTTTAAAGAGAAGGGAGGGATGTGTCGCTGTAGTGAAGAGCAGGGCTGAAATAGAAATGCATGCTACCCAAACCTACAGCACTGGCAAATTCTTGCTCAGCCTTAGGTAGCTGATTCTATCTGCGACCTTGGCCAGCAGGGGCAGGGGCTAAGCGGGAAAGCGTGTCTGGGCGCAGATAATAGTAATTTATGTATAGGTAATTGGAGAAATAGCATGTATCAGGCGGGTGGAACTATTAAATCTTTGATGGATAAGGTTGGCAAGAATAAATACATATTACCTGCGATACAGCGAGAGTTTGTATGGAAGACAGACCAAATATGCCGACTTTTTGACAGTATTCTCCAAGGATATCCATTTGGTACATTTCTACTTTGGAAGATAAAGTCTGAGTCAAGAAATCAATACCAGTTTTATGATTTTGTTAAAAATTATCATCAAAGAGACAAACCACATTGTGAGCGATTAACTGAATTACCGGAACAAGAGTTTGTTGCGGTATTAGATGGTCAGCAGCGGATTACTGCGCTTAATATCGGTTTGCGCGGAAGTTATAGCTGTAAGGTTTCAGGGAAATGGTGGGTAAATGATGATGCATTCCCAAAGCTTAAGCTATATTTAAATCTGCTCGATAAGGATGAAGATGATGAGGGTGATACACAATTCCAGTTTGAATTTCTTTCTTACGAAA
>JAJRTX010000173.1 GCA_021545665.1 Zetaproteobacteria bacterium
CCTGGCCACCCCCTCAGTTTATAAATAACAACACAGGAGATAAATATGAAAAAGATTATCCTTACTGCTGCGCTTTTACTTTTAACAGCAAATGCAGCCGAAGCTCGCGACCAGATCAAGATCGTCGGCTCATCTACGGTTTACCCATTCTCCAGCTATACTGCTGAAGCACTGGGAACCACTACCAAATTCAAGACTCCGGTTGTGGAATCCACCGGTTCCGGTGGCGGCATGAAGCTGTTTTGCGCAGGGAATGGTCTGAATACCCCGGACATCACCAATGCTTCGCGTCGTATGAAAGTCACGGAATACAAAACATGCCAGCAAAACGGTGTGAAATATATTACCGAAATGGTTGTTGGTTATGATGGCATCGCTATCGCCCAGTCCAAAAGTGCGGCTGCTCTTGACCTGAACCGTAAGGAACTGTTGCTGGCTGTCGCCGCCAAGGTTCCTAACAAGGATGAGTCCGGGCTAATTGATAATCCGTATCACTACTGGAACGAGATTAATGCCAAACTGCCGCATCGTAAAATAACCATCTATGGCCCACCAACATCATCCGGTACCCGTGATGCATTTGAAGATATGATTCTTAAGCACAACACCAAGCACTGGAAGGTTTATAACGATGCCGGGTTTAAAAAATTCCATGAAATTCGTCAGGATGGCATTTATGTTCCATCGGGAGAGAATGATAACCTGATTGTTCAGAAGCTGACCAAGGATACTGCTGCGCTGGGCATATTTGGCTATAGCTACCTGGCTGAAAACATTGACCGCATCGGCGCTGCTACCGTTGAAGGCATAGCCCCGACTCCAGCCACTGTCCAGGATGGTTCCTACAAACTTTCGCGTTCACTATACTTCTACATCAAGCACTCACATATTAAAAAGGTTCCGGGCATGCTAAAATATGCCAACCTTTTCATGAGTGAACAGATGATTGGTGATGAAGGTGAATGTACTGATATCGGCCTGATTCCCTTGCCGAAGAAGATGCGTGACCATTATCGTTCTAATCTCGACAACCTGTCCCGGTTGAAAGCTGGAGATCTGAAGAAATAGTTATAAATCACTGTTTCTTACAATAATATAATTAACTGGCTGGAGTTCACTCCGGCCAGTTTTTTTCATAACAACCATGTATAAGTAAAGTCGAAAACTCTTGCTGCTGAATATGCTAAAAAGCTTTCATTGCAATAAATATGATTATTGCAACATGCGCTGTTAGGTTTCCGACTAAAAATAACACCATAACTAACAGGTCTGATACATATAACATGAACGGGGAAGAAAATATATCCAATGACCACTGCTGATCTATTTTTCTGGTTTTTTGGCGGAATAATTCCGCTATTAGCCATGGCCTTTTTTCTCGCTCGCGGCAAAGCACTGACAGTTGAAACTGCCCAGCGATTACACTCTCGCCCCGGCTTTTATGGCCTCTATGCAATGATATGGATGGCACTGCCTGCTCTGGGCGTATCACTATTATCGAGTATTGCTCACCTGTTTGGTCTATTTACGGTGCCGCCCACCATGCTGCTGGTCACAGCTGTTGGCCTGGGCGGTGCGGGCCTATGGTTTGCACTGGGCCATATCAAAGCTGATTTCCGCGCCCGACAAGCTGTTGAAAAGGTTATGTGTGGCCTGTTACTCAGCGCCGCTGCTATCTCCATCCTGACCACAGTTGGCATCGTACTGTCGGTCATTTTCGAATCCATCCAGTTTTTCAAAGTAATTCCAATCTGGGACTTCATCACCGGCACACAATGGCAACCGGATACAGCCTTTCTGATTGGTGCGGGTCGTGCAGATGAAAATGTAGCTACTCCGCTATTTGGTTCGCTACCTATTTTTGCCGGCACCTTCATGATCACCCTGATCGCCATGCTGGTGGCCTTGCCTATTGGCCTGTTTTCTGCCATTTACATGTCCGAATATGCCACCCATGAAACCCGCGGCCGACTCAAACCTATGCTGGAAATTCTGGCTGGCATCCCAACGGTTGTTTACGGCTTTTTTGCTGCGATCACCATCAGCCCGCTGGTTGTCGATATAGCTCATACTCTGGGTCTGGAAGCAGATTATACCAATGCTCTGGCACCTGGATTGATTATGGGCATCATGATTATCCCTTTCATCTCTTCTTTATCCGATGATGTCATCCGTGCAGTCCCGCAAGAGCTGCGTGACGGTTCACTGGCGCTTGGCACCACCAAGGCAGAGACCATCCGCCATATTGTATTGCCGGCCGCCTTTCCCGGCATTGTCTCCGCTTTTTTACTGGCCGTATCACGTGCTATCGGCGAAACAATGATTGTGGTCATGGCTGCGGGTCTGCGTCCTAATTTGACCGCCAACCCACTCGAAGGTATGACCACAGTCACCGTAAAAATTGTTGAAGCACTAACTGGCGACCAGGAGTTCGATTCTGCCTTCACACTTTCCGCCTTTGCACTCGGACTGGTACTGCTGATTATTACACTGACACTCAATATTATTTCGACCATAGTTGTTCGAAAATTCAGGCAACGTTATGAATAAACACAGAGATTTTCTGACAGCAAGAAATAGTGCGCGCCAAAAGCGGCGTGAGCATGCCGATACCCGTTTCCGCTGCTATGGCATAGCGGCAATCAGCCTAGCATTGTGCTTTCTTATTTTTTTCTTTATCGATATTATTGGTCAGGCACTACCGGCTTTTCACCAGACCGAGGTAAAGGTTACAGTTCACTATACTGAATCTGTCAAAAGCAATTATAATAAGGCTGTAGAACGCAATCTGCGTCGTGTAGTCAGTCGAGCCTGGTTACGCACACTGCCCGGTTATCTGGAGGAGCATCCGGAGCTGATCGGCACCAGCAATGAAATATGGGTGCCCGCTGACAGCCGCGTAGATCAGTATATCAAGCAGCACGAAGGTCATGGGCTGAAACCCAAATACCAGCGCATAGTCGACGCCATGCAGCAAAACAATCAGGTGCGAAAAGTATTTAACAGTAACTTCTTCAGCTCCGGCGATTCAAAACTACCTGAGAATGCTGGTATTCTTGCCGCCGCAGTAGGTTCAATATTCACCCTGCTGATCACTATGCTGATCGCCGTTCCTATTGGTGTCATGACTGCCATTTATCTCGAAGAATTCGCGGTGGATGGCCACATTAGTCGGATCATTGAAGTTAATATCAATAATCTTGCAGCTATTCCCTCCATCCTGTACGGCCTGCTGGGATTGGCCATCTTTATCAATTTCATGGGCGTGCCCCGATCATCTGCTCTGGCTGGCGGGCTGACGCTGGCCTTGATGACGCTACCGATCATTATCATTGCCACGCGAGCGGCCCTGCGTTCCGTGCCCGAATCTATCCGTGAAGCGGCTTACGGCCTGGGTGCATCCAGCTTGCAAACTGTCTGGCATCATGTCTTGCCACTGGCTATGCCCGGCATTTTAACCGGTTCGATTATTGGACTGGCACAGGCTATGGGTGAAACTGCCCCACTAATTATTATCGGCATGATGGCCTATATTCCTGAACCGCCAGGCTCAATACTGGACGCCACAACTGTGCTGCCGGCGCAGGTTTATACATGGTCCACTGAATCATTACGCGGTTATGGCGAGCGCACGGCTGCAGGCATCCTTGTCCTGCTGACGGTACTGTTGAGTCTGAACGCGCTGGCTGTAAAACTGCGAAACCGCACATAAAAAATGGTGAGGAATAATGAACCCTGAACTTGAAACTAAAATCTCCATTCGCAACCTGAAACTATGGTATGGAGACTCCGAAGCGCTACATGGCATTAACTTGGATATCTACAGCAGCAAGGTAACCGCCTTTATCGGCCCCTCCGGCTGTGGTAAATCCACTTTCCTGCGTTGTATAAACCGAATGAACGACCGCATTCCCTCCTGTCGGATGGAAGGTCAGATTTTAATCGATGATAATGATATCTATGCACCCGAAGTTGATGTAGTGCAATTGCGTACCCATGTTGGCATGGTATTTCAAAAACCCAATCCATTTCCGAAAAGCATCTATGAGAATATCGCCTATGCACCACGCATTCACGGTCTGGCCAAGGAAGGTCTCGAAATGGATGAGCTGGTAGAAACATCACTAAAGAAAGCGAGCATCTGGAATGAAGTAAAGGATAAGCTACAGCAACCTGGCACAGCGCTATCAGGAGGCCAGCAACAACGTCTGTGCATTGCCCGTACCATTGCCGTGCAACCTGAGATTATTCTTATGGATGAACCCTGCTCAGCACTGGACCCCATTGCCACGGCCAAAATCGAAGAGTTGATGGATGAACTGAAAGAAGATTACACCATTGTTATTGTCACCCATAATATGCAGCAGGCGGCGCGGGTTTCAGACTACACATCCTATTTTTACCTTGGTGACCTGGTCGAATTCGCAGATACACATACCATATTTACCGCACCCGCCAACCAGCAGACTGAAGACTATATCACAGGTCGCTTCGGATAAGCCGCCTTAAAGGAGTAAATATGCCGAATCAACATATCATCAAACGTTTTGATGAAGAACTTATCCAGCTGAAAGAACATGTCCTAGCCATGGGCGGGCTGGTTGAAAAAGCCCTTAAACGTGCGATGAATTCACTGATCAAGCAGGATGAGAAGCGGGCGATCAAGGTGATTGAACGTGATAAAACTATTAATGCACTGGAAATTCAAATTGATAATATGACACGCACTATTCTGGCCTTGCGACAACCAGCCGCCGGTGACCTGCGACTGGTGATCAGCACCATCAAAATCGTTACCGACCTGGAACGCATGGGCGATCTGGCTGAAAACATTGCAGAGGAAATGCTGAAATCCCGGGATCACCCTTTAATCCACCTGACCACCTTACGATCATTGGCTGATCAAACGGCTATCCAACTTAACCAGGCACTTGATGCCTTTGCCCGTGGCGATGTGAATTGGGCTCTGCAAGTGATAGAGAATGGTCAAAAATCGAGGGGCTTATTTGAAAGCATGCAGCGTGAAAACCTGACCTACATGCTGGAAGACCCACGTGAAATTACTTCCGGCATGATAATTTTTGCCATTGGCAGGGCGCTGGTACGCATCAATGACCATGCCACCAATATTGCAGAAATGGTCATCTACATGATTCATGGCCATGATATTCGCCACGTTGATCATGAAACTGCCGCAGCTCTGATCAGTGGCGAATTGTCGGATGATGAATAATCCAGACTGAATGTTTATCAACCTTGCACACAACAACAGCACACCTTAAATTACCGCGTTAACTGTCCTGCTCAAGGGGTCAGCCTCAGTTATTCCAGAGTAAGGGTGAGGCGACGTTTGCACAGCTTAATTCATGCCAAAGAGATTCAATTTTTTCCATAATGTTGTGCGCGACATACCAAGCCTTCTAGCAGCTGCTGCCTTGTTGCCGCCGGTTTCCTTCAGAGCATGCGCAATCAGTTGCTTTTCTTCGTCTGCCAGCATACGAGAGCGGTAATAAGACAATGGCATATTTCTTCCCACTCCAGTTTCTACACTCTGAAGAGCAGGAGTCGTTGACTGATTGAGAATCTCGACAGGAAAATGTGAAGGTAGAATATTCGGGCCATCAGATTGAACAAAGGCAAATTCCAGTACATTAACCAGTTCACGGATATTACCCGGCCAGTCATAATTCTCCAGCACAAACAATGCCTCCGGCGTAATTTCAAGACTACGCCCATAGCGACTTTCCATGTCCGAGAGCAGATGCTGAACCAGCAGCGGGATATCATCTCGACGCGAGCGCAGGGTAGGTGTCTGGATGGGCAGAACACGCAATCGGTAATAGAGGTCTTCGCGGAAGGTGCCGACCCTGACCATATCCCGAAGATCCCGGTTGGTGGCGGCAATAATGCGCACATCCACTTTGCGCGACGTATTTTCTCCCAGCCGTTCGACTTCACGCTCCTGCAAAACACGTAGCAGCTTCACCTGAATGGCCGGTGATATTTCACCAATCTCATCAAGCAGAAGTGTGCCGGTATGGGCAGCCTCAAAACGCCCGGCTCTCGCAGCAGTTGCGCCAGTATAAGCACCACGGGCATGGCCGAATAATTCTGACTCCAGAAGGTTTTCAGCCAGAGCTGCACAATGCAGGCGAACATAAGGCCCTCTTGATCGGTTTGAGTTTTCATGTAGCGATCTGGCAACAAGTTCTTTGCCTGTGCCACTCTCTCCCTCTATCAACACTGTGGCTTCACTTGTAGCCGCCCGCAAAATATGCTGAAACAGTTTTTTCATAGGCTGGCTGCGACCAACCAATCCCCCCATGCGAATGCGTTCGCTCACCTCTTCTTCAAGCTGTCGCTCATGCGAACGGTTGGTGAGCACAATTGCACAACGAGCCTGAGTTATTCTGGAGGACAGGGCAATCGCCCTCAAATTCAGCGCCACCACCTGTCCATCCGACCCCTTGAATGTAATTTCCTCAACTTTTTCCTTTTCCATATTCTGCGTCATCAATGTGCAAATACCACTGTGTTCACATTCTCTGGCGCAGGAGACCCCCGGAAACAGGTCGGGACAGAGTTGATTGAGAATGTTGATATTTACCTCTCCATCTTCCTTCAGACCAATCATGCTCAGAGCCGATTTATTGATGGATAATACGCGACGCTCTTTATCGAGAAAGAGTATGCCCTCTTCCAGATTATCAACGACAAATGACAGATCAGGCAGGTTGATTAAATCCATAAGGGCTACTCCTTGTGAACGATATCGTTCATATGTAAACGTCTATATTAACGTTTACTTTACGATATTGCAAGAGGTGATTATCAGCGATAACATATAAATAACGTATTGTTTTCAATTAAATAGCGAACACATAAACAATTTGGCACGACTCTGGCTGTATAGATGCCAACTAGTGGAGAAAACGGCATTGCCAAAATAAAATATGCTTAAAGGAGTATTACTATGAAACATTCAATATCTGTAATTATTATCGCCCTGGCGCTTGTTACCCCCAGCCTTGCCTCTGCATCGGATTCTGCCGTTCATGCTAACAGCATTTATGAAAGAGCCCTGGCAGCCTGGAATGGCACGACTCAGAATGTTAAAACTACAAACTTTGAGAATGAAGCCATCTATAAGCGTGATCTTGCTACCTGGAATGGCGCCGGTCAGTATGTTATACCCGCGCACTTTCAGTATGACAGCATTTATGAGAATGATCTGGCCGCTGCTAATGGCGCTGGAAAACAGACCAGGATCGTAAGCTTCGAATATGATGCTATCTACAAACATGATCTGACAGTTGCAAATAGCACGACTCAGAATATTAAAACTGCACGCTTGCATAATGGCATTCAAGATACTCTGCTGTAGAGCCCAGAAGCAGTTACAGCGTTTGCCTGATCCCACACAAACCCTACGGAATGGTCGGGTAAGCCCGGCCATTCATGAGGCTTGTAATGATGTTCCTTCAATATGCATCTGGGAAAATTCAGCCACCCTGAGCCAATTGCAAAACTCTGGGTGGATGAGCCACACAATCGGACTCCCATCCTTTGTGTGTCAGTTGTGTCGATCAACGTAATAACACTCGACAGCCTACGGCTACGCCCTCCTACGTGGCATGATGGGTAAACAGAGGCTCCGGCAACAACCGGAGCCTCTTGCATTAATGGTAAACGTTATGGTCAGCACAAGCTCGGAGTGCACTTTGCCTAATTGAATCTGTCGGAAAATCATTTTTGATACATCAAGTTGAAATATTGTCTAAAGGAACTTGACTTTGGTTATGATTTGTGAGCTTTTTGTATTTTTTCTGCCTCATTTCTGCAATCAAGGCAGAGCTGTTCCTACACAGGCACAAAAATTAATTTCTCAATTGAATCACCCCGGGTTTGTCGGAGGCTAAAACTCTTGAGAGGATTAGCCCATGAATACCCAAGTAAGATATTCCCCGGAAGTACGCGAACGAGCAGTTCGCATGGTTTTAACTGGCGAGCATGAATACG
>JAJRTX010000174.1 GCA_021545665.1 Zetaproteobacteria bacterium
ACAAGTGCCTAGGACTACCCCCCGGTACATGCGTACAAGTTTTCGGTCGATGCATTTGAAGCCGGCATTGAAAAGCACCAGATTGATGGTGTCACTGTACAAATATACAGTGCTGAGAAAACACTGGTTGATTGTTTTAAGTACCGACATAAGCTGGGCATGGATGTGGTGCTGGAAGCATTGCGCAAAGGTTGGTCTGCGCGTAAATTCACCATGGACGAGCTGATTGTGTACGCTGAAATATGCCGGGTTAAAAAGGTAATGCAACCTTATCTGGAGAGTCTTGTTTGATTTATTTCAGTGTAGTGGGAGGGAGTAATTAATGGCAAAGGACATTGCGGCATCAATACGTCAGAAACTGCTAAATCTTGCTCGGGAACGACAGGAAGATTTTGATTTCGTGCTCCGCCAGTACGTTATGCAGCGTCTGTTGTATCGATTGAGTTGCAGTGAATATGTTGAGCAATTTTTACTCAAAGGTGCATTACTATTTTGGGTGTGGAATGAGGATTTTCATCGGCCGACCAAAGATATCGACCTGCTTACTTTTGGTGATAACGATGTGCCATACCTGGTCGATGTATTTGCACAGGTGATTGCTGTAGATGAGGGTGATGATGGTCTGGTTTTCGATATGGATAGCCTCAATGGGATCAAGATTAAGGAAGATGCCGACTATAGTGGCGTTCGTTTAACAGGGTTTGCGAATCTGTCTAAAGCTCGCATTCCTTTCCAGGTTGATATTGGCTATGGCGATATTGTCATACCTGCCGCGAAAGAAGCGAAGTTACCGTCATTCCTTGATTTGCCATCACCACGGCTAAAAATTTATCCGGTGTACGGGGTGATTGCAGAGAAATTTCAGGCCATGGTAATGCTGGGTCTGGCGAACAGTCGCATGAAAGATTTTTATGATATCAGCGTCATTGCTCATACGATGACACTTGATGGTGATCTTCTCTCGCGAGCTATTAAGGCTACCTTTGAGAGAAGGAAAACCCCGATATCAACTGAGACATTGTATGTATTTGGTGGTGAATTCTCACACGATAAAGGTAAGTATACTCAGTGGAAAGCTTTCCTAAATAAGAACAACTTGAGTATCAATGTAGACTTTGTGGATACAGTTGATGAAATTCGCCATTTTATCGAGCCGGTGTATAAAGCAATTTCTGAACAGCAGGCATTTAAGCTGCAATGGTTGTCAGATGAATGTCAATGGCTGAAAGGTAAGGATAAGAAATAGTGCATCCTGCCCGGCGCGGGTTTGTTAGTGCATTCTAGCAAGATGATGATCCGTATGAATAAAAAACAATAGCTTACCTTAAAAACTTTATCTACGAACCAGACGGTCTATGGTAAATCAGATAAATGTCAACAGTAATGATTTCATTATTACGTGATGTCATTATTTATCCGGTGACGCATGTGGATCTACAACTTCAAGCAGGCTGGAAAGTACTGAGCAATTAAAATGACAAAACCTTCTGACATGTCCTGCTGAGGACTGTACCTGATCCTTGTCAACTGCAATAGATGGGGCCAAGTGACCTGCAATATTCGTTAGAAAGGCATCTATGGATGTCCCGTGAGCGATAGCAGAAGCGCGCTGATAGGCTGGATAGCCTGAATCTGTAGTAAGTATTGCATCCATTGTTTTTCGAACAGAACCGTTCTCGCTAGATATTAATCCAAAAAAGTCTCTTGACTGCTGTTCCCTTATTTTTTTAAACCAACCCGAAAGTCTTGGATGTTCAAGCCATCTCATATACATATTTCTTCTTCTAATAGATTCTTCTCTTTGATCTTTTTTCTCTTTTATTAAGTTTTCTTCAGTTGAATTATATTCATCCCCCCATAGATGTTTGATAAATTTACTTATATCAGGGTCTTGCTTAAGGGCTTTTGCTAGCTCTGTATCCCATATCGAATCTAATCTCCGCCCATTCGTAAGTTTTATGCAGTACCCTCTGTCCTGATAAATGCTCCAAGCCACATATGCATTTAGATTTTTAACAACCTGCTCAGAATTTTGTTGAGTGTTGGACAACTGTGGCATACTCTCACCATAAATTGCCAGCATTTGCAGATACAGCTCGAATGAGGAACGCCATATCAATTCAAGTGTAAAAAGTTGACCGCAATTGGTAATACCGGGGTCACTTTGCAAAAGTGAAATAGCTCCTTGCATTTGTTGATAATTTCTCGTCCATAGCGTTAGCCAACCAATTGCCTCCGGGGCTGCAGTCCATTCCTTACATCTTTCTAACAATACAGCCTGGCTTGAACACAGCTCAAGCAAGTTGCGTGATTCACCATCATTTTCATCGATAGCTTCATGCCAAGAGTATTCCCATAACGGCGGAATATCTATTGTAGAATTATGCATGTGAGTCGTTTTCATCATTAAAGTTTCTCCTGATGAGTCTGGTTATATATTGAGCGAGAACTTAATTAAAACTTTGGAAATTATATTGGCTGAAGAATCAGTCGTAATATTTTTATAGGCTGACCTGATAAGACGTTTCACATGACGTGTAAATTTTTTTCCATAAGCACTCTCTACAAGCACCATCAAGAAGAATACGATTAACTCTTGTTCATAGTCTCCTTTATCGTATACATTGTAATTTAAATTTCTCAATCTAATGTATTTATGCAGATCTAGCCCCATAGCTTTGAATTCTGATAAAGTTGCAATATCGAGTTCTGTGGCCGTGGTTTCCGGGTATCGCTCATTCAATGCAGATATTAGTTGGTCGAATGGCGTGCCATCTGATTGACGACGGCAATATGCAGGTTCACCATCAACTACAACGCCACGCTTTGAATAAGAAACTTCACCTATTCTGCCAATGCCACCCCAACCAGCGGCCAGCATTTGTGACACCTTTCGCAAAGCAGGAATTTTGCCAGACTTATGATCCTTTTCCCGTTCAAGCACCAGAATGTAACTTGTTTGCTCCGTAACCAGCTGGTAGCGAACAGCCAGGTTCCTCGATTCTTCTTCATCAAGACTGGTTAGTCGTGCATGTGCCGCAATTCTTGGTAATCCGATAGATAGTTCCTCGCTATCTGCCAGCTCCATTGAAAGGCTCACCTCCTGCGTGATGATACGATCGTCCTCAAGCGACATAACCAGTCGTACGTTGCCGGTTGGGCGTTCGCGAAGCCAGCCAAACACGTGAAGGGTATCACCTGCATACACTGACTTGATTACGCCAGGAACCTGATAAACAGGTGTTGTTGACCACTCAATTTTTACAGTTTTTGCCCTTGGCTGATCAATACGCATGAAATGCCGTACGATATGCTCAGACATGTTTTCCCGCGGCGTTACTAGCTCGCAAGCCCCGGCTGTCGTCTCTGCAATCCTGCGAACAAACGACTCAGACACTGCACTCCCCACGCCTACGGTAAAAATTCTATGGCCTGATTTTATAGCATCCTCAACAACTTTCTCGTGATTCCAAACTTGGCCATCGGTAATTAATAGAAGATCTACTGGTAATCCTTCAATAATTCCGCACCGATAAGCAGCGTTTAGTGCTGATCCAATTTCAGTACCACCCATATAGGCATCTATCTTCTCCACGTACAATGCTGCTGCCCTGATATTTTCCTTGCTTGCGATTACTGGCTCAGGAAACAGGAGGTGAAAACCTGTTCCAAATATAATCAGGTTGAAATAATCTGTCGGTTTGAGTAAAGATATGATTTCATGGAGTGCTGTCTTCGCTTGCGCAATTGAATCACCACCCATTGAGCCGGAACAATCTACTACCAGCTTTACACAACGTGGTGATCTTGGCACATCATCCGGAAAAGCAGGATGAAATGAGGCAAGTACGACATATCCATCTTCATCAGGGGCACACAGAGCCTGCCCTGTTGATCCTGAAGGCTTCTTTAATAGCAGGACAAAATCTCGGTCCATATATGCACTTCCGCTTGAGAGAGTGATTATTCTGGTACCACTTGTCATGGAAACGGCTATTGGGTGCGAAGGACAGTCAAAATTTGCCTGGGCAAGCTCACCCACGATTTTAAGCTCCAATGCGAACCCATGGTCTGTTGTCAACTCGTACTCAGGCAGTTGGTGTGGGGCTAGCCCAGATGTCAATGGGTCGCCATACCGAGGGGCAATCGTGGTCGGAAGAGAAAAACGAAGGCTGTCACCGTGCCAACGATGCAGCAGTCCATACCTGAAACGTATAACTGTCTTCTCGTTTGGCAGGATGTTTCCTACATTCAGCGTAAAAACACCCGGTTCTACCTGCTGCAGGAGTATTGCTGAATCGCCCTCGTCGATGGCATCCTCGTACTGACCCTCCGCTAGCGATTTGGGCTGTACCAGGCCCCTAAGGATTTGCCCATTGAGCTCCAGGGTTAGATCCAGTAATACAGCATCCATGGGTAGGGGGAATGTATAGACTGCCTCAATATTGACGTTCTCCAGGTTTCGGTATACCTGGGTTACCATGACATCAGCAAAAAGGCCATGTAAATGCGCTTGAATATCGACGGACTCAAGGGCAATACGCGCCTCACCTATGGGTTTGAGCACGGCAGCTGTGGCTGTTGTCATAGTCATCACTCCTAGTTGTTAATTTATTAATTCATAAAGATCCATCACTCCTTTTACCAATTCGCGAACCTTTTCAGGCGTCAGGTTTGCTCGTTGTGGGTCAATAGTCAGTTCAATCCCATCACTGATTACAACATGACTCCACACTTCAACCGTACCCGCCTGACGAGGACGTAATGGTGGTATAAGTGGCTCGTTTTCATCTGCGCTGAGTAGCTCACGTATACGCTCCAGTGACAAGCCAGCTTGTTGCCACTTACGAATCTCGAGCAGTTGTTCGAGATGCTGGCTGGTGTAGTGGGCTCCGCGACCAGCGCCGTCTGGTCGGTTTACAAGCCCTATTTGAATGTAATACCGTACTGTCCGCCTAGGTAGCTCTACGAGACCACTAAGCTCATCCAGAGTGTACAATCGAACTTTTTCCTTCATGACAGTAAATATAGACAGTATAACTGTCGAAATCAAGTGTAAAGTTAATAATAAGGGCTATCTAACCTATGAAAGGAAAAATATATATATTCATCATGTGGTTATGAAGTAACATTTATTCTTATGGAACCCGGTGGTCGCACCTTCGGCAAGCGCGCTTACTGCGCAGAACGGTGCGTGCGACGGCCCCGACAAATTCGTCAGGAACGAATTTGAACAGCGAAGTAATAATTATGCTTACCTGAAGGGCGAAGGGCGAAGGGCGAAGGGCGAAGGGCGAAGGGCGAAGGGCGAAGGGC
>JAJRTX010000175.1 GCA_021545665.1 Zetaproteobacteria bacterium
CCGATCACCGATTCTGGAAACCCGACAAAAGTGATCGGATAAAACCAGAATCAATGATCGGTATGTTCCAGAATGGATGATCGGTTTAAAACAGAATCAGTGATCGGAATGGGCCAGAATATGCACTGGCCGCGCATCGACTCGCGACTGGGTAAACCCGAACCCATGAAAATCCAGCGTGTTGAGACACACACGCTGGATTCCTGTGTCTGAAAAATGCCTTTTGCTAAAAATATTGCCGCGGCAACGTCCTGGTCGCCTGGCAATGAACAGACCAGCAGCTAATATCGGCGATGACCATGTAGCGACTGATGCATGCCGGAAAAACTGCCCAAAATCACTCTCTCATGCAATATGCGGGCTAGCAGAACTTCTGACCTATAAATTGTCTGTGGAGGCAAAAAAACGCATTGAATATAGTGATCTCAGCAGACGTCAAATGGCAAAGAGGCTTAAGACTTCAGTGCCACAACTTTATCGGTTGCTGGATCCATCTAATACTCATAAATCAATGACTCAGCTCGTTGCGTTGTTGCACATTCTGAATTGCGATGTTGATTTTGTGGTCAAGAAGCGATCGGCAGCCTAACCAGTGAATGAACCGGACGCGTTTACCGTTGCTGGCTTCTATTTCGCATCGCAGTCGCGCCAGTTATCCAGGCGTTACATGCCTCGGAAACAACGTGCCCTACCATCAGTTGTGGCACTTGACAGTAATATCAATAGTGATACCATATCATGGATGGCTTCTACCGACAGCATCTTGAAGCAAATGAAGCAAAACCCCAAGGGGGTGCGCTTCAAAGACCTCAGTAAGGTGTGCGATCAGTACTTCGGTAAGGCCAGACAGTCGGGAACCAGCCATCGAGTCTATAAGACCCCCTGGCAGGGAGACCCGCGGGTAAATATTCAGAGTGCAAAGGGCAAGGCTAAACCTTATCAGGTGCGCCAGGTTCTGCAGGCGCTTCGACGCTTGGAGGAAGAAAATGGCTAAAGATATTGATCGTTATACATATAGGGTGACATGGTCAGAGGAAGACCAGGAACACGTTGGGCTATGTGCTGAATTTCCAAGTTTAAGCTGGCTCGAAAAGAATCCGGAAAAGGCATTAGGGGGCATTCGCAAGCTGGTGCAATCATGCGTTCGTGACATGGCAACAAACAAGGAGCCAGTGCCTGAGCCGGTATCAGCCAGGAATTTCAGTGGTAAATTTATGGTTCGTGTACCACCTCAGACGCACCGAATGCTGGCCATTCAGGCAGCGGAGTCGGGGGTGAGCTTGAATCGGCTGGTAGCGAGTAAGCTATCGTAGCTATGGCATGTAAGGCGATGCAGTGCGCGCCTGCGGCGCCGGACCGGCTTACAGCCGGCCGCTGTTGCAGGCGTTATATGTCCTATTAGTAGGCTTCTACTTCGAAATGGTGAATTCGAATGTAGAGTTATTGAGATGTTTCACCATTCATTGAGAGAAGATAAGTTATGAGCAAAGGAACAGTTAAGTGGTTCAACGCAGGCAAGGGTTTTGGGTTTATTACTCCTGAGGATGGTGGAAAAGACTTGTTTGTACATCATTCAGAAATCAAGAGTGGCGGAGACTATGCAACACTTAGTGACGGCCAAGCAGTAGAATTTGAAGTTGGCGAAGGCCAGAAAGGCCCATGCGCCAATAATGTTGTGCCAATCTAGACATCGGACATATAAGCGCAATCAGTCCGGCACTTGCTTCGCAAGTGCCGGACCAGCGTACCGCCGAGCGTTACGTTTCTTGATAGATCTTAGGTATATCCAGCCTTGACGAGTACGCCAATGGCGTATATTCTGCCTGAATGATCACAGTAGCTGAAACCAGTGCTTTCCAGCGTAAGATTGAGCAACTGTTATCGGAGCGAGAAAAAGATGACCTGATCGATTACCTGGCAGAACATCCGAATTCCGGTGTACTGATGAAGAATACAGGCGGCATTCGAAAACTACGTTGGGCTCAATCCGGTCGTGGAAAAAGCGGCGGTATTCGCGTTGTCTATTATTTCCATAATGAATTGATGCCACTATACCTTTTAGCAGCCTTTGGTAAGAACGAGAAAGCCAATCTTTCGGACAAAGAACGTCATTCTCTTGCCAAAGGCGTTAAGGAGTTGGTAGCAAGTTGGAGAAAGAGGAATGAGCAAAACTTACACTGAAATTAGCAAAGGCCTGGGGGATGCTATTGCCCACGCCAAGGGGAAAAAGGCGAGAGCGAAAGAGCACCGCATGGATCCTATTGACGTGAAGTCTATCCGCAAAAAAACAGGCATGAGCCAACAACGATTTTGTGCCTCATTTGGCATTTCGATCGGTACCTTGCGCCATTGGGAACAGGGACTTCGTTCACCAAGAGGTGCTGCCCGTGTCTTGCTCAAGGTTGTCGAGCACAATCCAAGAGCTGTGATCAAAGCTATTGAGCAGTGAAACGTAACCAGGCAATGAACCGGACGCGTTTACCATCGCTGGCTTCTATTTCTGCACCGCAGTCGCGCCGGTTATCGCGGCGTTAGTTTCCTTCGAGGTGTAGTGACCGCTAAAATGCTACAATCAACCTGGAGGCACTCCTATGGCCACAGCAAAAGATGAACTAGCAAAATTGATCGAGAACCAGCCTGACGACAGTTCACAGGAGCAAATCGTTCGGGAACTCGCCTTTCACGTTATGGTGCAGAGAGGATTAGCCGACGCTAAAGCGGATCGCAAGATCTCAAATGAACAGATGCAACATCGCATCCGCTCATGGCAAAGCTGAACTGGACGAGCGAAGCGGAACGCTGGCTTACTGATATATACGAATATATCGCAGCAGATAACCCAGCTGCCGCAGCCGATGTAGTTAACGGCATTTACGACAAAACTCAGCTTCTTATGTCCCATCCGGCCATGGGATATCGCTACGAAGGTTCAGAAGAGGAAATTCGCATTCTCCTATATGAACACTACCGCATTACATATCTTTTGCGTGGTGATGGTGACATAGATATTTTGGGTGTATTTCATGGAGCGCTCCAAATTGAACGGTACATGGTTTAACCCGGAAACTAACCAGGCAATGAACCGGACACTAAACTTCCCCCGGTTTGACGGACACTTTTTTCTAACCAGAAGGAGTGTCCAATGGCTAAAGTTAATCACCCGAGAAAGACCTGGCAGTATTCGAAGAACTTCAAGGTAAAAGCAGTACAGCTCAGCCTGCAACCTGA
>JAJRTX010000176.1 GCA_021545665.1 Zetaproteobacteria bacterium
CATCCTGAATATCAGCAATAGCAATCAGTTTATAAACAGACTCGGCATCTGTATTCCCCTGTTCAGCCAGATTTTGAATAATTTCAATGTAATCATCACTTCCTGCGATGGCCTTCTGGAAAATTGAAGGATTGGATGTCACCCCTTTTACACCGTCATCTTCGATCAGCAGCTTGAGACCACCGCTATCCAGTAGACTACGACGAATATTATCCAGCCATACTGACTGGCCGGCTTTTTCCAGTTGCCTTATCGGGTTCATAGTTTTTCCTTTGAAGTAATATGCTATAAATATAGACCCTGTGCGTTACACACAGGTCAAGTCCTTAAGATAAGAGCGTAGCACTAAAATATGCGAAGCATTATTAAAATTACTTAATAAATACCGGATGCATCTTGTTTGAGTTACTATTACTGTTCAAATACAGAACCTGTTAGAAACAGGCCTCAGCACAGGAGTCTTAATGCGTTACCTACCCTTCGCGTTTGTCGTCATCCTGACATTGATTATTCCGGGAATCTCCGCCATCTGGCATGCAGGCTGGTACTGGTTGTTGCTCATCACCTTACCCCTCACGCTTTTGGGACTCTGGGACATCGTTCAGGCTAAACATAACCTGTTAAGAAATTACCCCCTACTGGCACACTTGCGCTGGCTGTTCGAGGGTATACGGCCTGAAATTCGTCAGTATCTACTGGAAAGTGATACCGAGGCGATACCCTTTAACCGCGAACAACGCGGATTGGTCTACGAACGCGCCAAGGATACCGTAGATGTTCACCCGTTCGGCACCGATCTGGACGTCTATGATGAACATTACGCCTGGCTTAACCATTCCGTTGCCCCTACCGCTAAGCTGAATTCCTGCTTCTGCGTTAAAATAGGGTGCGAACAGTGCGAAAAACCCTATTCAGCATCTGTGTACAATATTTCAGCCATGAGCTTCGGAGCACTCAGCGCCAATGCAATCCGCGCACTGAATAAAGGCGCAAAACTGGGTGGCTTTGCGCACGATACCGGTGAAGGCAGTATCAGCCGCTATCACCGTGAGTTTGGCGGCGACCTGATCTGGGAAATTGGTACCGGTTACTTTGGTTGTCGTAATGAAGATGGAACATTTAACCCTGAGATGTTTTCTGAACAAGCCAGCCTAGATCAGGTGAAAATGATCGAGATCAAACTATCTCAAGGGGCCAAACCTGGCCACGGTGGCGTACTCCCCGGGCATAAAGTCACCGCAGAGATTGCTGCTGCCAGACACGTTCCCGCAGGCAAGGATTGCCTGTCGCCAGCCGGACATAGCACCTTCGACACACCAGTTGAACTGCTGGAATTCATCCAGCAACTACGCGCCTTGTCAGGTGGTAAACCGGTCGGATTCAAACTCTGTATTGGTCACCGATGGGAATTTCTGGCTATCGTAAAGGCCATGCTGGAAACCAACATCTTGCCAGACTTTATTGTTGTCGATGGCGCAGAGGGTGGCACCGGAGCTGCACCACTGGAATTCTCTGACCATCTTGGCACTCCTTTATATGAAGGACTGCTGTTCGTGCATAACGCCCTGTACGGAACAGGCTTGCGTAAACACATCAAGATTGGCGCCAGTGGTAAAATTGTCTCGGCCTTCGGTATGGTCAGGGCCATGTCACTCGGTGCAGACTGGTGCAATTCAGCACGCGGTTTTATGTTTGCACTGGGATGCGTCCAGTCCCGGAGCTGTCATACCAACCGTTGTCCGGTCGGCGTAGCTACCCAGGATCCAGGACGGCAACGCGCACTGGTTGTTGAGGACAAGGCACAACGCATTTACAACTTCCACAAGAACACACTAAAATCACTGGCAGAAGTCATCGCAGCCGCTGGCCTTGATCATCCGGGGCAGTTACGGCCTTACCACTTCTACCTGCGCACTGCACCAAATAATGCCGTTGCGGGAAACATGGCTGTAGATTTTCTGAAACCCGGCGAATTACTGGAAGGCACCGATAATGCCCTGTTCAAGGTTAACTGGAATCTGGCGCAAGCACACTCCTTTGCACCAAACAAGCCGGTTTAGAAGAATGCGTGCATAACCTTTTATTCTCAACCTGCTGGTACAGCAAAAATCAGAACAAAGGCAAGAATAAAGGCAATGAACACAAAACGCGCACGCTCTCGATGGTTACGACAAACTGAAAATGCGACCAGACATTGCAGTAAGTAATAAAATGCAAAGGCACGCGATGCCAGTGCAATAATTTCAAACGTTGAGCTGGTCCATGCCAGCGCCATTGCACTTACGCCAACAAAAAAATACCCGACACGTGCACCGATACGTTGTTGACTGGCCTCTTGCATATTGCCCGCTGCTGCAATCGTATCTGCTACAGCAGCCGAGAACTGAGACAGGCTGGCCGCCACGATCAACGGGACGGGTAAAAGTAACGAAGCCGTTGCAGCCAGTGTAATCAGGCTATTGTCAGCATAGTTCCCGTTGAGTACCGACACGATTGGTAGCGCCAACACAACAAACGCTACATAGATACTGAGAGAAAAATACTGCGACCAGCGAGAGGCTCGAATACGCGTATCAGAATCAAAATTCCTTCCCAGATAACGTGTTGTTTCAAAGCCCTGCACTACAATAAGCGTACCTGCCACGATGGTTGCAATCTCCCATACGCTACGCTGTGGCATTTCAGGTAAGGAAAAATGGCGCTGCGCCAGGAACTGGTTTACATCGTAAATGCCAAACATAATGAGCAATAGCGCCAGTATCAGTATCGTCACGTAAAGCGCCCACCGCTCCAGATCCTCAAGTGGTTTCAGGCCACCGAATAAACCAATTACGGTAATCACAGCAATGACAATGGTTGTTAAGATACTTTTATTAAGGCCGGTATCCAGATCGAAACTGACCAGGACAAAAGTCGAAAGAATATGAATATATAAACATACCGAAACCACATAGGCCACCACCAGGGCAAGATCTGAAAGCCGTTCAACACCCAGCGTAAATGGCTTGTTCCTCTTTTCCAGTACCGGCTCTGCACAAAGTATATTGTGCCGGACTATACCTCCGACCATAAATGCAATAATGGCGACCACCGCCATTGCGACACCGGCATAAGGCCCTACTGCGCTGGAAAGAACAGGCACCACCACAAGAAAGCCACTGCCAAATATCGATGCCAGTGGTGTACTCATTGCCGGCACTATTTTTCTTGCCGCCACGGCGCTCTCATCATTGCAGGCTTCATCACTGGTTTGCTGATTCAAACGTATATATCCTGATTATTAACCGTTGCCAGTGGCAAGTGTTTTAGCCTCTTCAATTCCTGATTGACGATAACATATAGCTGATCGCTTCTTGTCGCCTTAACCAGTATCTATAAAATGAGAAACTCAGTAAAATTGTAAGTATTTGTTTTATATTACATTATCTTTGATCACTTACGCGCTCCCTTGCGTTACTCCATATATGTAGTATTATTGACGTATACACCATTTATAGAGTTTTGACCATGTTAAACACTCGGCATATACATGCACAACAAGACCCCAGGCGCATTGCCAGTGCAGCTTTGCAGGCCTTTTTCAAGCTCTCCGAAAGCTGGAAACTGTCTGTATCTGACCAAAGAACACTTTTAGGTTCACCACCTGAATCAACCTTCTTTAAATGGAAAGCAGATAAATCAGCCAGCCGATTGAGTAGAGATGCCCTGGACCGAATCAGTTACCTGCTGGGAATCTACAAAGATCTTAATATCTTGCTGCCATCTGTGCGCGCTGCAAATGAATGGATTCGAAAGCCAAATAATGCCCCCCTTTTTAATGGCCAAAGCGCTCTCGATAGAATGGTAGCCGGCAGTATAATTGATCTGGCTGATACCCGGCGTTATCTCGATTCACAACGAGGAATGTAGTGCCTACACCAAAACCTGTTCAACTTAACTGGACCCAGCAATACCGAATCGTCTCCTCTGAATTTCCACCCATAAATTTTTTTGAGCAACTGGTCGACCCTGATCTCATGGATGAGCTTTACTATATTGAGTCTCTTACCAACGAACGGCTGAGACACGAGGCCGGAGATATTGCCATGGTGCCGGTTGAAGACCGCATCAGTGGCCCCGGGTCTTCCCCGGTAATGGCCGCATTCACTCATATAAGTATCAATCGCCCCAGTCGCTTTAGTTATGGGAATTATGGCGTCTATTACGCAGCCAAAAGCCTGACTACTGCGATTGAAGAAACAAAGTTTCATCGCGCTATCTTTCTTGCCTATACAAACGAAGAGCCCGGTGAGATTGATATGCGTGTCTACACAGGTAAAGTAATAAAGCCTATGCATGATATTCGTATGAAAGGGTATGAATCGCTTCACAACCCTGATGACTGGACAGCTGGCCAGGCCTTTGGGCAACAGATGCATGAATCCAGATCATGGGGGCTGGTATACAACTCAGTGCGGGATCAGGGAGGTCAGTGCATTGCCGTATTCAGGCCACCCGGTATATCGGTACCTGTACAAGGTGCTCATCTGTCATATGTATGGAATGGATCTGCTATTACAGATGTATTTGAAAAAAGTCGTTTGGAATA
The DNA here is from genome assembly GCA_021545665.1 of Zetaproteobacteria bacterium. Next base: position 4,589 of record JAJRTX010000176.1, read on the forward strand.
GGTGATCAGCTTCGCCGGAAAACACAACGGCTATCTAACCCGAAAAAAGCCACGAAGGTCTTCGTTTTGTGTATGGAGATTCTCTCACTGATGACCTCTTTTGATTGTAGACAGTGGCCGAGCCACACCTGCCCTTCAAATAACCAATGAATCCAGTTAGCCCCGTGTTTATCGAACTTGAGTAGATACACCTGCTTATGACTACAATGGGTGATATGCCAAACATTGCCTGGCAAATAATGTCAGTTCGCTCTTACCATTTCTCTTCATCCTTAAAGTAATAATTTTGGTATCACCAAGTACTTTTGCAAGACTTTTCAGTGGACTGGCATGGCCCAACCTCGTGTTGATGTTGAATTTTTATCAATCTTAGAGTCTCGTTTATCTAACTGTAATGCGCTAGGGCGACTGTGAACTTTCACAAAATTTCAGTGCAACTTCTTACATATTCAATACTTATCCGATGCCAATATGCAAATAGCTTTACAGATTAGCAGAAACCATTTTAATTATACCGTAAGAAATTAAATTGTTGCAGTGAAAAACCAAAAGGAGATCAGGTATGTCAAAGTGTAAACTACCAAAAATTGAAGTTAAGATTCATAAACGAATCCTGAATTTTTTAAATGCCGCCAATCGCCCTGAAGATTTACAGACTCCCCCTCATCTTATCCGACGAGATATTACTGGCGCGAAGCTGGATGATAGTGACAACAGCAAGAAAGATAAACAATTTGAACCTCTGTTTGATACAAAGACGGCCAGGTGTGTATTCGACTGGAGAGAAGAAAACAGGCCTGTCGGAGGATTTGCTCAGATTCTGGACCTTATCGATATTGTTGATAATGATATCTTGCCAGGAATCATCGATGGACTGATTTACTATTTTGGACCAAAATTTTATGGGGCGTGGAATACGCTGTATCAGACCCCTGTTCCTGTAGCACACGCGGCACTGGTTCATACCAACGATGATGAACATGCGGGTCGAGTGCTCTTTATTGAAAGAGTTCACTATTCTCCAACATCCCAAACACCCGTATGGGATCCTGAATCAGCAGATTCGGCCACAGCCTTCGAAACACCGGTGCCACCTACTGACAACCTTTACTGTTGTGGGCATTCTTTTCTGACCGATGGCAAACTGTTAACCGTAGGTGGCGGTGGTGAAAATAACGAGGTACCAAACCCGAATATGGCCTGGCTATTCGATCCTGCTGACAAGCAATGGCACTATACAACAAACAAAAAACCTGGAAGTCCTGATTTTGGGAATCGAACTACAATGATTCATGGGCGCTGGTATCCTACCTCGTTGCCTTTAGGTGACGATTCAGGGCGTGTATTGGTCGCCAATGGCGAAGTTTCAGAAATGGAAGTTTACAATGAGCGCACCGGGATATTTAATGCTATCGAACATAACATCGTCGATGGTGTCGATGTCTCGCTTCGTTCCTTCCCAGGATTGTATCCGGGATTACATCTTCTGCCCGATGGTGAGGTCTTTGATCCCCGCACAGGTTTTGCTTCTGCGACCAGCTCAGCTGCATCTTTCTCATTTTCAAGCTCCGTTTCCGGCAAGTGGACCGAGTTAGCAGATGGTGGAGTGGGTAAAGACCGCACGAAAGGCATGTCTGTCCTGATGCTACGACAAAAGCCGAGCGAACCTGATCGTGTGCTGGTTGCAGGCGGCAATAACTCGGAATCGAGAACTAACGTCGGAATCATTGATGCACCACCTTCCGGGTCAAATTGGCGAACGATTGATTTTCCGGATAGCAAAAACAGGACAAACGTAAATGTTGTATTGCTTCCAGATGGAAAAGCGTTTATCTGCGGTGGCACGATAACTCTACCGCATACCTGCCTTGCCTACGATCCAGAAAATGTCGGCGATCCCTGGGACACCCTGGACGCGTTGGATTACGAAAGAAACTATCATTCGCTAGCACTTTTGCTTCCTTCAGCTAAAGTGATGATTACAGGTGGTGATAGTTGGGGGCCGGATGATGACATAATTGAAGTTTTCAGCCCCCCCTATCTCTTTAACCTGGATGGGAGCCTGGCAAGCCGACCTGAAATTACTTCGTTTCCCAACCCAGATCATGGACACGATATTTCTCATGGCCAAAGCTTTGAAATAAAGACCGCTCATCCTGAACACATCAGGAAAATTGTATTAATGCGTCCGATGGCGGTTACTCACCAAACAGATACTGAGCAGCGAGTATTGTCGCTATGTTTTGAGCCATCCGAATCAGATCATCATGCGTTGCAGGTTACGGTACCGGATGGCAGGGTTTACCCCTATGATTCAGACAGGGCACATACACACGCTGTCGCGCCCAGAGGATACTACCTGTTATTCATCATTGATAATAAAGGTGTACCGTCTCCAGGCAAGTTTGTTCGGTTGCGTTGACTCGGAATCAACAAGTACGCAAATACGAGGTCATATATGGTCCACCTCGTATTGCAAGATAAAACTCCAGTTAGCTAAAAAGTATTGCTTCCATATATCCGGCCTGTTTATGAAGCGGTCTAAGCTTCTGGCCCTGATGGAATCTGCGCATATCCATCTCATCAAGTCTTCGGCTTCGTTGGATCTTATGTGGACACCCATCATTAGAGACAACCTTAAGCCCATGTATTTATTAAATTTAAAGTAATAATCGTATTTATCATAAATCACCCTACATGCAATGTCGTAGTATGACTATTGTTTGGCCTAGCAAGACAAGCCCACTATTCAATTACGTGTTATATTCCACACTACGAATACAAGTTTACTTTGGGTCTGTCATTTAGCAATAGTTGGTATAAGACTTGATTAAGTACTAAGAAGTAACCTGCATGTCACTTCTTAAATCTTACACACTCTGGAGAACATCCCATTGTGAAATACTCAGGGAATTTAAATGAAAAACATTGCATTAATATTTCTAGCTCTTTCTCTCTCTGCATGTGTATCTACAAATGTAAGAGATTTTACAGATCCAGATTATACTAATTACACATCAGTTAAATTACTAGTTGAAGCTCCAGGCTATTTATTTGATGATTCATTTTCCAATGAACTAAAAGACATTAACGTCATATACGCTTCGGCAAATGATTTGTTTATGCCTACTCGTACATACACCGCTGCAGAAAAACTAAAAATAATGAGAGCCAAAGGTTTCGATAGCCTGCTAACAATAGGTATAACAAGTGATAACCAATCAAAAAATGTTGTAGGCTATAGCACTAATTCATACACAAATGCCAATGCAAGTGCATATAGCACCGGCTATGGCAGCGCTTATGCAACAGGATCAAGTTCAACAAATGCCACTACTATTCCAATAGTGTCGCACAGAAGAAACACGCATGCCCAAGCAAAGCTATATGATATTAAGTCAGGCAGGGTTATCTGGGTTGGTGATATCGACACATCAGCAGATGGTTCTCTATATATGTCTAACACCACTACAGTAAACAGCATGACTGAGCAAATAGTTTCTTCGCTACTTGAAAAAGGACATTTAAAAAAGAAACAAAAAATAAAAAAATAGGAACGAATAAAGGGAAAAAAAGAATTAGGGTCAAAGAATTAGGGTCAAAGAATTAGCAAGAATTAGGGTCAGACTCGAATTATTGTCGCCGGTATATTATTTAAATCGAGTCTGACCCTAATTCTTCACCTGTTCCCGCAGCTCGTCGATCAGGGCGATATCATGATGGTAAAACTCGTGGTTACCCGGCACATAGATCACAGGCTTGTCCGGAAAGTGGGCTTCTGCCCAATGCAGACCCCCCAATCCCACACCAATGTCGCCTGCCAATACCACTACATCCGCATCCGTAGCCGGTGGCGCAAAGTCCTCGAACTCGATATGCAGGTCATTCAGGATATGCAGTTTCATAGCACAACTTTACATCATTAGTCTTAAAACGGTGACCAGATTTAGTAGACCACTTCACTGGAAGTTAAGTATAAAACGTAGGATGCGGTGAAGAATGAACCGCATCAAACATGATGTATTTTGATGCGGTTCGTGTCTCACCACATCCTACATAGAAGGGTCTCATAGTCAGCAGTTGTGAAGGTCGCTAACAACCCGGCCTATAAAACAGCCACCATAGCCCTTTTCTGGGCGACTGTTAAACTGGGGAAAGTTTACAGGCCTATATAAAGACACCGATGAAAAATAATACCAATGCTACAATAATTAACCATTGATTAATTATTTTCATACGCTTGCTTTCAATTAATACAAGTATCACAAAAGCTGAAACCAAAAAAAATGAAATGGCAATAATAACGTTATTTGGGAAATTGAATTTATAGAGGCCGCCAGAAAGCTTCCCCAACATGATCATTTTATTCTCTGTTAGAACATACAAACCCATGGACAGAACAACCACAGAAATTGTACCGTGTAGCGCTATTACCCATGTGGATCTGGTTGACATAAGGATTGCTTAGTTAGGGAATTTAACTGAATAATTACTCCTCCAGACCATCCTCGCAGTACTTGGCAATTCTTTCTCAAAACCCTTTAATATAAGCTCGCACAACTTTTGCTCATTGTCATTTGCAATCGCACGTAAAAGAATTTTCATTGCGTCTTTGGGAATGTTTTTAGATAATAAATCTGAATTGAGTTTTGTTATTACTTTTTTTGATGTTTGTGCCCATATTTCATGATGTTTAGCTATCTCGTCCTTTTTCGCTATAACTATGCCTCTGCTCATGTTCCAAAGAATTTTTCTGGATGACCGTGGAATTGGCTTGTTAAAAGCAAAAGCAGTCAAAGTGTACGCTATGGACCGAAATGCATACATTTTATATCCCACCTGATAGGCATTTATAACGCTAATCATGGCGGCAACGGGAAACATAAAAATAGAAAAAATAGAAGCACCAGATGAAACAAGGGCTATAATCCGGCTACCGGCTAACGTGGAATTAATAATAGGGATAAGCTCTGCTAACGTGAAGGTCGTATCTACATGCCCAACGATATCGATTACATTTTTTAAAACTGGTAGATTATTTCCAACAGAAGTGTAATCCTTGCCCAGGATCTCACGTAAAATAGCTTCTTTTTCCTTTCCTGATAAATTCTTGTTTACAAGTATGGCATCCATTCCAAAACTCCTTATATTGATTTGCACATATCCAAACTAGCTATATAATTAAGCTAATAACCTAATGGAATCACAAACAAAGGAATGGATCAACAAAATGTTACTAAAAAAGTCATATTTAGTATTATTACTATTTGTCTTCCCTATTACTTCGCACACTGGAGAAATAGCGAGCTTCAACGAAATCTGCAATATCTATACTGAAGCACAAAACAGCGGCATGAGCAGAACACAAATTAGTGACTATATCCAAGATAATATTAAAACACGCGTTCAACCAGGTGACGCTTTAGACGCCCATATAGCGATATTTCAATTAGAACCGGAAAAACGCTATTCTATATTCAAACAAACTGCAGAGATATCCTTAAATCGTAGCTGGGATTGCGATGCCCTTAGGACTTTGATGAAATAACGCTACCATGGTTTGTTTTCCACATTCACAAGTGAGAAATCATACATTTTCAGAAAATCACGATTCCCTGAGAGCAAAACCTCATATTGTAACGAAGCAATGCATGCGTGCCGTTAGATCTGACGGTATTAGAAAGGGCAAGCCTGTACCTGGGAATCAAGTATAAAACGCAGGATGTGGTGAAGAATGAACCGCATCAAACCCTATGATGTATTTTGATGCGGTTCGTGCCTCACCGCATCCTACATAGAAGGGTCTCATCGTCAGCAGTTGTGAAGTTCGCAACGAAAGACTCCGGTACTGGTTGTGCTGAGACGAAAAAACGGTTAGCGCTTTCGCGATAACCGTTTGATACATCGTACTAAATATGGCGCGCCCGACACGATTCGAACGTGTGACCGCCTGGTTCGTAGCCACACAGTTTGGCCGGGAATGCTTTATATTCAACAGGTTATAATTATAGCCTGTCACGGTAACGAGCGCTATGCTATTGAAATGACTGGAGGCGATATTTCGCAATAGCACATTATTGGGCACATAAGAATATGCAGGACAAATCACGCTCATATTCTAGATTCGTGTGTGCATATGCTTCAATATCATTCCCGCCCGCTTGTTCACCCCGGCAAGGATGGGCTCAGACAGTGACACCGGCATACCTGCATCAGCAGCCAGAGCTGTCGCCTCTGTGAGAACATTATCTATTTGTGTGACCAGTCCTGAGAATAGTTTATCCATGTCCTGCTCACGCAGCCCGGACTGTTGGCCCGTTTGATAAAAGTGCCGGAGCTGTATTTGATTCAGGTGATAATGGTTTTTGTTCCCCAGAGACATTGCCAGTTTGACCTTCTGTACCGGAAATTCCGGATAGGGCGCCGCAGACATCACGTCATAAAGTGGTGTTAGCCGGTATCCATCCGGCGAGAGAAATATCGAGAAGTTCTTGGCGTGGCCATCGATGGCCGACAGTAGCCAAAACACGATCTGCGTCTTCATAAAATTCATGCGATCTTCATACGGGACGATTGCACCATTCAGGAATTTTAGAATATCAGCAATGCCTGGTCCGCTATCGCATTCATATTTTTGCACAGGCGGAACACCCAGCGCCTGACAAATATCCTCCTGCGGCAACCGGTAGAGTACGCCATCCTGCCAGGTTCGATCAAAACGCTCCACGACAATCACAGGTTTCCCGCCAAAGATCAGCACCTCGGCATTAGCCGTCTCAAGACCCAAAGCACGACATAGCATAAGGCAGAACCATTCATTCCAGGGTGAATCGGAAAAATCGGCTCCGGCCGGGCCTTGTTTCATGGCAGGTTTAAAGATATGGGAAGTGGGTGTTGGTCCAAGCGGAAGCTGCCATTCGCCGGCATCAGACTGATCATCGTTCCGCAGAAAGGCAGTCTTTTCCTGCACCCCTGCAATCGAGATACGAAAGTCATCATGCTCAGCATTGACGCCGAGTGGGTTTGTCCCCAGGGAGGCAATTCGGGCAGCGATTTCATCATCACTAACCGGCCTGTATTCCATTTTTGCTGGATCGCCAGGGTCCATACCTTCGGGTATAAATCGCAATGCCCCCACGCAATCCCGTCCGATAACAGCCAGCAGATCAAAAATACCAGCACTGTCGGCCTGCTCACGCGCGGCAATTTTTTCCCTTACCTTACGGTCATCGGGCAATAGCCCGTCAAAGTAGCTGGTCGCTTGCACCCCTGACCAGAGGCGATCGGACAGTGGCATGGATAACGATATGGGTAAGGCCCGTTCAGACGATAGCCAATCAGAATCATAGCGAAACGAGGTGGCACCGCCTGACGTGCGTGAATACCTGCCGACCTTACTTGAGCCGATATAGACGTCCAGCTCGCGTCTTTGACGTTTACGACCCATTAGAATCCTTTATTTTAGTACGCTGTTGGATCGAACCCGGCTTTCCGGCGTGGGACGATGGACAGATCCAGATCCAGCGCAGCCAGAATCTTTATAACGGTATCGAGGTTCGCCGTGGTCGCACCATTCTCCAGTTCAGAAACCAGAGCCTGCCGGACGGATGCTTTTTGGGCAACATCGACCTGCCGCAAGTTCTTTTTCTTGCGTGCCAGACGAATTACCGCGCCGAGATCTTTATTGCTGCGTATGATCTTTCCCATCACTTCATCCTTTTTATACGTCCTGCCGTATATACCATATATATACGCTGTACCGGATAATGTCAAGATATACGCTTAAGGAGATACTTTCGCTTTCTAATCAGGTTAAACCTTCACGACATAATCTGGCCTGAAATCAGGGTTCAATGCCTCCGGTGAATAGCCACGCGGATTGCATATCACACGCGCTCCAAATACATCGTAGTCATACGACTCATGCATGTGCCCATGCAGCCACAGACTTACCCGTTCACCATCCATCAGATCTTCCAGGTTGCTGGCAGAGGCCGGGGTCAACAAATCCTGCGCATACACTGGATGCACCGACCGCGATGAGGGGGCATGGTGGGTAACCACCACCGTCTGGCCATCGAAGGGTTCAGCTAACATTACCGCCAACCAATCCCGACTGGCTGTATGCAACTGGATAGCATCCTCAGGCGTGTAGCGCTGGCCATGGTTCTGAATGATGGAGAAATCCGTCATCTGTTGCCGTGCCTGCTGCATGGCAAAGAACTTGTCTGCCTCACCGAACAGGGCAAAATCTGTCCACAGAATGCTGCCCAGGAAACGCACACCGCCGATGATCACCTGATCATCATTCAGGACATGAATATGCTTCGGGGCCTGCTCCCGCAGCTCGTCGATCAGGGCAATATCATGATGGTAAAACTCGTGGTTGCCCGGCACATAGATCACAGGCCGGTCCGGGAAGCGTGCTGCTGCCCAATGCAAGCCTTCCAGTCCCACGCCTATGTCGCCTGCCAATATCACCACATCTGCATCCGTTGCCGGTGGAGCATAATCTTCGAACTCAACGTGCAGGTCATTAAGGATGTGTAGTTTCATAGCGCAACTTTACATCATTAGTCTTAAAATGGTGGCTGGATTTAGTAGACCACTTCAGATTCCCTGCTCGTAGCAAGACGCGTAAATCTACCCTGTTGTTTTATATCTGATTATACCAAATTTTCACGCCAGTCGTCGTGGTCTTACATGAAGATATATGGAAGTATCACATGGACGTCCATCGTAATTAAACGTGAGTAACACAAGCTAATCAATTATTTTGAGGCTAGAATGCCTGGCGTATGTCGCTTTGCTTTGGAATGGGTGTCCAGATAATATTAACGTGCAGAAGCTGACCATGAGTTTTATTATATTTCATTTTTTAGCGATTTCTTCTTCCCATAGAGCCGAAAAAGCTCCTTGCCGTATTCAACTCCCTCTTCAAATCCTTTTTTACCCAACGGTTCAAGCAATGCATTAGCGCTTGCAAACGATGCCTCATGTCCCTGCTTCATCGCAACAAAAAACCATGCGTAAGAACGAACAAGATCTTTTCTGGTACCCAGCCCTTTCCCATACATATAAGCCAGATTATGTTGCCCCTGAATATCACCTGATTTTGCGGCTTTCTCATACCAGAAAAATGCATTTTTATAATCTACTGCTATGCCTTTCCCGTCAAAATACATATTTCCCAGGTTAAACATGGCAGAAGGATAATTATTTTCTGCGGCCCGCTTATACCATAGCAAGGCCTTATTCTGATCTTTCTTTACATTTACACCTGAATTATACAAGTAGGCTAATAAATTCTGGTAGGCAGGCTTATCTTGTGCACATTCTTTTATATGTGCAAGACTGTATTTCAACGCTATATCTTCATCAAAGATGCATTTGTTTCGCGCATGCGCAACACTTACTGACAAAGCAATAGCGAGCAGCAATGCAAAAGACACAACTATTTTATTAGCTTTAGCGGCCAAAACTTATACTCTAGACTTGAGAATACCCAACCAAGTATAAACGCGATTATTGCAGATATGTAGAACCCGAGAAAAAATAAAAATATCGCAATCAGGCCCATAATATATATGATCACATCCTCAAAAAGCCCGTGAAAAGGAAGCAAGTACATTTTTCTGGTACAGCCAGTACAATGATACGGATTTGCCTTACTGCATTTACTCAGAGGATCAATTTCTATTGTTTCTTTGTTACAAGCAGGACATTTCCTGTTAGATGTCATCTTTATAACTTGTCTTCTTCAATACGAATAAAGTAATTTCTGTTTTTCTGGTTAAGCTTGTCTACTTCCTGCAGCACGCTCATGAAAAATACAAAATCATCATGATTATATTTTACTTCAACATTTTTCACATACTTGAACCCTGACATATTGATGCATGCGGTAGCTTCGTAGTTTCCTGTGATAATCATGGAGATGATATCTTCAAATTTTCGCGAACCTTTCGCAATAGCGAAAATTGCAGCACCATAGCTGGCAACAATAAAGTTAGCCATCTTGATACCCGTTATTGTCTTTTTTGAAAACGGGTTCTTTTTCATCCCGGGAATGCGTGTCGTTGCATAATTAGTAAAGACACCGCCTAACAAACGACCAATTGCCCCCGCTTTATCTGAGCTCAGTTTGTTTTTAGCGTAAAACTCAATAACCTGTAATGTTTTGTCAAAGTTATTGATCGCTTCATTTAAGATTACACCCAGTATATTTTGTCTTAGTTGAGCAACCATTCTTTGTTTCTTGCCAAAATAGCCCAGCAACATAGCCGCATGAATGTGATTTGTCCACCAGGTCGTAGGGTAACTAAGAAAGCCATCACTAAAGCGTGTTAATGCGCCGGGGCATGATGTAATCTCAACTTTTGCATTACCATACCGACCAACTGTACTAATGACTACATTCGGGTTTTCGGCGTTAAGTGTCGGGTGATTGATCAGAAAGTCTGCAACGGGCTTGGTATTCTGGTTAATTATTTCAATTTCCATATTAGCGATCCATCCATGTATACATTCCAGTAGCTTCAAGATTACTCACATGATTTAACTGAGTCAACAGAGAAAACGTGTATTCCGTCAGGTTATAGCCTGAGAAAGTCGGCTACACCATGAATTGCATAACCAGGCATCGCTTTAGCGATGACCGATTGGTACATAAATATAATATGACACAACCATTTTTCGCAGCAAAGCTGCTTGCTGCCGGAGCGAAGCGTAGGTATACCTAATGAAGCCCGCAAGGATTCCAGGTGCAAACGTTCCCTTTTGATATGTCGCATTAGCACATTTTGGGCACATAAGAATATACGGGGAAAATTACACTCGACATAATAACCTATTAATGATACAACTCAATAGCCTATTATTAGCACGCCGTAAAAACCGATGAAGAGAACATAGAACATGGCCGCTCCGTCAGAAAAACTGGCCCGATCGCTTGAAGCTTTGAAATCGCTTCAGGATCGTGGCGTGGTCGCTATCCGTTCAAGCGACCTGGGGCGTCTCGACCGGGAACGTCTTGTTAAGAACGGTTTTCTGCAATCTGTCATGAAGGGATGGTACATCCCTTCCCGTCCTGATGAGGTGGCCGATGAAAGCACAGCCTGGTATGCCTCATTCTGGGATTTTTGCGGCTCATATCTGAACGAGCGTTTTGGCACCGACTGGTGCCTGTCACCTGAACAGTCCCTGCTATTGCATGCCGGAAACCGAACCGTGCCGCACCAGCTATTGGTCCGCTCACCAAAAGGTGATAACAAGATCACAGCACTCCCGCATGACACATCACTCTTGACTGTCCGCTACAACATGCC
>JAJRTX010000177.1 GCA_021545665.1 Zetaproteobacteria bacterium
AAATCCACGGATAACGGCGTTACCTGGATAAAATTGACAAATGGATTGCCAACGAACTATCAGGAAGTTGGCCGGATCAGTCTGGCCATTCATGAAGCAAATCCTGATATTCTATATGCCGGTATCAGTGGGAGCTTCAATTTCAATGGTACGGGCCTGTTGGGTATTTACAAAACCACTGATGGCGGAAACACCTGGACGCTTACCGCTACCAGTCCAAACTTCTATGGCGGACAGGGCTGGTATGATAATGTCCTCGCTGTGGACCCGCTGGATCCCGATGTTGTTTACTCTGGAGGAGTTTCTCTTTACAAATCTATTGACGGTGGGATTAATTGGTCAGTCATTAGCTCAGGCATGCATGCTGACTTCCATGCGATAGAGTTTTATCCTAATGACGCCAATACAGTGTTTGTCGGGAATGACGGCGGTATCTGGAAATCGAACAATGCGGGTGCTTCGTGGGTGGATCTTAATGATGGCTTAACTACTATGCAGTTCTATGCAATGGGAAGCGACCCTGCGAATGTTGCAGTTGCTTTTGGTGGCACCCAGGATAATGGCACCAATCGCTATACGGGCTCCCCACTTTGGGATCATGTATTAGGAGGTGATGGAGGGGAGTGTAATGTGGATTATACCAATTCAAACATAGTCTATGCAGAGTACCAGTTGGGGAATCATCGGAAGTCTACTGATGGTGGAAACAGTTGGGTCTCAATCAACAATGGACTGGTTGGGTCAGGCCCTTGGGTAGCCCCAGTTGAGATGGATCCCGCGAATCCGGATGTTTTGTATACGTTTTCGGACGGCAATCTTTACAAAACTACCACGGGCGGAAGCAACTGGTTCCTTTTATTCGATTCCGTTCAACGCATGGGGCGCGTCATTCGTGTGGCACCAAGCGATAATCAAATTATCTATATCGGAGGCTATGGCAACACCATGTACCGAACTACGGATGGGGGGACAACCTGGACTGATATCTCAGTAGGACCATCATCTATTACTAGCGCAGCAGTTAATCCTTCTGATCCACAGACAGTCTATGTTTGCATGTCGGGTTGGAGCGCTGGAAACCACGTTTTTAAGAGTACAGACGGCGGAGATAATTGGCAGAATGTAACGAATGATCTTCCTAATATTCCATGTAATACGATTGTGATCGATCCTCGATTCCCTTCGTCTGTCTATGTTGGCACCGACCTTGGAGTCTATTATTCAGAGAATGGTGGCGTTTCTTGGGTGGAGTGGAATACAGGATTGCCCAATGTGGTTGTTGATGAGTTAGAAATTCAAGCAGCATTCAGAACAATCAGGGCGGCCACTCATGGACGTGGCATGTATGAGTCACCGCTTCCGGGAATTACAACGCCCGCGACGTTTACGATTTCGCAAATATCAAGCTTACAAACAGTGGGTGTGCCGTTTTCTATTACAGTAACAGCGAAAGATGCTAATGGTAACACGCTAACCGACTTTACTGGAGCTGTTGCGTTCAGTGATTTAACCGGAACAGTCAAACCAACGACAAGCGGCTCATTTACCAACGGTGTTTGGACAGGAGATATTACGATTTATCAGATATATAACGGAAATCAAATTACTGTAACAAGAGTGGGGGGTACAGAGACAGGCATGTCGAATCAATTCGACGTTGTTCCTGGCCCAGGACTCTTTGTCTCGGTCACAAACTTGGATGGTAATCCTGCAGGTAATACCCGAGTTGAAGTATACTCTGATACAACCCAATACGGAGATTACGCGGGGTATACTGATCAAAATGGTATGTTGAATTTATCTAATGTCCCCGATGGGCAGTACACACTGTTGGCATATTCATATGAAAACCATTTTCTATTTGTATCGGAAAATGTAACAGTTCCGGGAAATCTATTGCTTTATGTAGCTGATTTGACGCCGGTAGAAATTTACACCAAGGCTAAAGATGGGACTAGTCCGATTACAGCAAGAGTGGTTTTTGTACCATTTCGACATTCTTTTGGGGCTGTTGGCCGCACCAGTTCTGTTGATGGTCACGAGACTTTTTATGTGAGTAATTGGATCTATAATGGCATTGCGGCCGTGTGTTTTGAGGAACCATATCATTTGGTTCAATTAAATAAGAATATTAGTGGTCCAGCCAGTATCACTTATAACCCAGTGGCAATGCCCACGGGTGAGATACGGGTGAGTTTAGATAGTTTCGAAGAAATTGGGTTGGCTCATTGGAGTGGGTACTCGAACACATCCTATGTTGTGACCGTGGACAACGGCGACAATATGGTTTATAGTGCCGGCACGTATAACATTTATCCTAAATTATTTAAATATGATTTGGAGAATCATCGATGGAATTATATGCTTCGTAAAGGATCTTTATATTATTCGTTTCCGATTGCAGATGGGAGCTCACAAGTCTTAGAGGCAGGAGGAGCATTTTCAGCGTCAACAACTCCGGACAAGTCGTCTTATTCTCCTGGTGAAACGGTTAATATTGACAATGAGATTTTGGATGATTACGCGAATCAAATAGTGTGGATTTTTGGATATACAAGCGGACAGAGTACATCTGGATTCATGAAAGCAGAAGGAACGAGGAATTTATGGGACAAAGTTTATGCGGAAGGTGAGACGATCTCTCTTCCGAGCTCCCTGGTGAGCCAAGAAGCTTATAATGGTTCTTGGGGGTCTATTTTTCCATCCATTCGTGTACTGGATCCTAATCAATCCGTGGTTTCGCAGGATAGTTCGTATACAGTTTTTCATTCCCATGAGTTCACGCTTCCAGACCCGGCCACTGAAGGAACTTATCATATTAATCTTTCTTTAGATACAGGTCCTCACCAAGGTGTCATCTTGGGTGTTAATTCATTTACATTAGGTACTTTTACTGTTTCATCGGACATTTTACTTGTTGATGATGATGCAGGTGCTTTATATGAGAGCTATTATGAGTCAGCGTTAACCTCGAACTCGCTAGAATACGACCTTTGGGATGTGTCCGTATTAGGAGAAGTCCCATTAGACATTCTTAATGCTTATCAGGGTGACCAGAAGTGTGTAGTGTGGTTGACTGGAGATGTTAGAG
>JAJRTX010000178.1 GCA_021545665.1 Zetaproteobacteria bacterium
ACTCAGAGCGAGGAAATCACCCGAATCGTTTTGCGGCGCAGTTCCGATGCATGCGATATTTTTCTGGCGGCCAAGCGACTCCCTCTTGCGGAAACCGTATTCAGAAAATCGTCCGACTCTGATTATACATGGCGCGTTGATCCGGCAGATTCCGTGCTTCACGTTGGCACAGGTTCGCAATCATTCAATCTGGCGGCTGGTCAGGAGCGTGTGTCGGAAACAAATGGCACTATCCACCTGTTCAATTATGGCAGGCTGGCATTGTGGCAAGGTTCGCTCAAACCGGAAGTTACGCAACTCAGTGTAGAGAAAAGCTATGCAGGGCATTTTGACGGCCCCGGTGCCGAGGCGCATTTCTTTATCAACATTCCTGAGGCAGGCACGTTGGGTATTGTCTTGCCTCCCCGCCTCAAATCCGTGGTCGATATCGAATTCTCAAGACCTGGACGAACGCTTCCGTGGCGCACTGGCAGCAGGAAATATTTTGATAGACCATCCAAAGCTCTTCTGGTTTTGCAATACAACGGTTTTGGCCCGGCGGATTTTAGATTGAAACTGCCCTTCGCAACAAGACAGCTTGCTGTTGCAAAACTTACCTGCACCTTGGAAAGCGGGGGCAAGGTTAATGATAAATATCCTGTGCAATTACGATTAACAAATACCGCACACTGGCATACCGAAGTTTTCAAGCTTACGCCTCAAACTGTGAAGTACTATCCACACGGACAGGGGGATGGAGGAGGGGAAAGATGGGAACGTCCTCCTGAAAAAACAATTTTGTTTGCTGGCGACTCAATAACTCAAGACTTTGGTTGCATGGAAAAGTCAGAGCTTAAAGGTAGCTATGCCACAGTTCGCATTCCTGATAAGAGCGGTCGTGACCGGGTGATCAAATGCCCTGTTGATGGTGTCGGAAAAAATGCATGGTCATGGACCGAGCTTCTCGGTGGGCCAAAGTTAGAGCTTGATGTTGTTAGCGCCATGATTAAAGGTGGAGTTGATGTAAACAAACCGGAAAGGTTTGGCAGAAACAAGGTGTTGACCTACCCGCTGGCCATGGTGTTGAGCAACACCGATCGTAGCCTTCAAATCGCCAAGATGCTAATCAAAGCCGGGGCAAAGATTGATCAAGGCGATGAGCAGGGCAAAACGGCGCTGCATATTGCCGCACGTTTTGGCTATGCCCGCTTTGCAGCCATGCTGATCAAGCATGGTGCTTCTGTGAATATGAAGGACAAGATCGGGCAAACACCGCTGTTTGATGCGGCCTATTCTGGTTCGGGCGATGTTACCGCCCTGCTGCTCAAATCCGGGGCAGATGTGAAAGCCCGCGATAACGAAGGGCGCAGTCCTTTGCACCTTTTGCAATACACATCATTCACGCCCGGTCCGCTGCCTGTCGCAAGGTTATTGCTGGCATCGGGTGCAGATGTAAGTGCGCGCTCGGATAAGCATGGCACGCCCTTGCATCAGGCTGCCAAGCATGAAGACAGCGAACTGGCTACCATGCTGATTGCCAACGGCGCTGATGCCAGTGCAACAGATTCAGCAGGCAATACGCCGGCGCATATTGCTGCTGCTTATAATCGTACGGAAATCCTCGTGTTACTGCAAAGAGCAGGCGCAGCACTGGATGGGTTCAACAAGGCGCATGAAACACCGCTGCATAAAGCTGCTGAAAATGTAAGCCTGAAAGCAACTGCATGGCTGCTGGATCATGGCGCAAATATTGAGGCGCGTTCAAACAGTGGCATGACTCCCCTGCTGCTTGCTTCGATCACTGCATCGGCTTCTAAAAAGCCATCCATGATCAAACTACTGCTAAAACATGGCGCGAAGATTGATGTGCAGGATGATCAGGGTAATACGCCGCTCTCCTTTGCCAAGAAATTGAATCCCGATGTGTATGCGTTAATAGTAAAAGAAATAAAACGGCGAACTGCGAATGGAGAATGACGATATGAAGTATATGAGGAATAAAATTGGTAATAAAGCGGCCATGTGTTGCTGCCTGACACTGACCTTGATGTTTGTGGCCAGCACAGTAAATGCTGCGCCCAAACTAACAGCGGAAGGTGCAAAAAAATATTTCGGTGATGTGAATGCACCAACTGAAATTGACACGCGATTCGGCAAAAAAAGTTTGCTTCCCCTGCAACTGGCCGCAGGCAATAAGGATGAAATGGGCCTGAATATGATTAAGGCATTAGTGGAGGCTGGAGCAATTATTAACAAGTTGGGACCCGATGGTGACAGTGCCCTTCACACCGCTGCCTGGCGCAATACTGCGACCAATATTCGCCTGCTGGTGAAGTTGGGGGCGGATGTGAATCTGAAAAACAAACAAGGCGAAACGGCATTGCTCAAAGCTATTGACTATCGGAAATTTGATGCAATACAAACATTATTGAGTGTTGGTGCAAATCCGAACCTTGGCAATAACAAGGGGAAAACCGCAATTCATTTGGCCGCAGATCTGGGCGATTCCAAACTGGCCATAAAAATGTTGCCCCCACTGCTCAAATATGGCGGCAACCTGGAGGCATTGAACAAGGACGGTCATACGCCATTGCAAGAAGTGCTCGTGCTACCGGATGTCAGTGAGATTCCTGTCATTCAATTTCTGTTGGATTCAGGAGCCAGTCTGAATGTGGCAGATTCTGTATCGGGAACACCATTACATCAGGTTGCCAGTGGAAACACGACTGATGATCTGGTTCCGTTGCTGGATTTGCTTGTCAAAAACGGTGCCGACCTGAACAACCAGGACAATATGTTCCAGGAAACGCCTCTGCATAAAGCTATTTTCCGTGCCTGCCAGTATAGAGAACTCAAAATTACCCGGCGATTACTGGAGCTTGGCGCCAATCCGGATTTAAAAAACAAAGAAGGCACATCAGCCAGGTCATTGGTGAATGTACCGGTTTTGAATTGCAGCAACGAAGTCAAGCAGATGCTTGCCGCAGTTTCAGGCAAAAAGGCCGCAAAAAAACCAGCACCCCCTTCAGCTAAGGATCATCAGGAAAAACAGACAGGTAAGAGGCTGGGTGATGTGGTCAAGGCCTATGCCGATGTCGTAAACAAGGCAGGGCGTGAATACCAGCAGGCCAAGGATAAGGCGGTAAAGGCGCGAGGTTTTTCAGGACTTAAAACGCGACAGAATGTACAGGCTCGCCAAAAGCTGTTTGCTGATTTCAAGGATAAATCGATGGCTCTGGTTTATCTGCTGAAGGAATCCAAATCTCTTGCATGGAGAGCAGTGCAGGACAACAAGGTTAAAGCCACTCAAACAGAAACGGTAAAAGCTGTTGAGAAAAAATTCGGTGATAGAATTACCGAGGATGGGCTTGCACCTCTAAAGGCTCAGTTCTACTGGGCGGATGCCTACTATAATGTGTTTACCATACTGGATCAGCGCTGGGGCGCATGGAGCGTGGATGAAAGCAAACATTCGCTCAATGCCTCTGACAAGGCTTTACAGGCGAAACTAAATAAAGAGGTAAAAGCTATTGGTCAGTTGTAATCTTATTTGAGCCAGAAAAATCAATAACATCAGATGAAATCTATCCTTTCAGATTTCAGAAAGCAGTTGGCTGTGCTGGCACTACTGCTTTTTGTGTCTTCCGGTGCATCACCTGCATGCTCAGATGAACTGATCCGACCAGAACAGGTGCTCAGTGTTGTCACAGCCGACTGGAATGGTGATGGCAGCTTTGATCGGGCTGTGCTGATTGCGTCTAATTTGGAACCGGGCAGCACCGAGCTGTTGATCTACCTGTCCGAGCCGAAAACCGAAACGATGAAACTGACGCTGCGCAAATTAAACCCGGCCTGGATGGGCGACATGTGGGGAACCCTGCCCCGCCTGAATTTGGATAAAAACAACAATCTAGTGATTCATTCACAAAACGATGTAATTGGCCGCAATCGCTGGCAAAGAATGGTTACGATCAATTACGATAGTGGTCATTTTTTTGTTTCCGGTTATTCCCTTTCAGAACAGGATACGCTTGATCCGGACTACAATTTTTCCTGCACATTCAACATGTTCACTGGCCATGGTAAAAAAAATAACACCCCATTTACAGTAAAAGCGCAAACGCTAATACTTGCAAACTGGACTGATGAATGGACTCCCTCTCCCTGTGACAAGCGGACACAACAAGCAGGAGCTGATTTGGAGGCCACCCATAACCTGACAGAAACACTGGATTAGCAGCGTTTCCTAATGACGTTTCGGCGGTTCCGGCATATTTTCTGCAAAACCTTCAAAAATATCAGCCAGCACTTCATCCTGACTCGGTGCAACAGGATATTCGCCGCTGTTTAAACCGATCAGTGCATCGACGAACACATCCACCAACTCCTCTTTCCAGCGTTTATCCTTGTTAAATGTGCGTGAGGAATCATTGCTATTGGTTTCCGATGCACTGACGTAGCCCGACCATGCCAGTACATCCTGTTTCAGGTCGTAGATAACCAGTGTCGCACCCATTTCGCGCCTGGTTGTCAGTGATACATCCACGCGCACCTGCTCAAACTCACCTTCTTTTGCATCATCAGCGGAGTCGGCCACGTCGGTTTCTGTCTGATCATGATTCTGGCTGACGTCATTCTTTTCTATGCGCGCCAACATCATATAACGGATATCGGGAAAATCGCGACGTATCTGTGCAACATCTAATGGATCAATGATGCCTGTTTTACGATATTCACCCAGCATCTGCTCATAAGCTTCATGGCCCAGCGCCTTGATCAGAAAGCCTGTACGTACGATAGCCATGCGAGGCTGTTCTTCAGCGAACCTGCGCCCTATCAAATCACTGAAACGAATGCGGGCCATATCATCCAGCGGCTTAACCGTTGAGATGATGCCACCAATGACAAAACGGTTTTGCATGACCGATTCGTAAGTAAATGACGGGTGTTGCTGCATACCGACCACCTGCGCCTTGCAGGCGGCCAGCCCGATCAGACATACCAGTACAATCATCAGTTTTTCCAGCTGTTTCATATGCCACCTCGCAGACCGTGAATATAACAGGGTATTATTATGGTGAACGGTGAAATTTATCCACGTTTGTGAGCAATAAGTCCAGCGCCGCAATCACACTGTGAAGTGGACCCCAAGAACAGGACAATTGGCTAAGGTGGATTAAGGTGTACTTTCCAAACCAAAGGAGAGTCATATGGCATGGCAAAGTTACAGCAAGGAATTCAAGGCACGGGTAGCGCTGGATGCCCTCAAAGGACAAAAAACGGTTAGCGAGATAGCGTCGGAGCACAAGATCCATCCGAATCAGGTGAGCCAGTGGAAAAAGAAAGCTCTTGAAGGCATGGCGGATTCATTTGCACGAGGCAAGAGCAATGAGGTGGATAGCCTTGAGTGTGAGCGTGATCGTTTATACCAGAAGGTTGGCCAGCTCCAGATTGAGGTGGACTGGTTAAAAAAAGTAACAGGGCCGGTGAAATGAGCGTGACGGAAAAACGGTCATGTGTTGAATCGGCCCATAAAGGCCTGAGCATATCACGCCAGTGTGCATTGATTGCATTGATTGATCTACCGCGTTCCAGTTACTACCAACAGGAGTTACAAGGAGAGAGTGCGGAGAACCTGATGCTGATGCGCCTGATTGACGAAGAGTATATGCGCCACCCGTTTTATGGTGCGCGGAATATTCGAGACTGGCTTATCAAGCAGGGTTACGATGTAAATCGTAAACGAGTCCATTGCCTGTGCCAGTGTTTGGCCCTGATTTGTCGCATTCAGCAGATCAGGGTTCAGTAACCCGAAGGCGACTTGAGAACCGATAGATGCCTCGCCGAAAGCAGCGGATTCTTCATCGCGCCAGATGCGCAGACGCAAACCAAAAGACAGGGCAGGTTTGTCTCTGTGTATTGCCAGTATTGCTTCCAGACCGGCGACTACACCTGCCGTGCCATCATAATTGCCACCGGCGGGAACAGTGTCCATATGCGAGCCGGTTTCAACCCAGTGTCTATGATCGCCCGGGGTTTCGATAATCAGATTGCCCACCTTGTCCCAACGTGAGAGCAATCCGCCAGCCAATGCGGCCTGTTCGATATAGGCCATGGCTGCTGTTTCGGCATCGGAATAGGCCGGGCGGTGAAAGCCGTATTCCACTGCCCCTATTTGATTCAGTGTGTTGTAATGGGCTTCGATATTTTCTGCGGGAACAAGCGGCGCTGTCAGGGCCATTTTACCTCTGGCGGCATGCTCATCATGATGGCTTCGATATTACCGCCGGTTTTCAGGCCGAAGGTGGTGCCGCGATCATAGAGAAGATTGAATTCGACATAACGGCCACGGCGAATCAGCTGGTGTTCCCTGTCTGCATCTGTAAAAGGTTCATCTTTTCGTCTGGAAATAATTTCAGGGTAGGTGGTCAGAAAGGTTTCACCGATAGCCTGAACGAATGCAAAATCCTGATTTCTGTCACTGCTGTTCAGATTGTCGAAGAAGATTCCGCCCACACCACGTGCTTCGTTGCGATGTGGCAGGAAGAAGTAGCGGTCGCACCAGTCCTTGAATTTCGGATAATATTCCGGATCAAAAGAATCGCAGGCTGCTTTCAGGCGGGCATGAAACAGGTCGGTGTCTTGCTGATATGGAAAGTAGGGGGTCAGATCGGTACCGCCTCCAAACCAGCCCTGAGATGTCTCCATGCAGCGTAGATTCATGTGTGCTGCCGGACATTTTGGGTTGCGCATATGAGCCACCAGTGAAAGACCACAAGCGCGAAATTTCCCATCTTTTTCGGCACCGGGAATCTGGCTGCGAAATTCCTCTGATAGTTGTCCGGATACGGAGGAAAAGTTGACGCCGACTTTTTCAAACGTGTTTCCCTTCATCATGGACATCAGTCCTGAACCACCGCCTTCGCGGTTCCAGCTCGTGCGCTCAAAGCTGGCTGTATCAAGGGATTCAAAGCTCAAACAGAGTCGGTCACGCAACTCTTCAAAATAGCTGCCGGCGCGGTCGAAGATTTCACTCATAGGAATCGATTCTTATAAAACTTTCACATCGTCTTTCAATATTATTAAATATCTTCTGCTTTGCAGCCAGACGATTGATTCTATTGATTGTAGCCGTGGTAACCTGGTTATAAGCCTCCATAAAGGTGGCGCGCCCGTTCTCCTGTTTGCGAATATAAAAGGTTCCTTTTACATCTGCTTCTGCTTCGACCTGCTGCATCCAGTCCATCAGGGAGGGTTCCAGCTTTTCATCCGCCTCATACCAAATAAATGCGTCAGGCATGACAGGGTTCCAGGATTTTAATTTCAGCTCCGTTTTCTAAATAAAGCCGGGTATTTGATTCGACAGTTTCAATGGGCAGATAGCTTATGCCAAAATAGTTGCCTTCATGATCAATGGCAGCCGAATGAAGCTCGCCTATATTGACTGTAGATTTGACCGGACAGGGCAGAGAAGTCGGTACACCGTTAATGGATACCCTGTATAGTTTTTTTCGAATGCCGCCGCGCCAGTGCATACGGCTGGTCACTTCCTGCCCCACATAACAACCTTTTTCAAATGATACGCCGTCAAATTCGATCAGGTTGGCATTCAGCGGATGGATACTCTCATTCCACTCGACACCAAAATCAGGCATGCCACGGATAATGCGCATGGCTTCCAGTTCATGTTCAGGGACAATGTTTTCAGATGTACGTATGACATGATCGATATGTACCTTGTCACTGATGATCCAGAAACCGCGAGGTATATTCGGCATAATCAGGCCTACACTGCCCGTTTGATTATTCCGACTGCTGGCCAGCCACGTATTACCGGGTTCCGGCAAAGAAAATTCCTCCAGTAGATCCGTTGCATTTGTTCCCTGAGCAGTACAAATAGCCATGCTATCTACGATACCCAGTCTCACAACATGCCCCAGTGCGAACTGGCGCAAGCGGGCAACTGTAGCAACAGCATGTGATGCGGGAGTGAGCAAAATAAGCTCATCATCGTTGCCTTCTGCAATAAACAGCTCGCTTAATGCCTTGCCCTGCGGGCTGAGGACACAGCTGTGAATAGCCTGCTCAGCAGTGAGTTTTTCTATATCCTGTGTGATTTGCCCTTGCAGATAGTCACGAACTGTTGGGCATGATGCTTTTAAAACGGACCAGTTGCTCCGGGGTGCGAGAACATAGGTGTGTAGCAGTTGATCAGCGGTTTGCCTGGAAAGCTTGGGAAGATTCAGTGTCATGGGCGTATTCTATCAGTTTATTGGAAAAGTCCATCCATAGTTTTAAATGGTTTAATCAACGTTCACTATGCCATACTGTATCGCTTGGTTATCATTGCGCACTCAGAGCCTGTCAACAGGTTCTGTACACCGGAGGTAGAATGACGACAGACGTGAATATGACGGATATTAACAGCTCAGAAAACAGCAGTGATGCTCAGCAGCCATTCCCGAATTCCCGTAAAGTCTATATTCAGGGTTCGCGGTCAGATATTCGGGTGCCGATGCGGGAAATTACGCTTTCTCCCACCCAGACTACTATGGGGGTGGAAGAAAATCCGCCGATTCTGGTTTATGATACTTCCGGTCCATATACCGATCCGGATGTTGATATTGACCTGAGAAAAGGGTTGAAACCTATTCGTAAGGCCTGGATTGAAGAGCGTGATGATACCGAAGTGTTGACGGGACTCAGTTCGGATTATGGTCGTAAACAGCGTGAAAATAAGGCACTGGATTCGCTGCGTTTTGCCCATCTGCGTTCGCCGTTACGCGCCAAGGCTGGTAGCAATGTGTCACAGATGTTTTATGCGCGTCAGGGCATTGTTACACCGGAAATGGAATTTGTAGCTATTCGTGAAAATCAGCGGCGCGAACATTTGCGCGAGATTACACGCCAGCATCCGGGGCAAAGCTGGGGTGCATCTATTCCGCAGGTCATTACAGCGGAATTCGTGCGTGATGAAATTGCCAGAGGGCGCGCCATTATTCCTGCCAATATCAACCACCCTGAAGTTGAACCGATGATTATCGGGCGCAATTTTCTGGTTAAGATTAATGGTAATCTTGGCAATTCCGCTTTGTCTTCCTCGATTGAAGAAGAAGTGGATAAAATGACCTGGGCTACCCGCTGGGGCTCGGATACCATTATGGATCTGTCTACCGGCACCAATATTCACGAAACCCGCGAATGGATCATCAGAAACAGTGCTGTGCCGATTGGTACTGTGCCGATTTATCAGGCACTGGAAAAAGTGAACGGCATTGCCGAAGACCTGACCTGGGAAATTTTCCGTGACACACTGATCGAACAGGCCGAGCAGGGCGTGGATTACTTTACTATCCATGCCGGAGTGCTACTGCATTATGTGCCGTTAACTGCGAAAAGGCTTGCCGGTATTGTATCACGTGGCGGTGCGATTATGGCCAAATGGTGCCTGGCACATCACAAAGAGAATTTCCTCTATACGCATTTTGAAGAGATGTGTGAAATCATGAAAGCCTACGATGTAGCATTCTCTCTGGGTGACGGTTTAAGGCCCGGTGCGATCGCCGATGCCAATGACGAAGCACAGTTCGGTGAACTCAGAACACTGGGTGAATTGACAAAGCTGGCATGGAAACATGATGTTCAAACAATAATCGAAGGGCCGGGGCATGTGCCGATGCACATGATCAAGGAAAATATGGATGAGCAACTCAAACACTGTGATGAGGCACCTTTCTATACCCTTGGCCCGCTGACTACAGATATTGCACCGGGCTACGATCATATCACTTCCGGTATCGGCGCAGCTCAAATAGGCTGGTATGGTTGTGCCATGCTTTGTTATGTTACGCCAAAAGAGCATCTGGGATTACCCAATCGTGATGATGTGAAGACAGGTGTGATTACCTATAAGATTTCTGCTCATGCGGCTGATTTGGCCAAGGGACATCCGGGCGCACAGCAGCGTGATGATGCGGTTTCCAAGGCACGTTTTGAATTTCGCTGGGATGATCAGTTTAATCTCGCTCTTGATCCGGACACTGCGCGTTCTTTCCATGATGAAACGTTACCTAAGGAGTCTGCCAAGGTAGCACATTTCTGTTCCATGTGCGGGCCAAAATTCTGCTCCATGAAGATATCGCAGGATGTGCGTGATTATGCTAAAGAACATGGTATGGAAACGAGAGAAGCGATTGAAGCTGGTATGGCTGAGCAGTCGGAAGCCTTTGCTGAACAGGGTGGTGAGATTTATCACCGCGCCTGATTTAACCAATAGCACATTATGAAAAGAAGAGTCAAAAGCATTTCACAGCAGAGTCTTAACAGTCATTTTTTTACGCAGCTGTTTTTAACGACTATAATAGAGGTACCAGGAGGATAACATGCCATATTCCAAAGTTCTTGCTCGCGATATCATGAATGAAGATCCGCCTTACTGTAATCTTGACACACCGATAGCGGATATCTTTCAGCGCTTTGCCAAAGAAAAACTGTCTGGTTTGCTGGTTGTTGATGAGGATAAGCGATTGTTTGGCGTGGTGACCGAAACTGATTTGATTGAGCAGGAGGGAAACCTGCATGTGCCAACTGGGGTGGCGCTGTTGGATATGGTGATTCCCATGGGTGAGTCGCGCTTTGAGGAAGAGCTTGCCAATATGCAGGATATGAAAGCTGAGAACCTGATCCATGGTCAGGTCACCACGATCAATGCAGACAGCGATCTGGATGAAATATCCTCGATTATGATTGATATGAATGTGCATCACCTGCCTGTACTTGATGGTGATTTTGTCGTTGGTCTGATTTGCAAGCATGATGTGATCAAGGCACTGGTTAAATGTAGAGAGAAGTCTTAATTATAATTTGAAATCTCACGTTTGTCATGAATCGGAAACAGTTGCTCTGGCATCAGCATTGGCTGCCAGTCTTAAGCCTGGCGATGTGGTGACTTTGAGTGGCGAGCTTGGTGCCGGCAAGAGTGTGTTTTGCCGCGCCGTGATGCGGGCTCTGGGCATCACGGATGAGGCTCTGCCGAGCCCGACCTTTTCGATTATTCAGGAGTATGAGGGCGAAGCTTGCAGCGTGGCCCATATGGACTGGTACAGACTGGATGCTGTGGATGAAATCGATATGCTTGGGGTGCAGGAATATTTCCAGCCACCCTGGGTTTGCCTGATTGAGTGGCCGGAAAGGGCCATGGAATTATTGGGTGATGCAGTTATCCGCGTGAGCATAACTTTGCCAACAGCTGATCCAAATAGTCGCTTAATCGAAATTAATTCAGTTTAGCTCGCATTATTTATGAATCCCCCAGGGGATACTTTCTTGTTGCGCAATTTGCCTGATCGTCGTGATGATTGCGTCGGGCCTTTATTTGCAGCGGGGTTTTTTTTGATAGAGTGCGTAGCTACGCTTACGAACGAAGCATAGTTAAGGAGTAAGCATGAATCAAACATCCGGAAATCTGAAAGAGTATGCTGTCTGGGATAGCAGTGTGCGCTGGTTCCACTGGATTAATGTGCTTGCCATTATCGGCCTGATTGCAGTGGGCACGGTGATTCTCAATGGTAAAGCTCTTGGTGTCAGTGGTGAAGGCAAGGTGCTGCTCAAAACTATCCATGTGTATATCGGTTATGTGTTCTGTTTGAATCTGTTATGGCGTTTGATCGTGGCATTTGTTGCAGGCAACAGGTTTTCGCGTTGGGGTGCCATTCTGCCCATAGGAGCCGGTTCCTGCGAGCGCCTTGGAGAATACATCAAAGCAGCCAAAGCAGGTCAGCCCCCTTCTTATCTGGGCCACAATCCCATAGCTCGACTCATGGTCAGCCTGCTGTTTGCCGCGCTGTTGATTATGGCGATCACCGGTATCGTGTTGGCAGGTACCGATGTCTACATGCCCCCGTTCGGAGCTTTCTTTGCTGATTGGGTGACTGGCGGTGATGCTGAGAAACTGGCACAACTCGTGCCCGGTTCAAAAGAATTTATCGATAAAGAACTGTATGGGGAGATGCGATCCTTTAGAGAACCGTTTATCAAAACTCATTACTTTACCTTCTTCGTGCTTCTTGGAGCCGTGATTCTGCATATCGCAGCCGTTGTGATCACCGAACAGCGTAAAAAAAACGGCCTTGTTTCAGCCATGTTCACCGGTCGCAAGGTGTTTTCCGAAAAACCGGTTGATCTGGAAGATTAAACATATATGGTCCATCCCGCCTTGCAAGGAAAAAATTTGATTGGCTTCAAAGGGAAATTGCATACATATATCCGGCCTTTGATTGAAGCTGG